>NZ_CP028897.1:2650000-2982500 GCF_003072645.1 Dongshaea marina
TGACCTTTAAGATTTTTCTCTCACATAGAGATCTTTGGTATAGCTTCATCTAAGCATTCACATGCTCAGTACAGGTTATGGTGTCTCATTATTTTGAATATTAGTAATCTTAATACACTAGCGTTTATAACTTGATAGTTATAAATATCTTTATTGTTTTTATTTTTGATTAGAGTAATATCATGAACAATGCAACTGATATGTTTGAGAATCTTATTGGGCAATATAAAGGTGATGGCCCCTATCTCCATGATGGTGAGCGCAAATTAATTGATGCAGCCTCTGGTACCTTTAACTTACCACTAGGCTATACCAACCAGAGAGTTGCCGATAAACTCAAGCAGCAGATCGATCGCTGTACTCATTTAAGTTCAGCCTATACAAAACCTATTTCGGATCATATCCTGACCCGCCTCAAGAAACACCTTCCTGAAAATATCGATCGTATCTGGCTACGTGATGTTTCCGGCTCCGGAGCCGTCGAGGGTGCAATTCGAATGGCCCAAAAATATACCGGTCGTTCTGGTGTAATCTCTTTATTTAAATCACATCATGGTCAATCTCTGGCAACTGCTAAGATCTCAGGTAATGCTTTCAGATTGCAAAACTTTACCAGCAGCATTGATGGTTCTATTAAGATCCCAACGCCTGCCAGTGAGCTGTGTAACAAAGAAAGCAGCGTTCAATCCATCAATAGCATCACCGATCTGGAAGATTTCATTAACTTTGGTTCCTGCGGCAATATCGCCTGTATCATTCTTGAGCCGGTCCTTGGAAATGGCGGAAACATCGTATTGCCGGTTGAATTCTATCGTCAGGTTCGCAAGATCTGTAGTAAATACGGCATTGTCGTGATTGCCGATGAGGTTCAGACCGGCTTTGGTCGTACCGGTACCTTCTTTGCCAGTACAGGTTATGCAAAGGCTCTTAAGCCCGACATCATCGTATTTGCCAAGGGTGCCGGCGGTCTTGGGATCCCAACCGGAGGGATCCTGATGAGAAGTGCTTTAGATTGTCTTGAGTCCTTTGAGCACTCCAGTACATCCGGAGCAAACCCCCTGTCTCTGACCGCACTCAATGAAACCATCTCGGTCATAGAAGAAGACAACCTTCTGCAGCATGTTCAGGATAATGAAATTCACCTCAAGAATGGCCTGCTTGCCCTGCAAGAGCAGCATGAGTTGGTGACCAATGTTCGCGGACTGGGGTATATGTTTGGCTTTGATGTCCCTAGCGCGCAGATAGCAGGCATGGCCATTGAGATTGCAGGCAAGCACGGACTAATCATTCGCGGCTCCCGCTATGGTAAAGGGCGCGCAATCAAGGTACGTCCACCACTGACCTGTACCAAGGCACACATTGACGAAATCATGAATAAACTGGAGCTCACCTTTGTTGAGCTGGCGAAGACTCTGGATACCCTGCAGGAGGTTGCGTAATGAAGGCTCTAAAATTTAATGATGTTTGGGATGTTCGCAATATCCAGGTTCCCGAGCTTGAATGTATCGATGCCGATGATGTGATCGTCGCCGTTGAGGTCTGTGGATTATGTGGCACCGATGTCGGGATCATCACGGGTGATTACCCGGTAGCTATCCAGGGAACGACCCTGGGTCACGAGTCTTCAGGGACTGTTGTTAAGGTCGGCCAGGCAGTGACTCGGTTCAAGGCTGGCGATCGCGTGGTGATCAACCCGACTTACTCCTGTGGCCAGTGCCGCATGTGCCAGACCGGTAATGAAAATCACTGTGAGCGTAAGAATGGCACCGAAGCCGGTGTCTCTTACGATGGAACATTTGCCGATCAATACCGGGCCAAAGAGAGCTCTCTGATCCACCTTGACGATCATGTAAGTTTTGAAGAGGGTGCCCTCACTGAGCCTTTGAGCTGCACCATCACAGGGGTTGATAAACTCAACATCACTCACACGAACATCCGTGCCTGTGTTATCGGAGCCGGCACCATGGGAATGCTCTACCTGTGGAGCCTTCATCTGCGCGGTGTTAAGGCCTTCATGGTTGAGAAAAATGAACACCGCTATCAGTTCTCTTTGAACGCACTGCCCGAGGGAACCCGGGTCTACCGCGACTTTAGCGAGGCGATGCGTGAAGAGTATGGTAGTGATGAGGAGAAGCTCGATCTGTGTGTGGATACCACAGGTTATCTGGCGGAAACCGTATTTGATCGCCTGGCTCCGGGTGGCAAGCTGCTCAACGTGGCACTTAAAGACTCCTATGCCAAGCTCGATATCCTGAAGATCGCCGATAAGAGCCTGTCGGTCATCGGCTCTATCGACTCGCTCAACAACAGTTTCGAGCGTGCCTATGCCACGATCCGCGACGGCCAGATCCCGGTCGGCAAGCTGGTGAGCCACACCTTTGAGTTTGAAGACTATGAGCAGGCATTCACCATGGTTGGCTGTAACATCCAGGGTAAAACCCAGCAACCAATTACCGAGCCGAACTGTAAAGTTCTGCTTAAGATTCCGGCGAACGCATAGGGAGCAGTATAGTGAAACATACCGTCATCTTTGATATCGATGGAGTCATAGTCGATAGTGAGCAGCTGCACTTTGATGTTCTCAAAGAGCTCGCACCTGAACAGACACAGGGCGTGGTTCCGGAAGATCTGATCGGACTGAGCCTGGAGGAAACCCTTACACAGATAGGAGTTCCGGTAGAAAAGCGCTCAGAGCTCACCGACTCCATTGTGGATGTTTATAAAAAGAGTCTGGCTCCCGAATACCTTCGTCCCGGCTCTAAGGCATTGATCGAAGCATTGATTGCCCAGCAGGTCCCCTTTGGCTTTGTTTCTACTGCGCCAAGAGATATCTGCCTGGCAAATATCGCCACACTTGAGCTGGATCTGGATCCTATCCTGATCTCTGGTGATGATGTCGAGCGCACCAAGCCCTACCCGGATCCCTACCTGGCGATGCTGGAGCGTCTCGGCGCAGATGGTGAAACCACCATAGTCATCGAAGACACAGATCTGGGGATCAAGGCCGCCACAACTGCGGGCATTCACAATGTCTTTGGCTGGCCTCACGCCCTCTCTGGCACCGAAAGCTATGAGCTTGCAACCCGGGTCATCAAAGATCTCAGTGAGATCCCTCACTTTGATGCGCTGAGCATCGCAGCTTAACCTCCTCTGGCGGGCAGTCAACCTGTCCGCCATCTATTTAGGAATCCATTCATGGAACTCACAGACACTCAAGCTTCCAGGGCGATTGGACGCTCAATTATGGCGACCCGGATCGCTTTTTTTGTAGCAGGATTTGCTTTGGCAAGCTGGGCGCCTCTCATCCCATTAGCAAAAGAGCGCCTCATGGTCGATAACGGCACCATGGGGATGATCCTGCTCGCCTTTGGGATCGGTTCATTTCTGATGATGCCGCTATCAGGATCCCTTGCTTCGCGCTACGGTTGCAAGCTGGTCTTTATTCTGGCGACCCTGGTTGCCCTGGTGATGTTACCCACCCTGGTGACTCTCGATACTCCCCTGGCATTAGCCATTGCCCTGTTTTTATTCGGAGCCGGGATTGGAGCCATGGATGTTGTGGTCAATATTCAGGCTGTCCTGGTTGAAAAGCAGGCGCAAAAGCCGATCATGTCGAGCTTTCATGCCCTGTTTAGTATCGGTGGGATCGCTGGAGCCGGGCTGGTGAGCCTGCTGCTGATCGGACACCTGACTCCTCTGATCACTGTCCTGTTGATCGTGGTGATCGTGGCAACCCTGTTGGCCCTGGCCTCGGGAGGATTGCTCAATTACAGTGAATCCGATGACTCCCCCCTGTTTGTGGTTCCGAGAGGAATCGTGATCCTGTTGGGAATCCTGTGTTTTGTGGCCTATATCATGGAAGGCTCCATGTTGGATTGGAGCGGTATCCTGCTGACCAGTCACAACATCATAGCCGCCAACCATGCTGGCTTTGGTTATACCATTTTTGCCTGTGCCATGACCATCGGCCGCTTGCTCGGTGACCGGATCATTGCCAAATTTGGACGCTTACGCGTATTTGTCTGTAGTAGTCTCATCGCCACCGCTGGATTTGCTGTGGTTGTGAGTGGCGCCCAGCTTACCAATATGCTCAGTGGCTTTTTCCTGATCGGCATCGGTTTGGCCAACATAGTTCCCATCCTGTTCACCGCATCCGGACAGCAAAAAGTGATGCCAAGTGCATTGGCCGTTGCCTCTGTCTCGACCATCGGTTATTCAGGGATCCTGATGGGCCCGGCACTGATTGGCGGTATCGCCCACCTGACATCACTCAAGGTTGCCTTTATCCTGGTTGCCCTGGTGTCCCTGAGTATTCCTCTGTGCAGCTCATTGCTACAACTGGGCCGCTCAGATTAACAGCATGATTGACTGCTGCGGTCTGAGCACATAGGCTTCAGCCGCAGCACTTCAGATAAGGAAAAAAATGGATATCACAGACTTTGAGTGGCTTAACCCACCACAGACATGGTCGGTGGAGAATAACAAGCTCACCGTTGAAACCGATCTGAATACCGACTTTTGGCGTGAAACTCACTACGGTTTCACCCGTCACAGTGGACACCTCTTCGGCTGTGAAGTTGAAGGTGATTTTACCTTTGAAGTTTGTGTTCAGGGTGAGTTCGAGGAACTCTATGATCAGGCGGGTCTGATGATCCATAGCGATGATCAAAATTGGTGTAAGGCGGGTCTTGAGTTCTCCGATGGCCAGCCCCTGATGAGCAGCGTGCTGACCCACCAGCAATCAGACTGGGCCACCGGACCATTTAACGGTGATCCGGGCCGATTCTGGATGCGGGCGACCGTTGAGAACAATGTTCTGCGCTTACAGTATTCCACAGATGGAAAGCACTGGCCGCTGCTGCGCCTTTGCCCCATTGCCCCGGCCTCAAAGCGACTGGTAGGTGCCATGTGCTGCACCCCTGAACGCGGTGGTCTGAAGATCGTATTCAGCGAATTTCGTTTGAGCAAACCTCTGGGTAAGGCGCTACACGATCTCAGCTAATGCACCCAATGCCCCAAAAAGCCGCCGATTCTGGCGGCTTTTTTAATAAAACAAAGGATCACTTGAGAAGTTGTACCTTATCGACTTCGACCTGAACTGAGTTCCAGTCTTTATCCACCTCACCACTCAGGCGCACCATGTCTTTGGGAGTGACCGTCTGGCCACGCCACTTATGGTGGTCGATCTCCACAATGATATTTCCTGTCTTATCCTCAAACAGATAATGCTCTTCATTGATCTGCTTGCTGATATGCCCTTCAAGGATCACATGATGATCATCGCGCATCTCTTTGGCACTGGCGACCGTTGCCATCATCTCGGATGGTCCCTTGAAACCTCCCTGGCTGTGATCTCCATCTGAAAAACCGCCCTGTGAAGCAGCAGAGGCTCCCGTTGACAGGCAAAGAGCGAGCAGCCCTATCATTGTTTTGTATCTCATATCCTTATCCCCATGCTTGATCCAACAAAGACACCCTAACAAAACAGATACTAGTGTCATCAAAAACTCATAGTGAGCCAACATCAAAATGCTATTGAGCGAGCTGGATCAAACTTTTGCCCGGGTTGATATAAATTCAAGAGATTCGGCCTGGATCTCTACCGATGACCAATTGATGATCTCCCGGCCTGTCAAGCGAATGGTTTCACTGGTCGTGATCCAGTGCCCTTTCCATAAACTCTTTGGGATATCCACCAGAAAGCGCCCATGATCTGCAGCAAATATATAGCGAGAATCGCCAAGCTGTTTTTGGATATGTCCCTGCAGGGTTATTGGCCGGCTCCAGGCCTGAATAAAGCTGGTATCCTGCTCCCTTGGCCCTTTAAAACCACCCGGAGATGACGCAATCGCGCAGAAAGATAAACCCGCCCCCAGCAGCAACATCCATGCTGTTCTTTTCATATTACTCCCTTAACAAAAATGACATCCTGTCAACAATCAGAGCTAATGACTTTCACTGAAAGGGAGTAAAACTGTCAAGGGAGAGGGTTAGGAATAAAATCCCAGGCGGGCCTTTTTTGCATGTTACGCCACTTTCTGACGCTTGCTGATAATTCTCTTTGCCTATCCCTGCTCCAGAGGCAGATGTAGACTAAAGCATGTTCCCTTGCCCGGCTCGCTGGAAACCTTAATCTCACCACCATGTGCCCGGATGATCCCATGACTGATAGATAGGCCAAGCCCTGTTCCCTCACCAACCTGCCTGGTGGTAAAGAAGGGAGTAAAGAGTTTATCCATCAATTCCGGCTCAATACCATGACCATTGTCCTTGATCTCAACCATCACTTCACCCTGGGTACTATGAGTGCGAACCTGGATCTCTCCGCCCTTATCAATCGCATGGGCGGCATTGAGCAAGAGGTTCAGGATCACCTGGGCCAACTGCCCACGGTGACCCATTATTTCAGGGATCGATTTAAACTCGGTTGTGATGGTGCCATGGGCTCGAAGCTCTCCCTCAGCAACCTTTAAAGTCGATTCGATCAGCTGATTGAGATCTATGGATTCATTAATCCCCTCGTCCTGATGGCAGAAGCTTTTTAATCCGTCGACGATATTCTTGACCCGCTCGACACCATCGAGAGACTCAGTCATCAGGGGTTCAAGATCCTCAAGTATGTATTGAATATCCTGTTGCTCAAGATCGCTAAGTTTATCTTCCAGCCACTGGGGACACTGCCCCTGAGCTCGGTCGTGGTAGCACCGACGAATGAAATCCGAGAGCAGATGATGGTAGTTACTAAGAGTATTGAGGTTACTCTTAATAAAACTCAGGGGATTGTTGATCTCATGGGCAACCCCGGCAGAGAGAACGCCCAGACTTGCCATCTTCTCCGATTCAATCAGCTGCTTCTGGGTTTTACGAGTGGTTTCCAGGGCTTGTTTTAACTCAGTAGTACGCTCTTCGACCCGCTTCTCCAGAGTCTGATTCATCTCTTGCAACTGCCGGTTCGCAACTTCAATGATCTTGATATCCCGATAATTCCGAAGCGCGGTGTAGACCGTCACCTGCAGCTTTTGCATATCCAGCTCAGTTTTATCCTTATAATCGTTAATATCATAGCCAACCACCGTCTGCAGCTCAGGAACCAGTCCCGCCTGACCGGTTCGAAGCACAATGCGGGTATCGTGATTGCCCAGGGTATCGCGAATATAACGCACCACATCCAACCCCTCGTGATCAGACTCCATGACCACATCCAGCAGAACCAGGGCGATATCATCATGCTCTTCCATCATTTGACGAGCTTGTGCCCCCGAGTAAGCATCCAACAACTCGACATCTTTCCCCAAAAACTGCCGCTTGCGGATCACCATCTGAGTCAAGGTGTGAATATCTTTTTCATCATCGACCACCAGAATTTTCCAGGGCGTTGTAGAGCCTCCCACATTCTGCTCGAGGGGGGAGTTGTCCTGAATCAGTACACCTGATTTATCTTGAGAAGCCTTCGAAATTTCGTTATCAACCATGAAGTGGCCTTATGCAGATCCTGGCTATATTGAGTCTCACACTAATCACAGCTCACTCCCTATAGAGAATCAAGGCAAAAGCCGTATTTTTAACGAGTTTCGAGACACTGCACCTGAGGGGAACATAGACAGATCCCTGGCCCATCCAGGTTGGACATCAAGGAACTGCTTTCTTAACCTTTTATAAGGACATTCAATGGTACTCATCCATGGCACTCAGAATGATTTGTGGCTTCATACTCTTCTTTTCAGGACTTGCTGTTTCTCAACAAGGCAGCCAGCCTCTTATTGTTGGGGTAAACGCCTGGCCTCCCTGGATCATTCAAAAGCCCACCGGAGACTGGCACGGTATTGCGATCGACACCCTCAGACTCATTGCCACCTGCTCAGAGATCCCCATGCAGATCAGAGACCTGCCTAACGCAAAACGGATGCGCCAGGAATGGGGTACTAAGATCAACGCTGAGGCTGCGGTCTCACCAAGCTGGCGACAGGATCAAAAGCAAAGCTCTGTTTATACTGAGTCTATTTTCAGCACCCAAGACATCATTCTTGCCAGAAAAGGGACTCTTTCACTTGGCAGATCCCCCAGTGACTTTTATGGTCAAACACTCGGGATCATCCGGGGTTACTTTTACCCTGAGGGTTTCAGTGATGCTATCAGTGAAAACAAGATCGCTGTGAGTGAATCCTCCCCAGACACTCTGCTCCCAAAACTTCTGCGAGGGCGAGTCAAAGGCATCTTCATTAATCGAGATGAGGCCAGCTACCTATTTAACACCATCGTTCTAAATCCTGCAGATGAATTTCACCCGGTATATCTATTCAAAGAAGTTCAGCTGCATATCAGGCTACATAAATCCAAACAGGATTTGCTTCCCCGCCTCAACCAGGCGATATCTCAACTCAAAGCCTCCGGAATAATTCATAATATAAAGCGGTACTACACCAGCCAAAGCAAGCAGCAAAGTTATCTGGAACTGAGCAAGTGCCCAATAACATTAGATAGTAGAGCATAGATAAATCAGCTCAATACAACCATTAGCTTCATCCAAAACAACAAGAGAACATTAGGGTTATATTAACATCTAACTATTAATTCAATAACTTGTGATTCTGATGTATTACAACATATAATAACAAGAAGCCTATCCCAAACAAATATAACTTTTCAACCTTGAGAAATCGAACCACCTTCTTAAATTTTCCTTTATTCTGTAAGCTTAGTTTCTGATTGAGTTTAAACTACTATCATGGGTGTCTTGTTATCCACTTCCCCATAATCTCCTGGTGTTTTTAGTTAATATATTATTATGGGTTCCTATTTAATTATTAGAACCAGAGATAAGGCACATTTATGTGCCTTATCTAGAATCGATGCACTTATATAGGAATACTAAGTTCTAATAAACAACCCTTTTATTTTACTCCATTTACTTTTCTTCTTCTCATAAACTGCATTAATAAACTCTTTAGGCGGTAGATAATTATGTTCTGATATATAGTGCCAGATCAGGTCTGGAGCAACATATTTTCTATCTTCAAACTGAAAGATTATAGTTGAGCTACCTAGTAGAATCCTCTCGCCACTTTTACTATGGACTGCATATTTTTCTATTCCACAGCCACTAAATGTCGCCTCTCGTATAGACTCCATTGTAGAATAGCAAATTTGACATGGTGTCATACTACGAAAGACCTCATATCTACTTGTTTTGCATAGGTCGAAAATAATATCAAGCAATCCAATAGGAGTACTTCCTGTTTGATAATCATTTTTATTGTCAAGCCAACCGACTAATAACTTATCATCAGATGGGGATAGTTCTGGATATTTCATAATTAAAGCTCGTCCCAAGCATCTTGCGATGGATTTGATGTTCTATTTTGATACTCTGATTTTTTAAATTCAGGATCAAGTTCAATTTTATTTCTTTCCACTTTTCCGTCTTCAGTTTTCTCTAACCGATAAAGACCATCTCTTCTTGCACTAATATTTGCATCTTTAGAAAACACGTTTTCACGACATGCCGACCAATGGCAGTCACCCATATCCTCTTTAACTAACTCTGATAAAGGTGTTGGATGAGTAACCTGCACTGGTTTACCTAATATAACTAATCCTTTTCCTTCTTTGAGTACAGGGTTTGGCCACTTCTCACCAGGGAAATATTTTTCAACATATAGGCCTTTAGTATTTCCCCCTGTTTCAATTAATTGGCCCAAGTCATCTGATATCCTTCCTCCATTGGGCACATAGAAATGCATTGTTGTTCCCTTAGGTCCAATAAAATCAGGCAATTCCATATCTGCACCATGACCACTATAAACAATATCAGAGTTGATACCCGCTTTATCAATTTCTCTAACCTGTGACTTCTCCGGATATTTAAATAACCTTGATAGCCAACCTTTTTTCTTATTTTCCTTACACTTCAACCCTAACGGATCGATCCAATTGACCGGGTTGACGCCGTAGAGGTAAGCATTGCTCCCCCCTCTAAACCCAGAGGGTCCTGGCTGAGATAGCGGCCAATCCTGGGATTGTAATAGCGATGGCGGTTGTAGTGAAGCCCCGTCTCGCTATCGAAGTACTGTCCCTGGAAGCGGATATTATTTTCGACATCCTCAACCTGCTTGCACACCACAGAGCCAAAGGCTTTGTACTGCACCGACCAGACGATATTGCCCTCCGCATCGGTGAGTTCGCGCGGGGTACCGAGATGATCCAGTTGATAGTGATAAGTCTTGCCATCCACTACCTGGGCCAACGGACGGAAGCTGCCGGGTTCATGCAGGTAAAGCTTGCGCTTTTCTCCGCAGCTCTCGGTGAGCAGTACATCGCCATCCCAGATATAACAAGTTTCACCCTGTGGAGTCAGTTTGGCGATGCGCCGCCCTAAAGGATCGTATTTATAGCAAGTCTGCTGACCATTGTTATCGACCCTGACCAGCTGCTGCTTGGTGTCATACTGATAGCGGGTGGTCCCCGAGGGACCTGACTCTTCGATAAGAGAGCCGTAATCGTTATAGCGATAACGTTTATCACCATAACAAAGCAGGCGGTTTTGCTTTAGCTCGGTATTTGCCGGATTGCTTTCACCCTCAGCCAGCAGATTACCCGCAGGATCGTAGACAAAGTTCTCGGCCACCGGTCCTGTTACCCGGGTCAGACGATCGGCCCTGTCATAGAAGAACTCACTAAACCCGTTGCGGCTATCTTTGATAGAACGCAGCGCCCCACTGGCATAATAACCGTACTCACGTCCCAGAACTTGCTGCTCACCACGCATCGCACGATGCGAAGCCAGCCGACTTTGCTGATCGTACTGATAGTGACTGGTCAGTGATCCTTGCTGGCGATGGGTTTCCCGCCCTAACTCATCATAGTTATGCTGGGAGACAAGCTTGCCGTTGAGGCGAGTCTCGTGAAGCATTCCTAACTGATAGCCATACTCGATACAGTCACCATCTGGTGTGATGGTCTGGGTGCGTTGCCCTAGGGCATCATAGTTATGGCTCAGGCTTTGCCCGTTTTGGCTCTCACGCAGCAAATTGCCACTTGGGCTATAGGAAAACTCCAGGGTGGCATCATGGTTCTGCGCCAGGGTGAGGTTGCCCTGTTGATCGTAAGCAAAGCGCTCAAACATGCCGTCCGGCAGCTGTTTTTGTTGCAGACGACCCAGCGGATCGCGCATGAAACGGGTGGTATCACGACGCAGGGCATGGTTACTGTGCTGCTGATGTGCCGCCAACAACTGACCTGCCGGAGAATAGTCATAACTCTGTATTCGCCCGTCAAAACATATCTCCTCGACCAGGCGCTCCTGAGCATCATAACTAAAGCGATACTCCTCTCCCTTCTCATTGGTCAGGGAGACAAGGTTACGCTCGGCATCGTAGCGGTAGTTGAGCTCAGAGCCATCGGGAGCGATGCGCCGGGTTATTTGCGCTAAGCCATCGGCGTATTCATAGGAGGTGGTGCGCCCTTCCCCATCTGTGATTGAGACCAGGCGATCGCAGGCATCCCACTTGAGTTGCTGCTGAGATCCATCGGCAGCCTGAATAATAACGGGCCGGCCCTTGGGATCGTAGGCGTAGCGCTGCGCCCGACCATCAGGGAACTCGATAGCGGTAACCCGCGCCTCTTCATCGTAGCGATACTTCTGCCAGCCACCGGCCAGGAGAGACTCGGCCACCAGATCGCCATGACGGTTCCATAGAAGGCGCTGCTCTGTGCCATCGGGAGCGGTGATGAGGGTTGGATAACCCAGCTCGTTATACTGATAACTGGTGGTGTTACCCTCGGGGTCAATCGTTTTCTCTAAAAGCCCCTGCGGGTTATAGAAGCGTTGCCAGCTGTTACCGGATGCATCGGTCAGTTCATTAGGATTACCCGCGGCATCAAATTGTAGATGGGAGGACTGTCCCAGTGGATTGATCTGCTCAACCAGACGATTTTCGTCATCGTAGCGGGAATAGGTGGTGTAGCCATCTGCGTTTGTATGCGCAACCTGATTGCCATTGCCATCATATTCAAAACGCTCTATCGCACCATCGGGGTGAATGGTTTGAATGACCTGGCCGCTATCATCGTGGATATCTGTAGTCGGCAGGCTCCGGCCATCGGTATAGGTAACTTTATTCTCTTCAGGGAACCAGCTAAAGCGATAGTCGTAATAGTCACTATCACCCCATACCCGCAGACAGCGAGCCTTCTGATCGTCCCTATCCCACTCAAACTGGTAGTTAAAGCCGCTCGCTAGAGTTCGTTTGCTAAAGAGATGATTGCTGTATTGATAGCTGTCTCCCAGGCCCAGCCGATCCCGCACCCTGATGAGATCCCCCGCCTCATCATAGTGATAGTGAACGACCGGAGGTAGAGACCTCCACTCAAGTTCACCATTACAAGCTCCCTCACGCAGCGGACTGACCGAGATCACCCGCCCATCATGCCATTCGAGGGCTAACCCGCGCCCCCAGCTTCCTCTAAGCTCAGTTAACCTTCCATCCTGGTAGTGATAACTCAGGTTATTACCAAAACTATCAACGATCGCCTGGGGTAACCAGCGCTCATCAACCAGGGTAAAGATCTGCTCACTGTCATCGGGAAGCCTGATTGCAATTGCTGCTTCATCACCCCACTCGAGGCGACGGGCACCGTAGTTTTCTCTGCTGTTTCGTGTTGGCTGCTGCCAGGGGATCGGGATCTCAATTTTTCGCCCTTCTGCATCAAAATAGTTAAGACGCCCCTCATGGACAGCTAATCGTTCGTTAAGCCTGCTCGACCAACCGAAGCCCAGCGGACCATCCATCTGCGAGCTGGCGGTTCGATAGGTACGTAACCAATTAAATTCAATCGGACCCGGCAGTTCATAATCCACCAGCCGCAGTAACTCCTCTCCAGAGAAGGTGCTGATCGGATCGTTGGCGCACTTAACTTTTGGCTCTTGAAGTGAAGGTTTACCGTTGGCATTTTCTGCAACTTTACCTATCTTGCGTTCATCTTTAGCCGCATGCTCAATACGAGCAGCCTCTTTCTTAAAAAGCTTGGCCTCTTTGGTTTTGGTCACCAGCTTTTCGGCAGGCTTAACGACCAAATCCCGTGCCAGATGTGAGTTGATGATGAGCTCAGCCACCTTTTTGAGGCGGGTAAAAAGCTTTTTCACCAGCGCCATAGGAACACCAAACAGAGGGCCGGATGCCATCTTTCCGGCCTTTTTCGCAGCCTCCATCGCCTTGGCTACACGGGCTCCATCCTCTGCGGCCAGCGCTGCGGTACTTGCCGCTCCTGCTCCATCGGTCAGGACATTGACAATCACATTGCCGATAAAGCCGCCGACAATCTCCGCCCCTTGCTGGACCTGATACACAGGGTACTTGGCCAACATCGCCCTAACCTTATCTCCGAAATAGGTCAGGAGCTTCATAAACCCGGAGTCATGATAGAGCCAGCAGGCCTGAACATAGCCACTGTGGATCTTATCCGGAATCGAGGAGACAAAATTATCCACATGCCGTACCTGCTCGGCGATCCAGTGGGGCCCCTCTTCAATGGTTTTACCCATCTTATGTAGCTGGACGGCGGCATCGTGGTAGATAGCCGCCGGACCTTTTTGCAACTCGTGGTAAGTTGCCTTGGCGATAGCTATATCCGTCTCAACCGTTTTTACAACAAGGTGAGCCGCACCCTCGACCCCGGAGGCGACAAGATGGCCAACGCCTTCAACGCCTCCCCAGATAGCTCCCCATATCCCCTTCGCCGCATGGCCAACCAATTCGCCGGTATAACCAAGCTCTTTGGCTAACTTACTGGAATGCTCGGCATCAAATTCCTTTTGCGCCTCTCTTGCCTGCAACTCCACATAATGGATCACCTCATCGAGCAGGGGTTTGACTTCGGCTTCCAACTGCTGGATCTTCATTTGATTTTGCGCTTTATCCCCCACGAAGCGCACCGTGAGCGGCTGGGTTGCCTTTTGTTTAACAACCTTCCCCTGGCTATCGGTCCTGCCGGTCTCACCAGTTTCAAGAATGGTATAGGGCACATCGGCAACCGGCTGGCCAAAAGCGTTGTGATAGGTGACCTCAAACCCCTTAACCTCTGATTCATCCTCAGGAAGCAGGGTTGAAGTCTGATCAGGCTCTTCCACTGCCATTGCCCGCACCTAGCTATGACGGTTAGGAAGCCGGTCCAATACTCGGTGTAATTGCGGAGGGATATTGGCATCATCCAGCTGGATACTGGTCAGCCCATGCTGATCTTTGGATTCCAGAACAACGGGCCACAGAGGTTTCTGTCCCCAGGGGCAGAGCAGCACATACTGGTAGTTTTTAAGTTGCAGTAGCAGCCGATCCATCATCTGCTGCTTAGTTTGATGATTTAGAATTGCAGGGCCAAGCAGCTGCTGGGCTGCCTCATCCAATCCACTTATCTGGTGCTTACTGTGCCGAAGCTCGCTCTTGACGATCTCCCGGGCATAAAACTCATTTTCAACCCGCAACAACTCCTGTCGGCAGGTTAGCTTATCGATTCGTTTGAGCTGAAACATAGACTCATTTGTAGAAGAAAAAGAATGCCTATAAGCAATTTTCGATCCACTTTAGATTATTATTGGTATCTCTATGTTTTTATTTGGTTTTTATATTGGCTATCACCTTCCCCTGGCTAATCTTTGATCATGAGTGCGCAGATTTCTGCGCAATCGGGACAAAAGGTGTGAATTTTTCTGCACACCCTCTCAAACCCTTATGGAATGCGGGCTTCAGACGATTCCGAGAGATTCGAGCGGCGACCGGTGTGCAGAAACCTGCGCACTCAGCTGAGGCCAGTCACAGAAGAAAAGAGACCGAAAGAGTAAGGAGTTTGGTAGCTAGGTTATGGCTAAGCTCATTCGGAAGATTGAAAAAAGGCTCCCTGAGGAGCCTTAGTGAGTATTAGCCGTTTTGTGCCCGGTGGCGTTGCAGGTGGTCCATCAGCACGATGGCGACCATGGCCTCGGCGATTGGCACCGCGCGGATTCCCACGCAGGGATCGTGACGCCCCTTGGTGACCATCTCAACCGCCTCTCCCTCTTTGGTGACTGAGCGACCCGGCACCGTAATGCTGGAGGTGGGCTTGAGGGCCATGGTAGCCAGAATTGGCTGACCGGTGGAGATCCCTCCGAGGATCCCGCCCGCATGGTTGGTCAGGAAGCCATCGGGCACCATCTCATCGCGATGCTCGGATCCTTTCTGATTCACCACCGCAAAACCATCACCGATCTCAACCCCCTTGACCGCATTGATCCCCATCAGGGCATGGGCCAAGTCTGCATCAAGGCGATCAAACACCGGCTCACCCAACCCGGCCGGGACCGAATCAACGATAATGCTGAGCTGGGCACCGATGGAATCACCCTCTTTTTTCAAAGCTCGCATCAGTTGATCGAGCCGCTCCAGTTTATCGGGATCGGCAAAGAAGAAGGGGTTGTTCTCCACCTCTTCGAGCTCGATGCGATCGGCTGCAATCGGGCCTATTTGACTCAGGTAGCCCTGAATGTTGATCTGATACTCCTGGGCCAGGTACTTCTTGGCGATGGCACCGGCTGCAACCCGCATCGCGGTCTCACGGGCCGAAGAGCGGCCGCCGCCACGGTAGTCACGGATGCCATACTTTTGCTGATAGCTGAAATCGGCATGGCCGGGACGGTAGAGATCCTTGATCTCTGAGTAGTCCTTGGAGCGCTGATCGCCATTTTTGATCAGCAAGCCGATGGGAGTTCCTGTGGTCACCCCCTCAAACACCCCGGACAGGATGCAGATCTCATCGGCCTCACGCCTCGGGGTGGTATAGCGGGACGTTCCCGGCTTGCGCCGATCCAGATCGCGTTGCAGATCGGCCTCACTCAATTCAAGCCCGGGAGGGCAGCCATCGATGATCGCCCCCAGCGCCAAGCCGTGGCTCTCACCAAAGGTGGTCACCCGAAAATTCTGACCTATGCTATTGCCCGACATGCGACCTCCTTTTGTATTAGTCCTTGAAGGGTGCGAAATGCTCCCGGTATTGCACCAGCTCTTCACGGGTCATCACCAGGATGCCGTGCCCGCCCCGCTCAAACTCAACCCAGGTGAAAGGTACCTCGGGGAACTGCTCCTCCAGGTGCACCTGACTGTTGCCCACCTCCAGCACCAGGATCCCCTCCTCATTGAGGCGATCCGGCGCTTCTGCCAAGATTTTCTTGGCCAGATCCAGGCCATCATCACCGGCCGCCAGTGCCATCTCGGGTTCGTGGGTGAACTCCTTGGGCAGGCTATTCATATCCTCAGCGTCAACATAGGGAGGATTAGAGACGATCAGATCATAGGTATCTCCCTCGGGGAGATCGCGCATCAGATCAGAGCGCAGCGGGATCACCTGCTGCTCAAGGGCATAGTTATGAATATTGATCTCGGCCACATCCAGCGCATCCTGCGAGATATCGATGGCATCCACCTCAGCCTCGGGAAACGCCACCGCACAGGCGATCGCGATGCAGGCGGAGCCGGTGCAGAGATCCATGATCCGCCGTGGCGAATCCTTGAGCCAGGGCTGGAACTCATTTTCAATCATCTCACCGATGGGCGAGCGCGGGATCAGTACCCGCTCATCCACATAAAACTCAAGACCGGCAAAATAGGCGCGGTTGGTCAGATAAGGCGCCGGTTGATTTTCGCTCACCCGGCGAATGATCAACTCTGCCAGGTGATGACGCTCACTATGGGTCAACCTGGCATTTTGAATCGCAGGGTCAATATCCAGTGGCAGATGAAGTGCGGGCAGGATCAGTTGGACCGCTTCATCCCAGGCGTTATCTGTACCATGTCCGTAAAAGATCTCGTTTTCATTAAAACGACTAACCGCCCAACGGAGCATGTCTAAAACCGTATGCAGTTCAGTAACCACCTCATCGACAAAAATCTTGTCCAAATTAGCCTCCGGCTCTTGTAAACTAGTAACTTGAGCTGTAAATAAGTGATGCGGAACCCGATGCATGAATAAAAAGACTCCAATCGACCCCGATGAACTCGAAGCGTTTCGCGAAGCAGTCAGCGGCACCCGGCAAATCAAACAAGATACGATAATGCCCAAGCCACGCACGGTCAAGACAAAGCGCGCCCAGCCTCAAATTGAGCTGAACCAGGCTCATGCGGAACATCCCTTTTCCGACCAGTTTGAGCCCCATTTTGAGGATGATGGTCCAACCCGCTACACCCGGGAGGATGTCTCGCGTTTTGAGCTTAAAAAACTGCGCCGTGGCGATTATGTCCCGGAGCTGTTTTTAGATCTGCACGGCCTCACCCAGGAGCAGGCCAAGCAAGAGCTGGCGGCTCTGCTGCGGGCCTGCGTCAAAGAGCATTTTAACTGCGCCTGTATCTCCCACGGGATCGGCAAACATATTCTCAAGCGCAAAGTCCCCCACTGGCTTTGCCAACATCCGGATGTGATGGCGTTTCATCAGGCCCCCTGGAGTGGGGAGGCAATGGTGCCCTGCTGGTACTGATTGAGCTCAAAGAGTGATTATTTAATCCGATGTCACCCGAGCGCCAACCCAAGATCAATCATATGCGGGTCTTTCACGAGGTGATCCGCTGCGGCAGCCTCAGGGCTGCCGCCAAATCATTAGGCAAAACCCAGCCCTCAGTGACCAAAACCATCCGTGAATTGGAAACGATTCTCGGAGCCAGCCTGATGAACCGAAGCTCACACGGGGTTGAGCTTACTGAGTGCGGCCTCGCCTTTTCCAGGCACTCCCAGCTCATTCTCAAGGAGCTCGACAGTGCAGTGACGACCGTCAGGGCCCTCACCCAACAAGTCAGCCCTAAGTTGACCATAGGCTACTCCTCGCTGCTGAGCTTTACCGTACTCCCTGAGATCATCAATACCTTTAAAAGCAAGCACCCGGAAAGCAGTCTTATTCTGAAAGAGGCTCAGCTCTCCTCACTTCTTGGGGGCTTCGTGAGGGAGAGATCGATTTTGCGGTGGGCAGCATCAGTCCCGAAATGCCGATCAGTGATTTTATTGTCGAGCCTCTTTTTACCGCCCCTTTTGGAATTATCGCCAGGCAAAATCATCCTCTGAGCCAGTGCTCCACTCTCCGGCAATTGAAACAAGCCCGCTGGCTCATGGCCCAGACAGACATGGGATATTATCAGAGCATCGGCAAGCAGCTCGCATGCATCGATTTTAAAAATCATCACGACCTCATCAAAACCGACTCGATCGTCACGATTTTAAACCTGATACTGCACTCGGATTACATCATGATCCTGGCCAAGGCAATGGCCACCCCTTTGGCCTCAAAGAGCAGATTTCAACCATCCCTGTCATCCCGGCACTACCGGATGCAGAATATGCACTCATCTATCGCAAGGGACGCAGCCTTTCTCCCCAGGCAGAATACCTGATCGGCTTATTCAGACAGCAGTGTGCCCGGTTTGACTGGAACGGATAGACTCCGCGCATTCGCACAAATTGAAACATGATCCCGGCACAAACCATGATAGTTTGAAGCGGGTGTCCCCCTGAATAAGGAGCCTGCAGATGCAGTTACAGCCCGTTCAACACAGCGAATACCGGGAGCTTATCTCCTGGATCACCGATGCCGAGCAAAACTATTTATGGAGTGGCCCCCTGTATAGTTGGCCAATCACGGTCTCGCAGATCGAGAGTCAAAATCAAAAAGCTGAGGTTCACTCTTTTTGGTTCACTCAAAGTGAAGAGAAAATCGGCTTTATTGAGCTCAACCAGATCTCTAAGAATGAGTGTCGCTTATGCCGGGTGATCATCAATCCACTGGCGGGGCGAGGCAAAGGCTATGGTAAACAGATGATTCAACTGGCTATCTCCCATGCCTGTAATGAACTGGGCGCCAGGCTTATCTCACTTGATGTATTCGAGCATAACCTGCTGGCCAAGCGCTGTTATGAGGCAGTGGGTTTTGAGTTAACCAGGCGGCAAACCGGGATCCGCAAATTTGCCGGAAAGGACTGGCCCCTGCTGCGCATGGAACTTCGCTGAGTCAGCCCTTTCAATAGCTGCAAAATATCAGATGAAGCGTGCTAGCGAGGAGCCCCCGGAACACTCCATAGCTTGGCTTTTATTCCGATACTCTCTGTACTCCAACCAGAGCTGCAAAGATCCGGGCTCCCAGCACGATCGAATCTTCATTCACCACAAAGGGATTGGAGTGCAGCGGATTGTTGATCCCACGGGCATGATCGCCACTTCC
Organism: Dongshaea marina; assembly: GCF_003072645.1. Lineage (NCBI taxonomy): Bacteria > Pseudomonadati > Pseudomonadota > Gammaproteobacteria > Aeromonadales > Aeromonadaceae > Dongshaea > Dongshaea marina. The sequence goes on from NZ_CP028897.1 coordinate 2,669,223, forward strand.
CAAAAAGAAAAAGGCTCCCGGTTTTTCCTGAAGAAAATAGGAAAAGTCTTCCGAGCCTACCATGGGGGGATGATCCAGGATCAATCCAGTTTCCGCCAGCTGCGTCTTTGCAACCTCAACCACCCGCCGCACATGCTCATCATGATTGATGATCGCTGGATATCCCTGATAATCGATCCGGGTATCGAACCCCACGCGGTTTGACTCCTCAACCAGGGCGTTTACCTCCTTAACCAAGGTCTTTTGAACCTCCATGTTAAAGGAGCGGATCGATCCCTGCAGTATCGCTTTGGCAGCGATGATATTGGATGCTTCACCCGCATTAAACAGACCAGTCGAGATAAGCCCGGTCTTATTGGGATCAACCTTATCTGTCATGATCGATTTAAATGCACTGAGGAATCGAGCCCCCTCGGAGATGGCATCCATCCCCAGATGAGGCACGGTCGCATGGGCACTCCTGCCACCTATGGTCAGGGTAAACAGATCACCATTGGATGACATCACCCCATTGCGAATCGCTATTTTGCCGCAATCTATCTGCGGATCATTATGCAGGCCGTAGACTGCATCAACCCCTTAAGAGCTCCCTCGGCGATCATCCCCTGGGCGCCCCCCACAAACATCTCTTCGGAGGGTTGAAACAGCAAACGAATGTTGGAGGTCAGCTGGTGTCGATGATCGACCATCATCCTGGCTGCGGTCAGCGCAACCGCCATATGCAGATCATGACCGCACAGATGCGCGACGCCCTGATTGACCGAACAAAACGACTCCTCGGAACACTCCTGGGCCGGTAGTGCATCCATGTCGGCCCGAAATGCAGTCAGCGGATAATCAGGATCGACTGCAAGGTCGGCATAAAATCCAGTGTGAAAGCAGGGCGTAATGCTATAGCCAAGCTCCCTGAGTACCTGCTGGCAATAAGAGGAGGTGTGGTGCTCCTCGCGTCCCAACTCCGGGTGCTGATGCAGATAACGCCGGTGGGTAATCCCATAGTCACGATACGAATTCATAATTAACTCTTCCTTAAATAATTCCCTGAGCCTTGAGGATTATCTGGGCGACAAAGCAGGCTCCGAAGTAGGCGGTGGTAAACACAACCATAGAAACAATTACGATTTTCCAGCTCAAAGATTTTAACTTATCCAGGCTATTTCCCACCGAGAGCCCGGCAAAGGCTAACAGTGGCGTGGTAGTTGCTAAAAAATCGATTTTATTGGTGTATTGCAGGAAAACATCACTGACCGGTGAGTAGGGCATACTCAACACAAGTGAGATCAGAGTTGCCCAGGCAAAAGCGGGCAGAGGCAATTTAGGAAACCAGGCTTTGATCTGTAAAGAGGCAATAATAATAGCAAACATCATTGCCGCGCCCGGCACCGCACCTAAAATCGGCATGCCTTTACCGACAAACTGAGCAATCAGCACCAGAAAAATACAAGGGATTATAATTTTTGAGTTATCAATATGCTGTTTCAGATACATTCAAACCACCAATAAATATTCAATTTAATGTTATTATCAAAAAATCTTTCTATTAATCTCTCACCAGGTGCTTGTAGATAAAATTACTCATGGGGAGTGCCAGAAAAATCAACGCATACATACCGGTAAACGCCGCCAGCATGTTTGATGTTGCAGCAAACGCAAGAATTTGCGAAGACATCTGCGGAACCGCTGCCGATAATGAGGCGGATGCCGCCGCCATCATACTCCCGGATCCGAGGCCACAGCCCACCGCAAGGGAGAGCGGGTTTAACCCAAGATGCAGACCAAGAGGGCTGATGATCCCAAAATAGACGGTTCCGATCACGCTTCCCACCAGGTAGGTTCCAAGAACTCCAGTGCCTTCAGGACTATCGATTCCATACTTTTCACCAATCACTCCCAGCGAGGGTTCCCGAGAGATACTCGAGCAGGCACCGATCGCCTCACGGCGCATCCCCAGCAGGATGGCAATTGGCATGGCAACCAGTACGGAAGCCAGATTCCCCAACTCCTGAAGTATCAATGCGGGTCCCGCCTCAATGACCTTTTCGATATTTGGACCAACCAGAGTGCCGTACTTTACTCCCAGGGGAGCAGTGCCAGCATCACAATATTTCCGGTTAATTTGACCTCCTGACGGGTTAATATTTTACCCAGCGGCTTAAACCATTTACCCAGAAGATCGGGGGTGATCAAAGTGCCGATAATCACCGCGTATAACATGGGTAACAGGGTTATGGAGATCCCTGCGACTGGGATTTTTGCCACACCCAGGGACTCAGAGATACAGACAACCAGCAAAGTAAAAATAAACAGTATCCCCAGTGATTGATAATAAGATCTTTCTTTTGAAGCCGCTAATACTTGTTGTGCCATTTAGACTCCTTACTCAGAGAAGCAATAATAAGTTCAAATAAAAATCACATCGATGATGACTACAAAGAGAGCCTGTTAAACTGTCTTATTTAAGAAATTAATAACATACCCGATTGAGTTAACTTATTTATTACAGGTTATTCACTTCTTGCACGGACAATAAAAATGATAGTAAATCGAAAATCTGATAACCGAATTCGATACTCGCATTTATCCGGAACACTTGATAGATATAATTTTTTATATAGGTATAACTAAATGTAATGATCATCCCTATAAATTGATCAGGATCAATAAAACAGGTTTGCAAGTCACTGCTATCTTATTGATTTTTAAGTCACTAAATGCTTTCGTGAAAGAGTTCACACTTTGGAATATTTCATCATCTCCCGGCCAGGATTAAGCTCTGGTTAGTTTTCAATACCAAGCCTTCTCCACCATCCACTGCCTCGCCGGTCAAAATACGCCCAACCGCGAGCCAGATCTGAAATGTCCACAGAGCCTAACTATACTCACGAGACAGGGAGAATAGAGTCATGACTATCTGATCAATGAAACGAAAAAGCCGAGCTCAATGGATGATCCGAACCTGGTGCCTGCTGCTTTGCTTGCCAGCTGTTTACGCCACAGCTGGTCCTGCCAAGCAGGTCTATACCATAGGTGTGCAGGATTTTTCAGATTACCTGCCCTACTCTCAGGTTAAAAAAGGCAGCTATACGGGGTTTAACCGGGAGTTGCTGGATCGCTTTGCTGCCAGCCAGGGATATCTCTTTATCTATAAGCCCCGCCCCATCAAACGCCTCTACATGGAGTTCATGGCGGGTGAGTTTGATTTTAAGTATCCGGATAATCCCTATTGGTCCGCCTCATTTAAAAAAAGCAGGAAGGTGACGATCCGTTATAGCGATCCCGTAGTTAAGTACATAGATGGCGTCATGGTCCGAAGCGACAAGCAGGGAAGTGATATCAACCAATTGCACACCCTGGGGGTTGTAGCCGGCTTTACCCCGTTTTTGTATCTGCCAAGGATCCAATCCGGAGCGATCACACAGCAGGATGTTCCAAGTTATGAGCGACTGCTGCAGCTGGTGATCCTGGGCCGCTTAGACGGCGCCTATTCAAATATCTCTGTGAGTCGCTACTATCTTGATAAAATTCTGGATAAAAAGGGAGCCCTGGTCTTTAACCCCTCTATGCCCTATACCCAAAGCTACCGATATCTCTCTTCGATTCAACACCCTGAAATCATAGAAAAATTTAACCAGTTTCTGTTCCAGAATAGGCAGCGACTACAAAAACTCAAGGATAAATATGGTGTTGAAGCGGGTGTAACCATCTCTGACACCATCGACAAATAACAGCTCCCCGGCGTCAATTCCACTAAAAAGCCAGCGCTGTTGGCGCCATGAAAATCATGGGATCCCACTCCCGCCAGTATGAGCTCAATATCATGGATTACTCTGCGTACTCTCTCCAGAACTGCTGTTTTATCACCTCAAAATGTTTTGACTCTCTTTGCTCGGCCAGGGTATTCCATAGCCTTTGCGAAAAATCTGGGTGTTTTCTAACCAAGTCGAATGACAGCATCAGATAGTAAGGCTTTTCTGAAATAGGCTCTGGCCACTTCTCGATGCTCTCCCGTAACAAGGCACTCTGGCTGATCACGAAATCTGCTCGCAGCGTCTGCAGTGCGGCGCCCTGGATCCGACCACGCCGCAGCTTATCAAGAATTGCAACAGGTCCCCGTGCCCCCTCATCGAGCTTCACATTCAGCATCCTGAGACGATCGACAATCGAAAAGCCGGGTTGAACCCCAATTCTGCCGGTTAGCCCTGAAAAATTGTTACCACTCCAGGTCAGCCTTGAGCCTTTTTGCCGGTATAAGGAGTAACCTGAGATATGGATCCGCAGGCCTTTATCAAGTTGCCCATCAGGGGTCATCGGATAATGTCCCATCTGCAGCCGATTTTGCTTAAAGCTGGATGCAAAGACACCATCGACCTGCCCAAACTGCATCGACTGAAGACAGCGCCTCCAGGGCTGGTTATGAAAGCGGATCTCTATATCCATCCTGTCTGCAACCAGCCTGAGTAGCTCGATATCCAGCCCATACGATTGAGAGCCGGCTGTAAAGACCCAGGGAAATGCATTTTGATCTTCATGACACAAATTAAGACGTTGCGGCGAGCTGGCCGCTACAGAAATCAGGGGCCACAGGAGCAGGAAACTTAATAGCGTTCGAACCAAGATTGAGCTCCCAGGATCAGATGGGCTATCTACCTCACAGTCTAGACGACTCAATTGAGTTGTAGGCTATGCTAACGGGGCTTATTTTGCAGCTACAACGCCTGAAAAGGTTCAGCTCACGACGCAATAAGCTGAGTAAATACTTCCCATATAAAGCCTCATGAGCAATCATAAAAACATACCAAGCTGTCAAGGAGAATAATATGACTACCGTTGCTATTCTGGGTGCCAGTGAAAAAGAGGGACGCTATGCCAAAATGGCGCAGATCCTATTAAGAGATAAGGGGTTCCTGGTTCTCCCCATCACTCCCAATGCAACTGAGATCATGGACGTCCACGCCATATCCCACCTCGCCGAAGCAAGCTGCCCAATTGATACTCTGACGGTGTATATTCGGCCTGAACTCTTTGATGCAACCATAACCAAAGCGATCATTGATCAGGGAGTCCGCAGGGTGATCTTTAATCCGGGAAGCGAGTCACCCGAGGTGATTAAAACCCTTAAACAAAACAAGATTGAGGTGGTAGAAGCCTGCACCCTGGTGATGCTTAAAACCGATCAATTTTAACCCTGAGGAGGCATTCCCGCCTCCTCCTCCCCCACTCGATACATCCACATCCCTCCAACCTTTATCATCAAGGGCTTTCAGGGAGCTTAGAAGCAAATGACTCTCATTGAGGGGGTAAAGAATCGATGCTTAACTTAAATAAAGGGATTACCAGGCATCGATAAGTATCGGAGCCCCAACACAGCACGGCTCGCAGCAGATTGACACTGGTTTTTTTGGTCACTGTTCTGGCGCGTCCATAGCTTAAAAACATATATATGCTTCCCCTTAGAACAGCTCGAAAAAGAGGGGCAAGAGCTGAGGTTATATATGGTCAACCGAGTCTATCGCGTGATTTGGAGTGCGGTTCACCGTACATGGATCGTGGTCAGTGAACTGGCTCGGGCTCATAAAAAACAAAAGTCCTGTTTGATCTCCCTTACTCTGGCCATCGGCGCGTTAAACTCTCCCAGCCTCCACGCAAACTCAATTGAGAACAATACGCTCCCCTCCGGTGCGCAAATTGCTGCCGGAAGCGCCCAGATCAGTCAGCAGCAAGCCAAGATGACGATCACCCAGCATAGCGACAAGCTCATCACCAACTGGGACAGCTTTAACATTGGGCAGGATGCCAGTGTTACCTTTAAGCAACCAAGCGCTTCAAGTAGCGCACTCAACCGGGTGACAGGTCAGGATCCAAGTCAGATCCTGGGACGCTTGAGTTCAAATGGTCAGTTGATCCTGGTGAATCCATCCGGAATTGTGTTTGGAGCAGGTGCCCAGGTTAATGTGGGGAGTATCATCGCCTCAACTCTCAATATCAGTGATCAGGCCTTTAAAGATGGCAACAACCAATTCAAAAACGATGGTACTTCTGGCGAAATAGTTAACCAGGGAAGTATTCAAACCCCCGAGGGTGGCAGCATCGCCCTGATTGCCCCTGTGGTACGCAATGAAGGTAAACTCAACGCCCCTCAAGGCAGCATCACTCTGGCAGCTGCAGATGAAGTCACCATAGATTTTTTTGGGGATGGACTGGCCAAGGTCAAAATTCACAAGAGTACCCTGGACGCACTGGCCGAGAACAAGGGATTGATCCAGGCTGATGGCGGCCTGGTGGTGTTAACTGCCGATGCCACCCGTAGCCTGATGACGGGCATAGTCAATAACTCAGGGATCATCGAAGCCAATAGTCTCACCGAGCAGGGTGGACGCATTGTGCTCGGTGGTGGTCTGGTCACCAATACGGGTGTGCTTGCAGCCAAGGGCGTAACAGGTATCAAGGGAGGCCAAATCAGCATTGAGGGGGAGTTTGTGGCGATGGGGGGCGAGGTCGATGCCAGCGGTTCAAGTGGTGGCAGTATCTCCATCTCAGCAAACCGGGCCCTGTCATTAGCCGACAATATCACAGCGGCAGGCCACTCCTCTTCCGGCGGCAGTATCCATTATAGTTCCGCTGGAAGGATCATTGAGAGCAGCAGCAGCTCTAGCGATGCATCAGGTGCAACAGATGGAGGAAACATCCGTGTCGAGGCCACAAATGCATTGGCAAGCTCAGGGAATTACAGCGTCGAGGGGCAAACGGGTGCAGGTGGGGCTCTGGATATCACAGCTCAAGAGGTGCGACTTCTGAGCAGCACCATAAATGCATCAGGCCATACCCGTGGGGGAAAGGTCCGGGTCGGTGGTGAATTTCAGGGAGGCAAACCAGCCCCGCAAGAGGATCCACATCAGAATTTCAGACAGGAGTTTAGCGCATCCCCTGCCCTGACCAGCTCAAAACTCACCTTTATCAATGACAGCAGCCAGATCGATGTTTCCGCAGCCGACGGCCGAGGCGGCAGCGCCGTCATCTGGTCAAATAACCAAACCACCCAACTGGGTCGTATCGATGCTTCGGGAAACCCGGGTGGATTTATCGAAATATCTTCTGCGCTGGATCTTCGCCATGCCGGTCTTGAACAGATCACCCTTGGTAACGGCGGCACCCTGCTGCTCGATCCCAAAAATATCATTATCGGTGACTATTCGCTGATCGGCAGCTGGAGCTATCAGGCTATTCTGGGGGTGAGCTACCCCAATAACTCTGCCAGTGATGGGGATAAAGACCGTCATCAGTCACTAGACAACACTGATTACTTCGGAACATCCGTTGCTCTTAACTCAGCTGGAACCTTGCTTGCGGTAGGAGCTGAGCTAGATCACGGGTTCTCGAACACAGGAAATGACATAGGTGCCGTCTATCTATACAGCTTTAGCGATAATAACTTTTCTGATGGAAAGTTAGTGGGAATCATCGGCTCCGGATATAACGCGGGCAATCATATTAATTTAAATAGCAAATTATCTGACTATGACCAATTCGGCAGCTCGGTCGCTCTTAATGATGCCGGTGATAGGCTGGCAGTTGGAGCCAAATGGACCGACAACAGCTCAGGGGGTCAATGGAATACCGGTGCTGTCTATCTATTTACTTTTAGTGATACCAGTTTCTCTGGTGGTGCTCTCGCTCTGAGTATCGGTGATGGCTTTAGCTTTGATTACGATTTATCTGCTATGCTCTCGGGTATAGCGTGGCCCTCAATGGCAGCGGTGATCGACTAGCCGTTGGCGCAATAGAGGATGATGGCAGTAGCAACGGTAACTCCAATGCTGGCTCTGTACGCTTGTTTACCTTTGATGATAATAGCTTTACCAATCCCACTCAGGTAGGAAATATTGGCTATGGCTACACCGGCAGTCAAAGCCTGGATCTTTCCTCAGGTAATGCTCCTATCAGTAATGGTGATAATTTTGGATCATCACTGAGTTTCAATAGTACTGGGGAGCGTCTGGCTATCGGAGCGACTAGCGACGATGGCTATAACGATACGGGTGCCTCAGGTATGGGAGCTGTACGCCTATTTTCATTTAGTGATACCAGCTTTGGATCTCCAGCTCTTATCGCCACAATAGGCGGAGCTTATACCACGGGTGTGAGCGCGAAAAATATTGATATAACAAGCACCCTTGGGGCAGATGACAATTTTGGACAATCAGTTGCGCTAAACGATACAGGGGATCGACTCGCCGTTGGCAGCCATTATAACGATGGTCTGAATGATGCTGATACAAACTCAGGTGCTGTACACCTTTTCACCTTCAGTGATAGTAGTTTCAGTGGTGGTAATCACATAGGAAGCATTGGTGCAAACTACACAGGAGCAAATAGCCTAAATCTTTCTCAACAACTAGGTGATAACGATCTCTTCGGTATCTCGGTTAGTCTCAATGGCACGGGTGATCGCTTAATAGTGGGAGCCAAGCAGGATGATGGCCTAGCCAATGCTGCTTCTAATTCAGGGGCCATTTACGCTTTTAGCTTCGGTGATACCAGCTTTGGCTCCCCAAGCCTCAGCGCAACCTTTGGTAACAAGTACCACGGCGGTACTAATTTAAATATCGGCGATACCCTTGAGCCCAATGATGAATTTGGTCGCTCAGCCAGCCTTAATAGTGACGGAACCCGATTGGCCGTCGGAGCGTTCCACGATCACGGCTTTAACAACCCGGGCAGTGACTATGGAGCAACCTACCTCTTTACCTTTAGTGACTCCAGTTTTGGTGGTGCGACCCTAAGCGGCATTATCGGCAATGGTTATACCGGCGGCAACAATATCAACCTCAACAATTATCTTAGAACCGATGACTATTTTGGCTTGTCGGTCGCCCTCAATGATGCCGGAGACAGGTTAGCGGTTGGAGCCGCTAACGCACTCACGGCTACCGGCACAGGAACCGATATCGGCTCGGTGTTTCTGTTCAGCTTCGCTGACAACAACTTTACTGATGGCATGCTCGAAGGAATCATTGGCTCTGGGTATACCGAAGGGAAGAGTTATGATCTCTCATTAAAGCTCGACGATGACGACCGCTTTGGCTCAAGTGTCACTTTTAATGGCAGCGGAACCCAGCTGGCCGTCGGCGCTCGCTTTGATGATGGCGCCAGTGATGATCAGCACGACTCAGGGGCAGTTTATCTTTTTACCTTTAGCGACACAGATTTTAACAATGCAAACTTAATCGGGACCATACAGCGCGGCGGCGATAGCCTTGATTTCAACTCCCAGCTCAGCGTATCAAAGACCTTTGGAGATGGGGTCTCCCTGAGTAGCGACGGTTTGCTACTGGCAGTCGGAGCTAAAAATGATGATGATGCGACCAGCCCAACCTCAGATGCCGGCCGCAACTATGGCGCAGTATTTCTATTCACCCTTGGCAGCGATTTTAGCTCGGTGAATCATGTCGGTACTATCGGCGTAGGCTACACCGGCAGTGAAAGCTATGATATGACCGGCACTCTGGAGGCCCAGGACTGGTTTGGCCGCTCCGTCAGTCTCGATGACGCAGGCAGCCTGTTAGCCGTTGGTGCCGATATGGATGATGGCTCAACCAATGCTCTTGCAAATTCAGGAGCCGTGTATCTGTTCAGCTTTGGCAGCAATTTCACTAGCCCAACCCTGCAGGGCACCATCGGCTCCGGCTATAGCACCGGCAAGAATTATAACCTAACCCTGGGGGCCGATGACCGATTTGGTAAGAGTGTCTCCCTCAGTGGAGACGGGACACAGCTGGTTGCAGGAGCCCCTCTCGATTATGGCGGCGCCAACCTGGCCAACGAAAGCGGCACAACCTATCTCTTTACCTTTGGTGACACCAGTTTCTCAAGCCCGACTCTCATCGGCAATATTGGTTCCGATTATCCGGATGTAGGGGATCTGAACCTCGGAGGCATGGTTGAATCCGGCGATCAATTTGGCACCAGTGTCAGTCTTAACAGCGCCGGAGACCGGATGGCAGTCGGGGCAAGTGCGGATGATGGTTTTGCCGAAAGTAATTTTCAAGCCGGCGCCGTGCACCTCTTCAGCTTCAATGGTAGTGACTTCTCTGGGGCAGAGCTGACTGCTACATTGGGATCAGGTTACACCGGGGGTAAAAATCTAAATTTAAGTAGTACTCTGGGAAGTGAGGATTTCTTTGGCCACGGGGTTGCCCTCAACGGTAACGGCGACCAACTGGCAGTTGGGGCTGCCGGAGACGATGGCTTCAGCAACACACGTATCAATTCTGGTGCAGTGTATCTCTTTACCTTCAGCGATACTGACTTTAGCAGCCCTACCCTGGTGGGAACCATCGGCCATAATTATAGCGGCACCAAGGATATTAATCTTAACGATCCGGTTTCAACCATACTTCATGGCTCAGATAACTTCGGTAGCAGTGTTTCGCTCAGTGATGATGCTCATCTATTAGTCGTTGGGGCCCCTGCTGATGATGGTCTGGGGCAAGATAACGCCAATAACTATGGTGCCGTGTATCTCATCACCTTTAGCGATATCAATTTCAGTGGCGGCGATCATGTGGGCCTCATCGGAGTTGGCTACACAGGGTCTAAAGATCTCAAGCTTGATGGGGATCTTCCCGGGATTTTCCTGTCCGATGGCGATAACCTGGGAAACAGCGTGTCACTCAGTGGATCGGGCACCCTGCTAGCCATTGGTGCGCCAAAAGATGATGGCTGGAATGGTACAATCCAGGATGTCGGAGCGGTCCATCTGGTGAGCTTTGGCGATAAATTCTCATCTCCTACCCTTAGAGCCAGCTTAGGTTATGACTACGCTAATCTTGCCAAGAGTATCAATCTCTCTTCCACCACCGCAGCCTACGACTATTTTGGCTCTGCTGTTGCACTCAATGGCGATGGCACCAAGCTTGCGGTCACCGCCCCCGGCGATGATGGCCAGATAGCCACGTCCGGCGACTATGGAGCGGCTCACCTCTTTACCTTTAGTGACAGCAATTTCAGCAATGGCTCTCTCGATGCTACTCTCGGTAAGGATTACACGGGAGGAAACAACCTGGCAATTTCATTAGCCAGCTCCGAACAATTTGGCCAAAGTGGGATCTCATATAACGCGACTGGCAATCAGCTGGCCATTAGCGCACGCTATAGCGATGGCTTCAGCAGCTCCTCCAATGACTCGGGTTCCGTTTACCTGTTTAGTGCCACAGAGCAGGCAACGGCTGTTGCCAGCTATAGCTACTCAGATAACCCGACTGAAACCTCAAGACTTCAAACCAGCGCCCTGAAAGCATTATTAGATGCTGGTACAGATGTCACTCTGCAGGCCAGTAACGATATCACCCTGGAGCAGGATCTAACGGTTGATAATGGGAGCGGAGATGGTGGCTTCCTGTATCTTCAAGCTGGACGTAGCGTCCTACTCAACGGTTCGATCACCACAGATAATGGTCGGCTCGCAATAGTTGCCAACGATAACGCCAGCTCCGACGTTGTTGATGCTAACCGAGATAGTGGCTCCGCCACCATCACAATGGCGGCTGGAACCAGTATTACTGCAGGCACAGGTGAAGTAAGTTTCGAGCTGTTTGAGGGGGCAGGAAACACCTACAGTGACTCGGGAGATATCAGCCTACAGGCAGTCAGTGGCAAAACCATTCAGATCATCAACAAGGGACCCACCGCAGGCTCTGGAATTATCCTCAATGGAATCCTCACCTCCAGTGCTGAAGTTCAAGACAATTACGGGATCCTGTTAGTGGGTGATGAGTTTACAAATAATGTTGGAAGCGGAGCATTCAGTGTCGGCGGAGGATATCGCTATCTGGTGTGGACCGAGAACCCTGCCAGCAATAATCTGAACAGTCTGAGCTACGATTTTAAACAATACAATGCCAACTATGCTACTTATCAGTTTAACTTTCTAGGTGATGGCCCCGGAGTTTATGTACAAGATGCAGGCAGTGGCTTCCTCTATACCCTGGCACCCAGTATCACCGCCAATCTGACCGGCTCTGCCAGCAAAAGTTACGACGGAACAACCACTGCAAGTATCACTGGTGCCGGTTATACAACCTCAGGTGGAGCAGTCGATGGTGATAGTGCAAATATCACAGCCGCCACCATAGACAGTGCCGGTTTTGATACCAAGAATGTTGGTACCAGTAAGACGGTCACCGCCAATATTTCAGGTCTGACGATCTCGGGAAGTAATGGAGGTGTCACTGTTTATGGCTACCAGGGACCATCGAGTACAAGCGGTGTTATCGGGATCATCACCCAGCGTGATGTTTCGGTGAATAACGCCACCGCCGATAGCAAGGTCTATGATGGCCTCACCACGGCAAGCATCAATTCCGCCGGAACTCTGACCGGCCTGCAAAATGGTGAAACCCTGACCCTTAACAGCGGTAGCGCCAGCTTTGCGAACAAGAATGTCGGCTCAGGCAAGACGGTCTCCTTCTCCGGATTTTCCATCTCCGACGGCACCGGGCTTGCCTCCAACTATAACTTCACCGGGGTGGTCGATTACACCTCAGGGATCATCACCCAGCGCGCTGTGTCGGTGAATAACGCCACTGCCGATAGCAAGGTCTATGACGGCCTCACCACGGCAACCATCAACTCCGCCGGAACTTTGACCGGATTGCAAAATGGTGAAACCCTGACTCTCAATAGCGGTAGCGCCAGCTTTGCGAACAAGAACGTCGGCACCGGCAAGACGGTCTCCTTCTCCGGATTTTCCATCTCCGATGGCACCGGGCTTGCCTCCAACTATAACTTCACCGGGGTAGCCGATTACAGCTCTGGGATCATCACCCAGCGCGATGTGTCGGTGAATAACGCCACCGCCGATAGCAAGGTCTATGACGGCCTAACCACGGCTGCTATCAACTCCGCCGGCACCCTCACCGGGTTGCAAAATGGTGAAACCCTGACCCTTAACAGCGGTAGCGCCAGCTTTGCAAACAAGAACGTCGGCACCGGCAAGACCGTCTCCTTCTCCGGATTCTCCATCTCCGACGGCAGCGGGCTTGCCTCCAACTATAACTTCACCGGGGTGGCCGATTACACCTCAGGGATCATCACCCAGCGCGCTGTGTCGGTGAATAACGCCACTGCCGATAGCAAGGTCTATGACGGCCTCACCACGGCAACCATCAACTCCGCCGGAACTTTGACCGGATTGCAAAATGGTGAAACCCTGACTCTCAATAGCGGCAGCGGCAGCGCCAGCTTTGCGAACAAGAACGTCGGCACCGGCAAGACCGTCTCCTTCTCCGGATTTTCCATCTCTGATGGCACCGGGCTTGCCTCCAACTATAACTTCACCGGGGTGGCGGATTACAGCTCGGGGATCATCACTCCCCTCGCCATCACAGGAAACGGTATTACCGCCAGCGATAAGGTCTATGATGGGAGCGTGACAGCCTCGCTGAATAAGGCTGGAGCAGGGTTAGTCGGCGCAATAGGCGGCGATGATGTAGCAATCGATACCAGTGGAGCCACAGGCGCTTTTGCTGACAAGCATGTGGGAGTCAATAAATCCGTTACCATCAGCGGGCTGAGCCTGAGTGGCAGTGATGCCTCCAACTATACGATTAGCGATAACAGTGGTGCAGCTGCCGATATTACCAGGCTTGGGATCTCAGCCATCAACATTAACGCCAGTGACAGGGTGTATGATGCAACAACCAGCGCTAACATAGATACAGGTTCGGCTGCACTTTCTGGCAAGGTGTCCGGAGATGATCTCGCTTTGAATGTGGCCAGTGCCAGTGGAAGCTTTGCAGATAAACATGTTGCCACCAATAAAGCGATCACTATATCTGGACTGGCGCTCACCGGCTCAGATGCGGGCAACTATACGGTCACAGATAACAGCAATGCCACTGCCAGCATTAGCGCTCTTGGGATCACGGCCATCAATATCACCGCCAATGACAAGGTTTATGATGGCAACACGACCGCCAGCCTCAACACCGGCAGTGCCACCCTGTCAGGGGCCCTGGGAGGTGACAATGTCAGCCTGGATCTAACAAGTATCAGTGCAAGTTTCGCAGATAAGCATGTCGGCACAGCCAAGAGTGTAAGTATCGGCGGGCTGGGGCTTAGTGGCTCGGATAGCGGCAACTACACAATCACAGACAATAGCAATGCCAGCGCAGATGTCACACCGCTGACCATCAACGCCATCAGCATAACGGCCAGTGACAAAGTCTATGATGCCAGCACCACGGCGGTGCTCAATACCACCTCTGCCAACTTGTCCGGACAGATCCTCAGTGATGATGTCACCCTCAATAGCGACGCTGCCAGTGGCCAGTTTGCCGATAAGCACGCGGGAGCGAACAAGGCTGTCACCATCTCCGGACTCACCCTGACAGGAGCTGATGCGAGTAACTATAACGTCATTGATAACAGTGGTGCCACGGCCAGTATCAGTAAGCTGGCAATACAGTCCATCAATATTACAGCCAGCAACAAGGTCTATGATGGCAACACAACCGCCAGCCTCAACACCGGCAGCGCTGATCTCTCCGGAACCCTGGGAGGTGATGATGTGAGCCTGGATACGGGCAGTATTAGCGGGTTATTCGCGAATAAAAACGCCGGAAACTCTAAAAGCATCACGATCGGCGGCTTGCTACTCAAGGGTGCCGATAGCAACAACTACAGGGTCACCGACAACAGTGGTGCCAGTGCCGATATTACGCCACTTGGAATCACCGCCACCGGGATCACCGCGGCAGACAAGGTCTACAATGCCAACACAGTAGCCATTATCAATACAGGAGCTGCGGCACTGTCCGGTGAGGTATCAGGCGATGATGTCACGCTTAATGTGAACTCAGCTTCAGGTAGCTTTGCAGATAAACAGGTGGGGACAGATAAAGCGGTCACCATCAATGGTCTCCTGTTAACCGGGGCAGATGCTGGCAACTATAGCATCAGTGATAACAGTGGAGCGACTGCCGATATTAGTCACCTTGGGATCACCTCGAGCGGAATTACGGCGCAAGATAAAGCCTATGATGCGACCCGGGTTGCAAGCATAGACACCTCGGGGGCAACTCTCAATGGGGTTTTATCCGGAGACCTGGTGACCCTGAATACAACCAGTGCCTCCGGCCAGTTCGCCGATAAAAATATCGGAACTAACAAGCCGGTGACCATACTTGGTCTGAGCCTGACCGGAAGCGATGCGGGCAATTACAGGGTTTCCGATAACAGTGGAGCAACCGCAGACATCACGACAGCAACCGGAACCGTCATCACCACAAGTGGCATCATTGCCCAAGACAAAGTTTATGATGGCACTACCTCGGCGCAGATTAATACCGGTGGATTTAGCTTTTTTGGCGCCATTGGGGGGATGATGTCACTCCGGATGCTTCGGGTGCCACAGGTAATTTTGCCGATAAGCATGTGGGTCAAAATAAAGCCGTCACCATCAGCGGCATCACCCTCACCGGAGCGGATGCCGGTAACTACAGCTTTGTCGAAGGTAGTGGCGCCACCGCAGATATCACTCCCCGTCCCATCACTACCAGCGGCATAACCGCCGCAGATAAAGTCTATGATGCAACCCTTAGTGCAACCCTGAACTCCACGGGCGTCATACTCAATGGTGTACTGGGGCTTGATGATGTGACCCTCAATAGCAATAGCATCAGTGGCCAGTTTGCCGATAAAAATGTAGCCACCAATAAGCCGGTGGCGATCATCGGCCTCTCCCTGGGTGGCGTGGATGCAGGAAACTACAGTGTCATCGACAATAGTGGTGCACAGGCTGATATCACGGCGCGCCCACTAACTGTCGAAGATATTCAAACCACCCAGCCCCTGGTCAATGACAAAGTTTATGACGGAACCACCACTGCAACCCTCAACCTTGTGGGAGCAAGCTTTATCGGGGGCCTGAATGGTGATGATATCAGGCTGGATACCACCAATCTTAGTGCCAGCTTCGCCGACAAGCATGTCGGACAAGGCAAACAGGTCACCGCCAGCGGCATTACTCTTACCGGGGGAGACGCCGGGAATTACTATATTGCAGATTACACTGCAGGGATTGCCGATATCACGGCGAAGCCGGTCACCAGCACAGGGATCACCGCTCAGGGCAAAGTCTATGATGCCTCAACCCTTGCCCAACTCGACACCAGTAACCAGGGGTTGAGTGGGATTGTCGCAGGCGATCTGGTCACCCTCAACAGCGACAGTGCCAGTGGCAACTTTGCCGATAAACATGCGGGAGCCAATAAAGGGGTCACAATTCTGGGGTTGATTCTCTCAGGCCCTGATGCTGCAAACTATAGTCTCTTAGATGCCAGCGGTGCTACAGCGGATATCACCTCACGCCCTCTCACCGTGGACGATATCCAGAGAACTCAACCCCTGGTCAATGACAAGGTGTATGACGGGACAACCACTGCCTCACTTAATTTAACCGGAGCAACCTTTGTCGGAGGGCTCAGCGGGGATAGTATCTGGCTTGATACCAGTAACCTCAGTGTCAGTTTCGCCGATAAAAATGTCGGACAGAATAAACGGGTGACCGCAACTGGCATCACCCTGGCCGGGAGTGACGCCACCAATTACTATATTGCAGATTACACGGCTGGCACCGCTGACATTACTCCTAAGTCCATCACGATTAACGGCCTGACGGCACTTGATAAAGTCTATGATGGCAACCTTCAGGCATCCCTGGATACCAGTAGCGCCACCCTAAGTGGTGTCCTTGAAGGGGATGATTTAAGTTTAAATGTCAGCAGCCTCAGTGGAACATTTTCAGATAAAAACGTCGCCAGTAACAAAAGTGTCACCATCCAAGGGGTGAGTGCCAGTGGCAGCGATATTACAAACTACAGCCTCTTAAGTGTGTACAACACCCAGGCCGCTATCACAGCCAGGACACTCACCAGCTTTAATATTACAGCCAATAGCAGAGTGTATGATGGCAGCTCTTCTGTGACCCTGAATACCGGAGCAGCCACATTTGGTGGTCTGGTGGCCAGTGATGATGTCACTCTTGAGGCCGCAGCGGCTCAGGGAACACTGGCAGACAAAAATGCCGGTAATAACCGGGCGGTCTCAGTATCCGGGCTAACCCTGAGCGGGAGTGATGCCGTGAATTATCAGGTGGTCGATGGCAACAATGCCAGCGCGACCATCAGTCAACTGGCGATCACCGCAACAGGCCTGGTTGCCCTGGATAAAGCCTATGATGCCAGCACCATTACGAGTATCGATGCCAGTGCAGCCCAGTTAAATGGCGTACTGGCAGGCGATGAACTTAGCCTCGATTCAACCAGCCTGGCGGGCCAGTTTTCCGATAAAAATAGTGATACAGGCAAACCCGTGACCATCAGCATTCTGTCTTTAAACGGCGCTGATGCAACAAACTACAGCATTACGGATGCAAGCAATGCGCTGGCAGATATCACCCCCAAAGATCTCACCCTATCCGGTCTCACCGCAGGGGATAAAATCTATGATGGCAACACCACGGCCACCAGCATCAACCAGGCAAGCGCCCTGTTTAACGGCCTGGTGGGCTCAGAGAGCCTCACCCTCGCCTCCGGCATCAGCGGAACCTTCAATGCTGCCGATGTCGCCGATGCCCATACCGTGACTTTTAGCGGTATCACCCTCCTTGATGGCAATAACGGTGGTGAAGCTTCCAACTACAAATTAGTTAGCTGGAACACAGACTCCTCCAGGATCACCGCCAAAACCCTCACCCTCTCAGGTGAGACAATCACAGCAGCCAACAAGGTGTATGACCACACGACCGATGCGACCCTCACCATCAGCGGCTACTCCCTCGAGGGCGTCGTCCATGGCGAAGATGTCACTCTAAATAGCACAGTCAGAGGTCACTTTAGTGACTGGAACGCCGGCGTTGGTAAGCCAGTGACCTATAGTGAAAGCGACTTCACCCTCAGTGGCACAGATACCGGAAACTACCAGCTGGATAGCAGCGACTTTGCTGGAACAACGACCGCAGATATCATCCCATACACCCTGACCCTGAACTTCAATGCCCTGGATAAAGCATTCGACGGAACCACTGAGGTTACGGTAACCGCCACCCATGATGGCTATTCAATGGATGATCTTCTGCTTAGCTATAGTTCTAACTTCCTCTCTCCTCAGGTTGGTCTGAATAAGCCGGTGTCGATCTGGAATATCACCCTGGGTGGTGTCTATGCCTCAAACTATCAGCTCACCAGCACCACAGCCAGCACCACCGCCAGCATTACCGGAAGCGATCCCGGATATATCTCTCAGCAGGACTTTATACCACCCTACCCTCAACAAAAATTGACAGAGATAGTCACAGTATCCAGCGACCCCTGGGATGTTGAGAGTGTCAGGCTTCAGTATGTTGAGTTAGCCGAGAGTGAGACCCAACCTCTTGTTAAGCCCGCCATTGAGGCTCAAGAGCAACAAGTCACTCAGGGAAATGTTTTACAACAAGTGAGCAAAGATGAAAGCCCCCGGGATCTCCCGGCTGATCCGACCGAGGCTGATACGAGCAGCTCATCAGGAGGAGCAAGCTGTATTATCCAGAGCAACCAGAGATCCAGGCTGGTTACAGGTTCACAGTGCAACTCCAAGTAGCGTCATACGAGGCTTAACCGTATAAGTAAGCAGCTAAGCCTCACCAATTCGATTTATCCTCTCACACAACGAACATAGTTATCGATCCGTACCGCATCCTGCTGGCCGCCAAGGGAGCTGAACTCTTTTGGATCGCCCACCTTGGGATCGCTTCTTTGAGCTCCTGCGCCGTGGGTATCCACACCACTGACCGAAGTACAGGCCCCAAAGCAAACATAGTCCGCCATCCGAATGTTATCGCCATGGGTGGTACTGGACCAGAACCATCCCTTGGGATCACTCACCTTGAGATAGCGCTCATCGATAGCCGGGCTATTTTTTTGATAATCCACTATGCTCTGCAGCTCTTTCACATTGGGCAGACGCCAGTCGCTATGATCCGCCAACTTCAGAGCCTCGCAATAGGCCAGGGCCTGTTGCCAGTTACGGGTCTTACCATCATCTTTTTGCTGCCAGGTGAGTCCCGTAGCCTTGTCCAATACAGTGCCATTGCTCAGATCTTTAAACTGATTAGCTCCATACTCCTTGCCACGAACGCATCGGTAAAAAAGCTTATTCTGCCCGCGGGTCGGTGCCTGCTTGAGGTGCGCATCAAAGAAATTAAAGAAAAAGGCGGCCTGTTGATCCCGCCCCCAATGTTTGCCCGAATAGATGGTACTGGACCAGGTCTGCCCCATCATCTCCACTCTGTGGGTCTTGAAGCGATCATTTTTCAGGATGCCCTTATCCGGCAAAGCCAAGTCAAAATAATTACTGTTGATATAGAAACGTCCCTCACCCTGGGAGCCGCTAAAATCGGCCAGCGAGAAGAGCTCTTTGATATTGGGCAGTCGCCAGTCATCATGGCCACCGAGGGTCAGGCTCTGACAGGCCTGCTCCGCCTGGTAAAACCCGAGTCGGGTCGCATTATGGGCCTTTTGCCAGGTCAAACCTGTGATCTCATCGGTCACAGTGCCATCGCCATTATTGTGATAGGCAGGCGCAGCACCCAGATACTGGGCATCCTGTCCATAGAAAGCAGCCCCCTCTTTTGGACAGGGGGTCTGGCGCTGATTATCAAAACAGTAACTTTGATTGGTATCCACCACTCGGCTCTCAACCCTAATGGGGTTGTCCACCGTCCATTTTCCTCCGGGAGCACTTTGGGCAACACGTCCGACCTGGCGGCTGGATGAACTGCTGAGCTGAGCCACAGAGCTTCCGGCTCCCCGGCGATGGGTATCAGGTACACAGGCTTTTCCCTGTGGGGTCACATGGCAGCGTCCCTGTAGTTCTCCCCTTGGGGTAGTGAATTGACAGGCGGCCCATTGACTGGCCCCCTGACACGCCTGAACCGCGGCCTCAGGCGGCCCGTTCCGTGGAACAGCAAACACTGAAAAACTTCCCATCGTCAGCAATGCCGTAAAGATCACGGGCATCAGACTCAGTCGCTTCATACTCTTCTCCATCCATAGGGCCTGGATTCAGCCCTTTCAAACAAAACTAATTCGCATTCCAATCAAGGTGACTCTGTGTAGGTAATGGCACAGATGATCGCGCCCTGAGGATCCTGAAGGACGCAAAAACGCCCGACATCCGGAATATCCGTAGCAGCACGCAGCAGCTTTCCTCCTGCTTTTTCAATTTTGGCAACCGTTGCATCGACATCATGCACAGTGACATAGTTGTACCAGGTGGGGGCCGCCCCCTTGCACTCATCGGGCAATGGCATGATCCCTCCAACAGGGACGGAGTCGACCTTGATCAGGGTGTAGTCAAACTCACCCATTGGAACCACCTCCATCTCCCAGCCAAAGATTGACTCATAGAAATCCCGGGCCGCAGTAACATCCTCTGTCATCAGCTCACACCAGCTAAAGGCCCCATGCTTTTTATTTTCCTCATTCATAATCACACTCCCTGTTTAATTTCAGCTCGGTTAAGAGTAAGCAAGACTCGATTTACCCCTCAACGGCTGGCTGTGACTGCTTCTGTAGCAATGGCCACAACGCTTCACCCTTCAGCAGGGCCCGATAGATCTCGGGCGTGTCGACATCAATACACACCCCGGGATCGTCCATGACCAGCGTCTGATATCCCAACTGTCTAAGCAACTGTTTCATCCTGCTTCTGGGATCTGACGCGAGAATCGCTTTTTTATAGCTCAGCGGCAGTAATACTGGATGCCCGTCTCGCCCCTGGTAATGAGGGAGAAGTGCTTGCTCGCCTCGTCCAATCCACAACCTCTGATATGTTTCAGGACGTACCAGAGGCATATCACCGTGGGCAATAAAAAAGTGCTCACAGCTCACTTCACGAACCCCCGCCTGCAGGGAGCTAAATAATCCCTGGCGATAATCCGGGTTGTGACAAAAACGGATCCTTGAACTTTGAGGGAGCAGATCGCGAATTGCATCACACTGATGACCCGTGACCACTATTACCTGCTGACAAACCGCTAATGCGTTTGCAATACTATGAGCCAGCAGTGGTAACCCCTTCCAAGACAAGGCCAGTTTCCAGTCCCCCATACGGCTCGACAACCCGGCGGCGGTGATAATGCACTCTGTGTTCACAACATACTCCCACATGATGAAAAGGATTATCAGATGTGGCAAAAACTGAATGTGGGGCAATGGCTCACATCACGCCCCCCACTCATCGCCTTGAGCGGTGCAGGAGGTAAAACCAGCTGCCTGTGGTACCTGGCGAATACCTTTGCCTGCCTGAATAAGTCTGTTCTTGCCACCACCACAACCCGGATGTTTTACCCGAAAAGCTCAGAGGTTAGCCAGTGCTGGATAGAGTCCGAACACAAACTTTGCGCTCGCCTGACTCAGGACAGTCAGCCCGGAATTACCTTTGCCGCATCCGCTATGAGCTCACATCCAGATAAAGTAGCAGGAGTCACTCCCATGTGGCTAGAGGCGATTGTCCAACAAGGCAGATTCGATTTGATCCTGGTTGAAGCAGATGGTTCCCGCGGCCTGCCACTAAAGGCGCCGGCTTCCCACGAGCCGGTGATCCCCGTCTCAACCAAGACTCAGCTGATCATGACAGGTGCCGAATGCCTGTTAACCCCCCTCGATCCCAGGCAGATCCATCGCTGGCCCCATTTTGAAAAGATCACAAACGCCAAGTCCGGTGAGCTCATCGACCACAAAATGATCACCAGGTTATTCGCACACCCCCAGGGAATGCTCCAGGGAAGCCCGGCCCTAAGTCGAAAAATCTGGTTTATCAATAAAGCAGATCGCGGGGATCACAAAGCCCTGCAACAACTTGGTGAAACCGTCCTGACTCAAACTCCCCAGTTAGATGAGGTCTGGCTCGGCCAGCTCAACTCTTCCCCCTCCATCATACGAATAATAAAGGAGAGACTATGAATCTTTTTGAAGAAGCCTCCAGGCTACAAGCGGCTAATCGAGCCTTTGCCATGGCATCCATCATAGAAACCCGGGGTTCGGCCCCAAGGCACAATGCCAGGATGCTGGTTCGCGATGATGGCAGCATTGAAGGAACCATTGGTGGCGGTATGATTGAGCGCCACGTGATTGAGCAGGCAGGACTTGCGATCGCTGCCGGAATCTCACGAATGATCGAGGGAAACATGGCTCCACAAGGCTCAAAACCCAAGGCGGTCGGTGGCGATTGCGGGGGGCAATGAAGGTCTTTATCGATGTTTGCAGCTGCCGCCCAACTCTGATCCTGGTAGGAGCCGGGCATGTGAATCGCTGCGTTGCCAGCCTGGCCCACCAAACCGGTTTCGCCCTCAAGGTCCTGGACACCCACCCGGCAAGCCTTAATCCTGAAAACTACCCGGAGGGTTGCGTGCTGATCCATGGCCAGACCATGGTCGAAGCCCTGGACAAGGTTCAGATCACCCCTCAGGATTATGTGATCATCGCCACCAACCATGAAGATTACTGCGCACTGGAGCACCTCATCGATTGTGACTGCCGTTACTTAGGGCTGCTTGCCAGCAAGCGTAAAGTTCGGCATTTTCGAAATCAGCTCAGAGAGCAGGGGTATAATCAACAGCAGCTACAGCGCTGGCACTCCCCCGTTGGGCTGGATATTGGTGCCGAGACCCCGGCGGAGATCGCAGTCAGTGTGGTTGCTGAGCTTCTAAAAATCCAGCATAAGCGCCCGGGCTCGGTGCTGGCTGAGGATGTTCGGGTCAACCCGGACAAACTGGTGATCATTCGTGGCGCAGGCGATCTGGCCTCCGGGGTTGCGCTGCGCCTGCACCGGGCCGGGTTCAAGGTTGTAATGCTCGAATGTGAACACCCCACGGTGATCCGCCGGACCGTGGCCTTTGCCAGTGCCGTCTTTGAGAAAACAAGCTGTGTTGAAGGGATCCGCGCCCGATTGGTTGATAGCCCGGCTCAAGCCTTTGAAGCCCTTGAGAACCAGGAGATCCCAGTCTTTATCGATCCCGATGGCATCCTGATCAGCAAGCTCAAACCTCACTTTGTGATTGATGCAATCCTTGCCAAGAAAAATTGCGGTACCCATAAAAAGATGGCTCCCGTCACCCTGGCCCTTGGCCCCGGATTTAAAGCCCCCGAGGATGTCAGTGGCGTGATTGAAACCCAACGAGGCCACCACCTGGGACAAGTGATCTATCAAGGCTCAGCCCAGGAGGATACCGGGGTACCCGGCAATATCCTCGGGTTCACCCACCAACGTGTGGTGCGCTCACCGATAGCAGGCACCATAACGCCTTGCGTCGAAATTGGCACGGTTGTAAAGGAAGGCGATTGCATCGCCAACATTGGTGACTGCCGAGTGATTGCACCGATAAGCGGCATGGTGCGGGGTATGATCCAGCCTGGCAGCGCAGTCAGTAAGGATTTTAAGATTGCCGATATCGATCCAAGAGGAGAAAAAGCCGATTACACTACGGTTTCAGATAAGGCTCGCGCCATCTCGGGGGGCGTGCTGGAGGCCATGTTAAACCTGGCTCAAAACTAGGGATGACTGAGTCAACGGGGCAGAGCAGAGCCGCTCCGTTGACTCGATTGTTTACAAGTGGGGATTGTGGTGAGCCGTGGTGTCATCCCAGACATGCTCAACCTTAAAGTGAACCTTCTTACCATCGCGAGATTGCTTGTGCTCAAATTCCTCATGGCCCAGAGTCTTCTCTCCCCAGGGGAAAGTGCCGATCACTGTCCCTTCATACCAGCTTCGAAAATAGCCGGTGATTAGTACAAAGTGTGAGACACTCTCGTCCACGTCCACCAGACGGATGGTATCTCCTGCCTTCGGTGCGTTGGGATCATGCTCCGGGGAAAATAGATCGCTCTCAGCCGTGATCGGCCTTTTCTCAAGCCACAAGATCTGTTTTATTTCATTCATCGCCTGCCCCTTAAACCATTCCCTTCATATGATATATAACATAGGATGACCAGCCTATCTTTTGGTGGTTTCATAATTTTACTGCTATAGAGATCAGAGGCAGGGATATTTGAGCTCAATACTAGTTCAAGGAGAGTAATGTGTATCAAAAACAACGTCTAGGCTTTACCCTCATTGAGCTGATAACTGTCGTTGCCATCGTGGCGATCCTTGCGGCTATTGCTATCCCTGCTTATCAGACTTATCGTAATAAGTCCCTGTTTACAGAAGTCACCCAGGCAACAACGGCCTATAAAAATCCTGTCGAGCTTTGTGTCCGACTCTATACAACCAACGATCCTACATTAGATGCCTGTGACGCCGGCTCGAATGGAATTCCACCGAACCTGAGCAGTGCAACCGGTGTCGTTCAATCGGTGACTGTGTCGAATGGTGTGATCACTGCTGTAGGGACAGCGCAGGTAAATAGCCTCAGTTATATACTGCAAGCGACAAAATCAGGAACCGGTGTTGTAATATGGACCCCAAACCCCCCGGGCAATGAAGGCACCTGCGTAGCGGCGGGCTACTGTTAGTCTGCACTCATCTTATCCTGGGATAGCTGTTTGCCACTTCGTGGCAATTGTCGGTCTCGTCCGACCGGCGAGCAAAGGCCGTTTTCAGGCATCCTGCCTGCCACGGCATTGATACATCCATGTATGGCAGGAATACGCTCGCTCACGGGGATGAAACACCCTCCCTTCGATTTGGCAACAGTGATGATCTTAGAAGCTATGGGTATCAATTTTTCCGAGGCATGGATGCCGAGCTACGCAGGTCGATGTCGGGAACATCGTTCCGGAGTGAGCCTTTGGTTACTTTGAGCGATACCAAAGTAACTCGACCGCCGGGCGAATACGGCTCTATGGCGTAGCCATAAATATCAGTCCGAAAGACAAAACAGAAGATTAGCTTTGTACCAATAGCGAACTTGATTGCATTGCATGCTGCTAATATTGTGGCTTCGCCACTGCTGTGTCGGGGCGCCGACAGCGCCTGACTTTTGTATCAGAAAAAGTCAGCAAAACCTCCCTCCGCGTGATGTATTTATCATCCCTGATAAATATCTCCAGCTCGATGTCCTATCTCGCGTTACGTTGCTCAGAGCGCAACTTCACCCCTCCATCAAGCTGCGGTACTCAACATCCCTGTCTCGAAAACAACAACACGAGTTATTAGCACACATCGACGCTCACTTACTGGGGAAGTTAGCCCCTTTGATTCGCGCCGAAAAATCATAAGGTAATTTGAAGTTGAGCAGCACGGATGCTGCGAATGTGCAGCCAGTATAGGGACATACTGTCTGCGCTGTGCTTCAAAGCACTATGATTTTGAGGAGATATGCGAATTGGGGGGCACCCTCGGGGTTGTTAGGGGGACTGGGTGAGCAGTCCCCCTGACCCGTAGGTAGCTTATGCCATCCATGGCTACCGCTACATTCGTACATCCCTGTGTAGCATCCGCGGCCGGACAGTTGTGCCAAAAGCTCAAATAAGCAGATCTCTGCTCAAATCAATGGAGCTTACTTCCAAAGCAAATAGGGATTACTCAAGTTTAAACGGTATGCTGCGCTAACACTCGGTCGTATCAACCCCCACGACAGGCACCTTAGGAGAGGCCGGTAGTGCACTGCCATTCGGTGTAAAATAATAGGTGTAACATTGATCCTGATTTAAGTTATTGCCCTTCGGATATATCACAAATCCCCGGCCTTCAGATTCAGAGGTATAACCTCTTGACGTAAACCACCCCAATCCGCGGTGCCGAGCACACCACTCTTTCGAACCTTGACAGCTGTTCGTTGTTGAAAACTCAACCTCATCAAAGTTAACCAGATAAATGAAGGTATTACTCCATCGACCATCGGGATAGCCAGCCCGGACCCTGATCGTCTGGCCATCATCAAGAGTAAAGATATTTCCCCCAGCATTGAGATTTCCCGGGCGCATCAGGATCAGGTTACCTATGATATCTCTCAATGAAGTAAGGGCAGCTTTGTACCCCTGTAGGGTCGCGATCTTGGCTTCACTCCTCAAATTAAGCAACTTGGAGGTTGCAACGCTTGCCAAAACTCCCACCAGGACAATCAAAATAACTAACTCAATGAGAGTAGACCCTTTGCTTTTGATGATATACCTCCGCACATTGAACGAACCTTTTCTGGTGACGCATATCTCAGTCCATCGCTCAAACGGGCCGGCTCAGCACTCAGTGAACCATCAATGAGCCTTGGTGTTACTACTCCTTTTGCCTTTTAATATTATGAACGGCCGGAAAGATTTCGAAAACAAACAGAGCGGTATTTATGGCCAAACTCAGATGCCGCTGTACCAACCGAGAATGACTCTCAGCTTCTATATCATTTTGATATAAACCCTCCGGGACAATTATCATTTTAATGCTATCAAACTGAGACTCAGCCCTGAATGAGGCAGCATTCGGGCTTCATCTCCGGCCTCTCTTGCCCCCCGTTTCAGAAAAGCTTGCAACTTAAGCCCCCGCAAACTCGTATTTTTTGGGAGAGATCCCACACTTTTAATCCGCCTTGGGATTTCCTCTGAGGATTGGCACGCAAGTTGTAGTTAAGCCATCAGTTTCCCCTTTTATCTTTGCCAGGAGGGCCAGCGAACCGCCCTGAAAAACCTGACGATATCTGAAAAACACAACGACCAGGAATGATAAGAGATGAATAAAATAAAAGAGCTTATTAACGAAATTTCTGAACTTGACTCCAAACTAAATGAGAAAGATTTCCTGCTGACCTGGGAGCAGACGCCACAAGAGCTTAAACGTGTCCTCAAGACCGCCGATGCCCTGAAACAGATGCGCGCCGAAAATATCTCCACCAAGGTGTTTGACTCAGGACTGGGCGTTTCTTTATTCCGTGACAACTCCACCCGCACCCGCTTCTCCTACTCCTCGGCCTGTAACATGCTGGGTCTGGCGGTTCAGGATCTCGATGAGGGTAAATCACAGATAGCCCATGGTGAGACGGTTCGCGAGACCGCTAACATGATCTCATTTTGCGCCGATGTCATCGGGATCCGCGATGACATGTATCTGGGCGCCGGCAACGCCTATATGCGTGAGGTGGGTGAAGCACTGGATGACGGACACGCCGAGGGCGTTCTGCCGCAGCGGCCGGCTCTGGTTAACCTGCAGTGTGATATCGACCATCCGACCCAATCGATGGCAGATCTGGCCTGGCTGCAGGAGCACTTTGGCAGCCTGGAGAACCTCAAAGGCAAGAAGATCGCCATGACCTGGGCCTACTCCCCCAGCTATGGCAAGCCGCTGTCGGTTCCCCAAGGGATCATCGGCCTGATGACCCGCTTTGGCATGGATGTCACCCTGGCTCACCCCGAGGGCTATGAGCTGATCCCAGAGGTGGTTGAAACGGCCCGTAAAAATGCCCAGCAAAGCGGTGGTAGTTTTACTCAGGTCACCAGCATGGAAGATGCATTCAGGGACGCAGATATCGTTTATCCAAAGTCATGGGCTCCCTACAAGGTGATGGGACGCCGAACCGAGCTACTGCGAGCCAATGACCACGAGGGACTCAAATCTCTTGAGCAAGAGTGCCTAGCTGAAAACGCCAAGCACAAAGACTGGCACTGTACCGAGCAGATGATGGAGCTCACCCGTGACGGAGAAGCCCTGTATATGCACTGCCTGCCTGCCGATATCACAGGCGTTTCCTGTGAGGCCGGAGAAGTTACCGAAGGGGTCTTCGAGAAATACCGGATCCCGACCTACAAGGAGGCAAGCTGGAAGCCCTATATCATCGCCGCCATGATCCTCAATCGCAGCTTAGAAAACCCGGCCGATATCCTGGAAAAACTGCTGGCAAAGGCAGATAAGCGAGTCGATGACTGATCGATGACGGGCCCCTTTGCGGGGCCATCTTGATCTCAAGGAGAATTGAACGTGTCTAATTTTTCACTCAAGGTGGAGATCACAGGCAACCGATTTTTTAATGGCCAGCTCTCTGCCCTGTTCACCAAACTGCAAACCACTAAAGCACGCCAGTTTCACTCTGGAATTGAAGGTTACCAGCCAACCCCCTGCGTTCGCTGGATCAACTCGCCCAGTCCCTCGGCGTCGCTAAAATACTGGTCAAAGACGAGTCCTACCGCTTTGATCTCAACGCCTTCAAAGTGTTAGGCGGCTCCTACGCTATCGCCCAGCTGTTGTGCCAGGAGTATCAGATTGATATCAGCGAGTTTGATTTCGCCAAATTCCGCAACCAGATGAGCAGCCAGATGACCTTTGCCACCGCCACCGATGGCAATCATGGGCGCGGGGTGGCCTGGGCCGCCAAGCAGCTGGGACAAAAGGCGGTGATCTACATGCCAAAAGGCGCCGCCAAAGAGCGGGTCGAGAATATTCGGGCATTGGGCGCCGAGTGTATCGTCACCGACCTCAACTATGATGATGCGGTCCGCCTTGCGTGCGAAACCGCCGAAAAGAATGGCTGGAAGATGGTGCAGGATACCGCCTGGGAGGGTTATACCGAGATCCCAACCTGGATCATGCAGGGCTATAGCACCATGGCCGATGAAGCGGTGGAGCAGATCAAGGAACTTGGAGTCGCCTCTCCTACCCACCTGTTTCTACAGGCCGGGGTCGGAGCCATGGCCGGAGGTGTCGCAGGTTACCTGACCCACTGTTACGGGGCCGATAGCCTCAACACAGTGATCATAGAGCCTGAACAGGCCGACTGCTTGTATCGCTCGGCCCTGGATCCCAAGGGTGAGATGGTCAATGTGGATGGCGATCTGGCCACCATCATGGTGGGGCTGGCCTGCGGGGAGCCAAACCCCATTGGCTGGGAGGTG
This sequence comes from Dongshaea marina, assembly GCF_003072645.1. Taxonomy (NCBI): domain Bacteria; kingdom Pseudomonadati; phylum Pseudomonadota; class Gammaproteobacteria; order Aeromonadales; family Aeromonadaceae; genus Dongshaea; species Dongshaea marina. The sequence goes on from NZ_CP028897.1 coordinate 2,698,076, forward strand.
CTGCGCAATACCGCCCATCACTTTATCTCCTGTGAGGACAAGGTCGCAGCCCTGGGAATGCGAGTGCTCGGTAACCCACAGGGCTCAGATCCCCGAGTGATTTCCGGTGAGTCCGGCGCTGTGGGTACCGGCCTGCTTGTGGCGATGGCCCACCATCCGAATCGACAAGCGCTCTACCAACAGCTTGGGCTGAATCAAGACTCGGTGATCCTGCTGTTTAACACCGAGGGGGACACCGATCCCATCCATTACCGTGAAGTGGTCTGGGAAGGCAAACACCCCTGCACCCAAGAATCTAACTAGTTAAAACCATAAAAACAGGTGAGACAGAACAATGAGAAATCTTCCTTTTTCCGAAATCATGAACAAAGCCGAATCCTATCGTGACGATATGAGCAAGTTCCTGCGCGATATGATCCGCATCCCCTCCGAAAGCTGCCAGGAGAAAGAGGTAGTGCTGCGGATCAAACAGGAGATGGAGAAGGTCGGCTTTGATAAGGTCGAGATCGATCCCATGGGCAACATTCTGGGCTACGTCGGTCATGGTAAACATATCATCGCCATGGATGCCCATATCGACACCGTCGGCGTGGGTGATCCTTCCCTGTGGGAGTACGACCCTTATGAGGGCTATGAAGATGATGAGATCATCATCGGCCGCGGCGCCTCGGATCAGGAAGGCGGCATGGCCTCTATGGTGTATGCCGGTAAGATCATCAAGGATCTGGGACTTGAAGACGATTACACCCTGATTGTCACCGGTACGGTTCAGGAGGAGGATTGCGATGGCCTGTGCTGGCAGTACATCATCGAAGAGAGCAAGATCCGCCCCGAATTTGTGATCTCTACCGAGCCAACGGACGAAAACATCTATCGTGGTCAGCGCGGACGCATGGAGATCCGGGTCGAAACCAAGGGGATCTCCTGCCACGGCTCGGCTCCGGAGCGCGGTGACAATGCGATCTTCAAGATGGCGCCGATCCTCAATGAACTCAAAGCATTGCACGAAAATCTGCATGAAGATGAGTTCCTGGGTAAGGGGACCCTCACGGTTTCCGAAATCTTCTTTACCTCCCCAAGCCGTTGCGCCGTGGCCGATAGCTGCGCCATCTCTATCGACCGTCGCCTGACCTGGGGTGAAACCTGGGAGGGAGCACTTCAGGAGATCCGCAATCTGCCGTCGGTTCAGGCCGTCGATGCCAATGTCACCATGTATAACTATGATCGTCCCGCCTACACAGGATTGGTTTACCCGACCGAGTGTTACTTCCCGGCCTGGAAGGTCGACGAAGATCATGATGCCTGCCAGGCCGTGGTGAAGGCGCACCGCGCCCTCTACGATCGCGATGCCAAGGTCGATAAGTGGACCTTCTCCACCAATGGGGTATCGATCACCGGGCGCTACGGGATCCCAACCATAGGGTTTGGCCCGGGCATGGAGAAAGAGGCTCACTTCCCCAATGAGAAGACCTGGAAAGATCACCTGGTGAAATGCGCCGCCGTGTACGCCACCATCCCGGGGATGTACCTGGATCAAATTGGTGAATAATTAACTTAAGGGTGGCGGCAGGAGCCGCTGCCCCGCTAACCCCCAGGGAGAATATCCGGATAAGTGACAGCTCTTCTCTCAATCTCAAGGCCCCGGCTGCGACTTAAGTTCCCGCTAGCGATTATCCGAATATTCATCCCCTTCTCATCCCTAAGGACATTGCGATGGCCACTTTGATAAAAAACGCCCAGCTGGTTGATTCCTTCATGACCCTCAGAGGGGATCTATTGGTTGAAGATGGAAAAATCAGCGCCATCGGCAGCCAGCTTCATCACCCGCAAGCCGAGATCATAGATGCCGGGGGCCATTACCTTTTTCCGGGTGGCATCGATGTGCATACCCATCTCAACATCGATGTGGGGATCGCCCGCTCCTGCGATGATTTCTTTAGCGGTACCCGGGCCGCAGCCTGTGGCGGCACCACCTCTATCATCGACCATATGGGATTTGGCCCCACAGGTTGCGATCTCCATCACCAGCTACATGTCTATCAGGAGTATGCCCAAAACAATGCGGTGATCGACTATGGATTTCACGGCGTCATCCAGCATGTGGATGATGCCATTCTCGATGAGATGGCATCCATGGTTCACGAAGAGGGGATCTCAAGCTTCAAGCTCTATCTCACCTATGGCTACAAGCTCAACGACTCCGATGCCCTGCGCGCCGTCAGCCAGCTCGGTAAGGTAGGAGCACTCACTACCGTCCACCCGGAAAATGATGCAGCGGTACAGCTGTGCCGCCAGCGCCTTCTCGATGCAGGTAAACGCTCCTGCCGCTACCATGGACAGAGCCGTCCTCTGGAGTGTGAGGCCGAGGCGATTGCCAGGATGATCAACCTGGCACGGTTGGCGGGTGATGCACCGCTTTATATCGTCCATCTGTCCAATGGTCTGGGGCTGGATTACATCCGCAACGCCCAGCGAAGTGGCCAGGTGGTGATCGCCGAAACCTGCCCTCAGTATCTGTTTTTGGATGACAGCTGCTATGAGCGCCCCGATGCCAGTAAATTTGTGCTCAGCCCGCCCCTTCGTCCCAAGGAAGAGCAGCAAAAACTCTGGGCCGGACTGCAGGAACACTCGATTCAGGTGGTCGCCACCGATCAGTGTTCATTTCGTTACCAGGAGCAGAAACAGCCGGCAGAAGCCGATTTTACCCGCTGTCCCAACGGATTGCCGGGAGTCGAAAACCGCATGCCACTACTGTTTTCACAGGGTGTGATGAGCGGGCGGATCTCGGCACAACGTTTTGTCGAGCTCACCAGCTACTGGCCGGCTCAAATCTTCGGACTCCCACACAAGGGATCGCTGAAGGTGGGTCAGGATGCCGATCTGGTGATCTTTGACCCCAATCTGGAGCAGATCATCACGCATAGTCAAATGCATGATCTCTGTGACTATACCCCCTATGAGGGAATCAACATCAGGGGCTGGCCGGTGCTCACCATGAGCCGGGGCCAGGTAGTTGCCCGGGACGGGCAGTTTGTCGGAGAAAAGGGTGCGGGCCGGTTTATCCACCGCCGCCCCTTCAAAAATCCTTTTTAAAACAAAAGGCTCAGTCGATTCGACCAATTGTGAAGCTTTTGCCCGAAGGGCCGGGTTATTTATCCGGCCTGCGGAGCAATCAGATTTTCACCTGGCACAGCGACACCACTCATCCTCTGCCTTGGGGCTTGAAAATGACAGCCAACTGCAGAGCCAAAGCTGTCATATCAACCGAGCCTGATAACAAGAGGTCATGATAATGAAACCAACTATAGTCGTCGCTCTGGGCGGAAATGCCCTGCTGCGCCGTGGGGATCAACTGGACTGCCCGACCCAGCTTAAAAACATCAAAATCGCCGCCTCGGCGATCGCCCGCCTCTCCCGGAACTACAGGGTTGCCATAGTCCACGGCAATGGGCCTCAAGTGGGCCTTCTGGCTCTGCAAAACCTCGCTTATTCTGAAGTATCCCCCTACCCTCTGGATGTGCTAGGCGCCGAAAGTCAGGGGATGATAGGTTACCTGCTGACCCAGGAGCTTAACAATCTGTTAACCGAGTCACAGATCACAACGCTACTCACCCGAATAGAAGTTGACCCAAATGATCCTTCAATGCAAGATCCTAGTAAGTTCGTTGGCCCAATCTACTCCCAGGAGCAGGCCGCAACCCTGGCTGAGCAGCATGGCTGGACCGTCAAGGCGGATGGGAATGCTTTCCGGCGGGTGGTCGCATCCCCCAAGCCGAAAAATATTCTCGACAAACCGGCAATCCAGACGCTGCTGGCCGCAGATGGAATCGTGATCTGCTGTGGTGGTGGCGGGATCCCGGTACAGCCAACCCCAAATGGTTACCAGGGAGTTGAGGGGGTCATCGATAAGGACCTGGCAGCCCAGCTGCTGGCTCAACAACTCGATGCGGATAAATTGATGATCCTGACCGATGCCGATGCCGTCTACCTGAAGTGGGGAACCCCAGGGCAGCAGGCGCTCAACTCGGTGAGTGTCGAAGAGCTGAAGCAATATAACTTTGCCGCTGGCTCCATGGGCCCCAAGGTCGAGGCCGCCTGTCAATTTGTCAGAGCAACGGGAAGTGAGGCGTACATCGGCTCTTTAGAGCATGGATTAGATGTACTGGCCGGCAAAGCAGGCACCCGAGTCTATCAGCCATAGAACTCATCGGATAAATGAGCATGGAGGTAATCACACTATGAGCAATCGTCCCTACGATATGACTCAACCCCCCGATCTTTCAATCAAGCGAGGCCCAGGCCCCATTCAGGGAAAGATCCCCGTTTATGTCGACTCTCTTCCCCCCTGTAACGAGGCTTGTCCTGCCGGTAGTAATATTCAAGCCTGGCTCTCTCTGGCACAAGAGGAGCGTTTTGAAGAGGCCTGGCAAGAGCTGATGCGCAACAACCCCATGCCTGCGATTCATGGTCGGATCTGCTATCACCCCTGTGAAGACAGCTGTAACCGGACTCAGGTCGACGGGGCCGTCAGTATTCATGCCGTGGAGCGATTCCTGGGAGATGAAGCCCTCAAACAGGGCTGGCAAATGCCCGTCAGCGCAAAGCCAAGCGGCAAACGGGTGCTGGTGATCGGTGCAGGTCCATCCGGCTTGTCGGCAGCCTATCAGCTGAGGATGCAGGGCCACGAGGTGGAAGTCCATGACGAAGGTCCGATGGCCGGCGGCATGATGCACTACGGGATCCCCTCCTATCGATTGCCCCGGGAAATCCTGCAGGGTGAAATAGAGCGCATTGAAAAGATGGGAGTGACCTTTGTCCCTAACCACAGGGTCGAAGATGTTCTGGCTGAGAAAATTGAGGGTAAATTTGACGCGGTGTTTATCGCGATCGGTGCCCATATCGGCAAGCAGGTGGAGATCCCGGCCGAAAACGCGGGCAAGGTGATCGAAGCGGTCAGCTACCTGCGGGATATTGAACTCAAGCAGGCCCCTAAACTAGGCCCGCGCATCGCCGTTTATGGCGGTGGTAATACTGCCATGGATGCGGCGCGAACCGCCAAGCGGATGGGCGCCTCCGAGGTGATGGTGATCTACCGCCGCGATCGAGAACACATGCCGGCCCACGATTTTGAGGCCAGCGAAGCGATTGAAGAGGGCATTGTCTTCCACTGGCTGCGCACCATCAAGTCGATCGATGAAACCACCTTTACCCTCGAAAAGATGGTCATCGAAAACCATAAACCTAAACCCACCGGAGAGCTGACCACGGTCGAGGCAGACTCACTGATCCTGGCACTGGGACAGGAGTCGGACGCCGAGCTTCTCAAGGGGATCCCCGGCATCGAGCACGAGTGGGATACGGTCAAGGTCAACTCGCAGATGATGACCGGCTACCAGGGGATCTTCGCCGGAGGTGATATGGTGCCCTGCGATCGCACCGTCACCACCGCCGTTGGTCATGGTAAAAAAGCGGCACGCTGTATCGATGCCTTCCTGCGCGGCAGCGTCTATCAGAAACCCGCCAAGCACCCCCTGATCCCCTATGAAAAGCTGCAGCTTTGGTACAAGACGGATGCCGAGCAGAGTGAGCAGCCTCAACTCAGCCTTGAGAAACGTAAGACCACCTTTGAGGAGGTAGTGGGGGGCCTCAGCGAGCCTGAAGCTGTCTACGAGGCGATGCGTTGTTACTCCTGTGGTAACTGCTTTGAGTGTCACGGTTGTCTGGCGGCCTGCCCGGAAACAGCGTTGAGCTATGCCGGGCAAGGTCAGGGATACAAGCTGGATATCAACAAGTGTACGGGCTGCTCGGCCTGCTCACTGCAATGCCCTTGCCATGCTATCGAGATGGTTAAAACCGGCAACGGACAGGAGGGTGACTCATGTCAGACAAAATAATGACAACCTGCGACGGCAACGAAGCCACCGCCTATATCGCCTACAAAACCAATGAAGTGATGGGGATCTTCCCGATCACGCCCTCCTCCCCGATGCCCGAATACGCAGATAAGTGGTCGGCCGAGGGGCGCACCAATATCTGGGGCAATATCCCGGTGTTAGCCGAGATGCAAAGTGAAGGAGGCGCCGCCGGTACCGTCCACGGCTCCCTGCAAACCGGTGCCCTGACCACCACCTTTACCGCTTCCCAGGGATTGCTATTGATGATCCCCAACATGTACAAGATCGCCGGTGAGCTCACCAGTACCGTGTTTCATGTGGCGGCTCGCTCCCTGGCGGCTCAGGGCCTCTCCATCTTTGGCGATCACCAGGATGTGATGGCGGTACGCTGGACAGGTTTTGCCCAGCTTGCGTCGAGCTCGGTTCAGGAAGCGCACGACATGGCTCTGGTCGCCCAGGCCGCAACCTTGGGTTCCCGAATTCCCTTCCTGCACTTTTTCGATGGGTTTCGCACCTCCCATGAGATCAGCAAAATTGAGCTGCTCGGGGATGAGGTGATCCGGGCGATGATCGATGATGATCTGGTTCGGGCACACCGTAACCGGGCGCTGAATCCCGACAATCCGTTTATCCGGGGCACCGCACAAAATCCCGATGTTTATTTCCAGGGGCGCGAAACGGTCAACCCATTCTACGCCAAGGTTCCGGGGATCGTCCAGCAGAGCCTGGACAAACTGGCCAGCCTGACCGGTCGTCAGTATCAACTGTTCGAATATACTGGGGCCGAGGATGCTGAGCGGGTTGTCATCATCATGGGCTCAGCTTATGAGACTGTGACTAAGACGGTGCAGCACCTGTGTAGTAAAGGGGAGAAGGTTGGGGTGATCAACGTCCGGCTGTTCCGCCCCTTCAGCGCCGAGCATCTTGTCGCCGCGTTGCCCAAAACGGTGAAACGGATCGCCGTGATGGATCGCACCAAGGAAGCGGGCTCCAACGGTGAACCACTCTACCAGGATGTAGTCAATGTTGTGTTCCAGGCCGTCAGCGATGGCGAGCTCGAAAACTTGCCGAAAATCTGTGGCGGTCGCTACGGGCTCTCCAGTAAGGAGTTTACCCCCGCCATGGTCAACGGGATCTTCAGCGAACTTGCCCGGGACAATCCCAAGAAACACTTTACCGTCGGGATCACCGATGATCTGAGTAACACCAGCATCGACTACCAGGAAGACTGGATCATCCATGCCCAGGATGAGACTCGTGCCATGTTCTTTGGCCTGGGTTCTGATGGAACCGTGGGGGCGAATAAAAACACCATCAAGATCATAGGTACCGAAACCGATAATCACGCCCAGGGCTACTTTGTCTACGACTCCAAGAAGGCAGGCTCGGTAACCGTCTCCCATCTGAGATTTGGCCCTAAACCGGTCAAAAGCCCCTACCTGATCCAGTCGGCTGACTTTATCGGCTGCCACCAGTTCAATTTTGTCCACAATGAGCATCTGGTCGAGCGTGCCGCCAAGGGGGCGACTTTGCTGCTCAACAGCCACTATGGCCCTGAAGATGTTTGGGATGAGCTACCGGCCCACCTGCAACAGGCACTGATTGATAAAGAGATGAAACTGTATGTCATCGATGCCTATGATGTGGCAAAAAAAGCCGGGATGGGACGACGGATCAATACCGTGATGCAAACCTGCTTCTTTGCACTATCGGGTGTCATCGACAAGGATCTGGCGATCGCCAAGATCAAACAGGCGATCGACAAGACCTATGCTCGCAAGGGGGAAGAGATAGTCCGGATGAACTATGCGGCGGTGGACAGCGCCCTGGCGCACCTGCATCCGGTAGAGCTTCCTAAGCGTGTCAGTAATCAGCACCAGGAGAAGCAGCTTATTCCGGATTCTGCCCCGGTATTTGTGCGTGAAGTCACCAGTAGCATGCTGGCAGGTCTGGGGGACAGGATCCCGGTCTCTGAGCTTCCCGCCGATGGTACTTTCCCCTCGGCAACCACCCGTTATGAGAAGCGTAATATCGCCCTGGAGATCCCGGTATGGGAGGAGGATGCCTGTGTGCAGTGTGGTCAGTGCAGTTATGTCTGTCCTCACGCCGCGATCCGCGCCAAGTTCTACCACCAGGAGAATCTGGACCAGGCCCCTGATGCGTTCAAATCCGCCATGGTCGCCGCCCGCGGTTTCCCGGAAACCCGCTATACCATCCAGGTGTTCCCGGAAGATTGTACCGGCTGTACCCTGTGTGTGGACGCCTGTCCACAGCAGCATCCTGATAAACCCGGGATGAAGGCGCTGAATATGGCGCCAAAAGATCCGATCCTGGAGCAGGAGATCGAGTCCCTGGAGTTTTTCCTGACCCTCCCCTACCCCAACCGCTCACGGGTTGATTTCTCCAACGTACGCGGCATCCAGTTTCTGGAGCCCTTGTTTGAGTTCTCCGGAGCTTGCTCCGGCTGTGGTGAGGCCGTCTATCCACGACTGCTGTCACAGCTGTTCGGTGATCGCCTGATGGTGGCCAATGCAACGGGCTGCTCCTCCATTTACGGGGGCAATCTGCCCACCACACCCTGGGCTAAAAACGCAGAGGGACGGGGACCTGCCTGGTCGAACTCATTGTTTGAGGATAATGCCGAGTTTGGCTTTGGCTTCCGCCTGGCCGCCGATAAGCAGCGTGAGATCGCCCTGCAGCTTCTTGAGAAACTCAAGCCCGAGCTCAGTGCCGAGCGGGTTGAAAACCTGATCCAGGCCCCTCAAAGGACCGAGTCTGAGCTACAGAGACAACACATGCGGGTCGCTAAGCTCAAAAACAAGCTCAAAGAGATCGACACTGAGGATGCTCGAAATCTGGCGGCCATCGCCGATCAGCTGGTGCGGCGGGCGATCTGGATCATAGGTGGTGATGGCTGGGCCTATGATATCGGCTCATCCGGTGTGGATCATGTGTTGGCCAGTGGTAAGAACCTCAACGTGCTGGTGATGGATACCGAGGTCTACTCCAACACCGGCGGTCAGATGTCCAAATCCACCCCGACCGGTGCAATCGCCAAGTTTGCGGCGGCCGGAAAACATGGGCTGAAAAAGGATGTGGCACTACAGGCGATCTCCTATGGTAACGTCTATGTGGCCCGGGTTGCTCAATCCAACCCTCAGCAACTGCTGCTGGCGATGCGTGAGGCCGAAGCCTACGAGGGACCGGCGATCATCATCGCTTACAGCCCCTGTATCGAGCACGGCATCAATATGCAAAACAGCTTGTCACAGCAGCAACTGGCCGTGCACACCGGCTATTGGCCGCTATTCCGCTACAATCCGGAACTGACCAAGACTGGGCAGAACCCCTTCTCCCTGGATTCTTTGCGCCCAAGTCGCCCGCTGACGGACTTCACCAATAATGAAGTGCGTTTCAAGGCATTGGCCAAGAGTAACCCGGCCGAAGCCAAGGAGCTGATGGCCCAGGCCCAGGAGGGGATCAACCGCAAGTGGGCCATCTATGAGGAGCTGGCAACCCGCAACGCCTCCGAGTTTAACCCACACTTAGGAGACGTCACCCACTAATCAGAGTAAACTTCAGTAAACCAAAGGCGCGATCCGATCGCGCCTTTTTTGTGGCAGAGCCTGAAGGCATTTTATGCAAAAAACAGTATTTATGATTTGCGGCACCGCCAGTGGTGTCGGCAAGACCACGGTGACCCAATGTATTCTCGCCGATCTGGTCTCCCAGGGCCTCAGGGTACAGAGCTTTAAGCTGGGCCCCGATTATATCGATGCGGGCTTTCACGCAAAGATCACCGGCCAACCCTGTATCAATCTTGATAAATATCTGCTGACCCCTCATGGCCAGGAGGTACAGCAGCAGGAGATCCTGCGTCGCCATTTCTGGGGATACTTTGAGGAAAACGATGCCCTCATCGTTGAAGCGGTCGGCGGGATTTTCGATGACTGGGACAATAGCGATAACAGCCCCTATGCCCAGGCCTCCATGCTTGGGATCAATATCATGCTGGTTGCCGACGGCTTTGCCTCGACTCAAACCCTTGGCTATATGCTCCAGGGCCTGCTACAAAGAGACGAAGAAAAGCGGATCCTGGGCCTTCTCATCAACAAGGCATCCTCGGCGCAGCATTACCGCAAGATCATCGAGCCACTCTCTGAGCCGGAGCAAGCTCTCTGTGTGGGGTATCTGCCCTCATCCGCGAAGCTCTATATCAACGAGCGACACCTTGGCCTGGTGACCCAGATAGAAAGGCTGGTGTCCGGGGAGGACATCCGGGAGATTGCATGTCTCTACCGGGAAACCATTGCTGCTGACTACACTCACAGATTTAAGATACCTCAACCCGCACTTAATCTCCCAGGGAGAAAACCGACAGCAGACACGACTCAACTCCAGCTGAAAATCGCTATCGCCAGGGATCAGGCCTTCTCTTTTTACTACGCCTACAACCTGCAGCATCTTGAGTCCCTCGGGGCTGAACTGGTTTATTTTAGCCCGTTGGATGATCACACGCTCCCCCAAGGGATATCTGCGCTCTACCTGGGCGGGGGATTTCCCGAGGTACATGCCAAAGCCCTGTCAGCAAATCAGGGGATGAGAAGGAGTATCAGGCAGCATGCTGAGCAGGGACTCCCCATCTATGCCGAATGCGGTGGCCTCATCTATCTGGGGAAGACGATGCAGGAGTATGAAACTGGCATCATTCATGAGGTGGTGGGGCTGTTTGATTTTTCCAGCCAGTTCGCTGAAAAGCTGACGATCGGGTACTCCACAGGAACCATGACCCGTGACAACCTGATCGGCCGCAAGGGAGAAAAGGTCAAGGGACACCTCTTTCACAAGACCGAAATCAAAGCCAGCAATAGCTTAGCTAGCTCACTTGAGCTAGGGGGCATCGATGGCCGCCATCGCCATCTTGAAGGCTACTTTTATAAAAATGTATATGCCAGTTACCAGCATCTGCATTTTCTTGGGAATCCCCGGGTTGCAGAGCGATTGATGGAAGCCGCGAAACATTATGCGGCAACTTGCTCAAAGATCTCCTCTCGAGTAGATTGTCCCGATACCTGATAAAAAGGAACGAATGATGGAACGACGATGGATTGGGGTTTCGGCAGTCAGTGGCTTTCTGGCGGTGGCCCTGGGGGCCTTCGGTGCTCATGTGCTAAAAGCTAAGCTCTCACCCCAAATGATGGCCGTCTATCATACCGCCAATCAATATCAGTTTTATCACACCCTGGCATTGATGCTGATCGGCCTGCTCGCTCTTCACTGGCCAGAATCGAGAAGGCTGAACCAGGCAGGCTGGCTGATGAGCACAGGGATCCTGCTCTTTTCGGGAAGCCTCTATGTCCTGGCGGTGAGCGGGATAAAAATTATTGGGATCATCACCCCCATCGGTGGTGTGTTACTGTTGGCGGGCTGGCTCTTTATCTTGCTGGCCTGCTGTAAAAAACAGGCCATATGAGATAAAGCGGGACGACGATCTTGCCAGGCGACTGCCCCGAATCACAAGTCTGATGGGGATTTTATTCCCCCACACTCCTATGCCTCCACCTCAATCGAGATGTGATCCATCCCCTCTTCGGGATGGGGCGCAGGTGCAGAGCCAACCACCTTGGCCGGCACCCCGGCCACCGTTGAGTGCGCAGGCACCGCCTTGAGCACCACGCTTCCCGCGGCAATGCGCACCCCATCGCCGATCGGAATATTGCCAAGCACCTTGGCCCCAGCGCCGATCAACACATGCTTACCGATCTTAGGATGACGATCGCAACACTCTTTGCCGGTTCCGCCCAGGGTGACATTGTGCAGCAGTGAGCAGTAGTCTCCCACCACGGCACTCTCTCCAATCACCACACCGGTCGCATGATCGATCATGATCCCCTTGCCGATCCGTGCCGCCGGGTGAATATCCACGGCAAACCGCTCGGAGATCCGCGACTGGAGCAACAGGGCGCTCATCTTCTGCTGTCGGTGATAAAGGGCATGGGCCAGCCGGTAGCCCACCAGCGAGTGAAAGCCTTTAAAGTAGAGCAGAGCCTGAAGCTCATGCTCACAGGCAGGGTCGCGCTCCCGGGTCACCTTCAGATCGATGCAGATGGCATCCATCAACTCTTGATCAGTCTCCAGGAGGGTCAGAAACTCCCGCTCCAGAATATGCGCCGGGAGGTGCACACTCGCCAGCTTCTCGGCCATCAGATGGGCAAGGCAGTGTGGAAAACTCAACTGTTCCAGGATCTGCCGGGCCAGCAGCTCCCGAACCATGGTTTCCTGCTCCTGCCACAGCCGTGCCTGCTCGGTCAGCTGCTGCCAAAGCTCCATCACGCTCTCCTGAGCCTCGTGACTTGCCTCGCTCACACCTCATCCTCCGGCCGATCAAACAGGGGGGTGGATTGATAGCGCTCAGCACAGGAGGGGAACACCACAACGATTCGCTTCCCGGCCATCTCAGGACGCCAGGAGAGTTCAATCGCCGCCGCCAGTGCCGCCCCGGAAGAGATCCCGGCCGGGATCCCTTCATGACTGGCTACCAGCCTGGCCGTATCCAATGCCGTTGCCGTCGGTACGGTGATCACCTCATCAACCACCTTAAGGTCCAGGTTTTTCGGAACAAATCCCGCACCGATTCCCTGGATGCCATGGGGCGCAGGCTCTCCGCCGGAGAGCACCGGAGATTCGGCTGGCTCTACGGCGATCACCTTGAGATCCGGCAGCTGCTCTTTGAGGCGGCACCCTACCCCGCTAATGGTTCCCCCGGTTCCCACACCCGCCACAAAGTAATCAAGATCGCCGCCGGTATCGGCGAGGATCTCCTCTGCGGTAGTGCGATAATGGATATCCGGGTTGGCAGGGTTCTCAAACTGCTGAGGAATAATGGCATTCGCCAGAGACTCGGCCAGCTGCTCTGCCCGGGCAATCGCTCCCTTCATCCCTAAGGCCGCTGGGGTTAGCTCAAGCTCAGCTCCCAGGAACTGCAGCAGGCGCTTACGCTCTTCAGACATGCTCTCTGGCATACAGAGCACCAGCTTATAGCCACGAGCGGCACACACAAAAGCCAGGGCGATCCCGGTGTTCCCCGAGGTGGGCTCAATGAGAACCGTATCTGCCTTGATCAGCCCTTGCTGCTCAAGGGAGTCCAGCATGGCGACTCCCGCTCTGTCTTTGACACTCGACAGGGGGTTAAAAAATTCCAGCTTGGCCAGCAGTTCGGTTTCGATGCCCTGCTGCTGTTGTAATCGATTGAGCCTCACCAGGGGTGTTTTTCCCACTGTCTCTACGATTGAATCATAGATATACCCGGCTGCTTGCTGCTCTTGTTGCGAATCCATTATTCACTCCTTTTCCTGGCCGCTTCGGCTGGTGAGCCATAAACATTTAAGGAAAATCACTATAGCACTGCCACACCTAAAATCCACATCTGGTTCTGTTGCAGATTAAACAGCCAACCGGCTGCGCATATCCCAAATCACGTCTTATACTGTCAATGAAGCCATTTGGGGATGATACGAATGCATTGCATCAGAACAACAGGAGCGGTACTCCTCACACTGCTGGCATTTTCAGTCAGCAGTAAAGAGAAGATCACCAAGCTCAGCTCTGCTGTAGGCAACTTTCCCCCCTATGTTTTCTGCGACGATCAGCAGGTTCGAGGCATCGCGGTAGATTTGATCCAGGCGATCTTTGGTCAGCAGGGCGTCTCGGTTCAATTCAAGTGCTACCCCTGGGCCCGGGTCTATGGACTAACCCGGGAAGCTGTGTTTGATATCACCCTTCCCTATGTACGCAATGAACAAAGAGAATTTGATTTTCATTTTGTCGGTCCAATCATCCAAAACAGGGTTGTGCTGTTTCATCACAAGGATCGCAAATTCCCCGAGCTGATGTCGGACATCAGCCTGGAGAAGCTAAAAAAATATAAGATTGGCGCTAACCTTGGTTATCGCTACGGGAAGATGATGGATGATTTTGATGCCAGATACGGCCTGCAATGGGCCAAAACCTCGAGCCAAAACTATCGAAAGCTGATCCTTGGAAGAACCGATCTCTATGTTAGCCCATACATTGTGGGTCACTATGAGAGAATGCAGTTGCCCGAGAATGAAGCAAAGGAGATCACCAGCCTGCCGGATCCGATCCAAACCACAGACTCCTTTATCATCATCAGCAAAAAGCATCCGCGTTACCCGGAGATCTCCCGGCTGTTTCTTGAGGGAATCACCAAGATCAAGATGACCGAGCTGATTGAAAAGCTCTCAGCCAAATACCAGCTCCCCACTCCCTCTGCTCCCGGTGACTCCTCTGGTTCGAAGTGAGTCCCTGCGAACCTGAGCTCATATTGTCTAATCTGCGATCACAAGATTACACTCAAAGGAAGCAATTGGTGGAAAGGAGTCTCCATGCTTAAATTCCTGGTGGTTTTATTCGTATCCCTGTTGGCTGTTTGCCAGCACGCCTTTGCCTTCCCGGATATCAGTGGTGCTTATCAGGTAAAATTTCAGGGTCAATATATCCAGTTTCAGCGCACTCCAAATCAGCAGCCTATCTCGGGTGAAGCAAGACTCAAGGTCACTCAGAGAAATCAGATGATCACCATGGAGTTTAGCTCGATCGCTAACCTTTCTCCCGCCACCCGATTTAAAGGGCAGCTTGGTGAGCAGCATTTTTCTGCCCTGTGGTGGTATAGGAGCAATCCTGAAGAAACCAAGGTGGTCTGGGGACAAATTTCCGGGCAGAAATTGACAGGGCAGATGTTCTACCCCAAGATTTCCGGGAGACTGACCCAACAGGCGGGTTGGCTCAAGGTAAGTTTTGTCGCCACCCGGCTTGCCAAGCCAACCATGACTCAGGTGAAGACTCAGACCGCGAGCCTCACCACCAAGGAAGATTGCCTTGAATTTAACCCAAAGGCACTGGCTGTTAAATCCAGCGGAAATCGCTGGCTGCTGACCAATGGGCACAGCCGGATGAAGTCTTTTGAAAACCGCAGTGAAGCAAGCTATGCCCTTAAATTAATTCTTCAATATAACCTGACCCAGCACTGTTTTATCGGTCGTCCTGATCCCTCAATGGAATACTGGCTGACTCATGGTCAGTCCCCTAAAGGCATGATCACCAAAGAAGATT
Source organism: Dongshaea marina (assembly GCF_003072645.1). NCBI lineage: Bacteria > Pseudomonadati > Pseudomonadota > Gammaproteobacteria > Aeromonadales > Aeromonadaceae > Dongshaea > Dongshaea marina. The sequence goes on from NZ_CP028897.1 coordinate 2,713,102, forward strand.
GCCTTGGATTCAATCCTGCTAAATTACAGCTCAGGCATGAAGGGGCACTGTGGCTAATGACCGATGGTCGCAACAGAATGCGTCTCTTCCCCAATCGTAAAGAAGCCGCTGCAGCCTTGAGTATCATCCGAAAGTATGGATTCAACCAAAGCTGCTACATCGGCCGACCCCACCCCTCGATGAGTTATTTCAGAAAATAAAGAGAGAGGGAGCCCCCTTGGCCAGCCTTGGTTGATGGAAGCTCAACCCAGCCTGTCAGTCTTCACCGGAAAGTACCTCGTTCTGTGTTGCGAGCAGTTCGGCCCATTCAACCCCGTCGTATAAATGGGCTTGAAGCAGATCTTCTATCACCCACCAGGCTCAGCCCCAAGCTGCAGGGGAAATTTTGACGTCCCCTGGATACTACTCAATAGTTAACCTTATAAGTCACTTTGACACGCTGTCATGGACATTCGCTCTCATGGGACGGATAACCAATTCACTGCAAAATAAAATTGCCCTCTCCTTTATCACCATGGTGATCATTATGGTTATCGCAACCTCGATACTGGTTCAGGTTGATGTCACAAAAATGGTCTACCGCTATGGGTTACAACAGGCAAACAGCCTGGTTGATCTCCTGTATGAGAACCTTGAGAAGGAGTATGAAAGCGACCAGCTATTTCGTGACGCCGTGTATAAGGAGCGACGCAAGTTATTACGCGATCTCACCGATGTCGCGATCCAGATCGTTAACAGTAAATACCAGGAGGTCCGTGAGGGGAAGCTCAGTGAGCAGCAGGCAAAACTTGAAGCAAAAGAGATCATTCGCACCATGCGCTACAACGATGGGATCGGCTACCTGTGGATCAATGATACCACCCGTCCAGTCCCCCGCATGGTCATGCATCCAACTATCCCCTCCCTTGACGGCAAAATACTTGATAACCCCGAATACAATACCGCCGGGGATAACAAGGAGAACCTGTTTTCTCTGGGAGTAAACAAGGGGCTAAAATATGGCGAGGGGTATATCCGCTACCTGTGGCCCAAACCCACAAAATCTGGATTAACTGCAGATAAAGAGAAGCTTTCCTATGTCAGGCTATTTAAACCCTGGAGCTGGATTATTGGCTCAGGGGTCTATATAGACGATATAGAGGCAGATACCCACAAAAAGCTCCGGGAGCTCAAGGATAAATTCTTTCATAAAATATCCAGTCACAGAGTTGGTGCATCTGGATACGCGTTTATATTTAACAGCAATGGCGATATCCTTGCTCATCCAAACCTGGCAGGAACAAACCCATTTACCACTAAAAACCGCCATGCGGATGAAGTTCTTACCAAAGCGATGAAGTCAGTGAAAAATAAAGACTCCGGGGTCATTGAGTATCTGTGGAATCGCCCTGATGACTTAGAACATTATATCTATCAGAAAACTCTCTTCGTTCGATACTTTAAGCCTTTTGACTGGTATCTTGGATTTTCTGTTTATACAAATGATCTCAAGTCTCCCGCCATAATTCTTCAAACAAAGTTATTATGGGGCTCGATTATATTTCTGATGCTGGCGGTATTAATTTCATGGTTAATCGCTAAGAATATATCTAGGCCTCTATCAAGGCTTGCCGAGACATCACGCAAAATTGAGAACGATGGCATCAAAGATGTTGAGGTCCCCTGCGTTGGAACCAATGAAACCATCACTCTTGGAAAATGTATGAAAAACATGCTCGAGTCTTTGCGCAAAGATCAGCTTGAGCTTGAATATCTGAATAAGCAATTACAAACCGAGCTCAGCGAGCGTCAGGAAGACGTTATTCTGGAGCGCGAGTTCTCATCAACAATCATCACCTCATCAAACCTGGTGATCTGTTGCCTTAAACCAGACTACAGGATTGCCAGGATCAATCCTGCCGGGATCAGCATCTCGGGTCGAACCGAAGAGGAGCTGTTGGATCAAAGCTGGTCAGCTATCTTCACTATGTCTGATGATAACCATTCTATCTTGAATGAACTTGAGAGTCGCTCGATTGAGGGGCGCGAAATTACCATGATCAATACAGGCGGGGAGCGACTCACACTGGATTGGACCTTTATCCCATTCTATAAACAGGACAAGCTAAAGTATATGATTGGCTTTGGTTATGATATTACCAATTTAAAGCAGATCGAGGCTGAGTTAAAGAGACTGAATGAAACCTTGGAAGATAAAGTTACTTCCCGCACCAGGGAGCTACAGGATAGCCATGACAAACTAAGCGAAGCCTATGATAAATTAAAAGAGACTAAAAACGTCCTTATTGAATCGGAAAAGATGTCTACCCTGGGTGGAATGGTCGCCGGCATATCCCATGAAATAAATACCCCGATTGGGATCGGTGTTGCGGCATCGACTCACCTCAAGGAGCAGGGAAAAGAGTTCCATAAACATATTGAAGATAAAAAAATATCGATGACTTATCTGAAATCTTTCCTGGAGCAACTTGATGAGTCAACATCAATCATCGAAATGAACCTCCTTAAGGCATCAAACCTGATATCTAGCTTCAAACAGATCTCGGTGGATCAGACATCAGATGCGAACTACAGATTCAATATGAAAGAGCATCTGGAACAGGTACTGGTCTCCCTGGGACATAAACTGAAACAAACCGATTGTACGGTGAATATCGATTGTCAGGAGAGCCTCCAGCTGTTTGGTTGCCCCGGCAGCCTTTCTCAGATCTACTCCAACCTAATCATGAACTCAATCCATCATGGTTTTGAAAACCTGGAATACCCTGGCGTCATCGACATCCATATAAAAGAGCAGGATGAGGGAGTCATGATCGACTATTTTGACAATGGCCAGGGTATCCACCCCGATATTGCTCCCAAGATTTTTGAGCAGTTTGTCACCTCCAAGCGTGGCCAGGGTGGATCGGGTCTGGGGACCAATATCATCTATAACCTGGTGGTCGACAAGATGAAAGGAAAGATCCACTGCATCCAGGATGTAAAGCAGGGAGTCCACTTCAACATCTATCTACCCCGGGGAGAAGCGGCTGGCGAATCGTCCAACTGAGGTCTCATATTCGCTACGATTATCCCATCACACAATCACTCCCGGAGTCGAATAAATCTGCTATTCGCTCAAAGTGCGCACAAACTCACACTCTACCGATGATTATAAATTGACCATGACGGCATAAGCGTGTTTAATGGGAAACCCATAGCGTTGCTATGGGTAAGTGAATCTACCGGCACACCCTGCCGGAGTCTAGCGAGGCTCCTGCACAACATAAAGTAGGAAAAGCAATGTTGCCATCCGATCCGCTCTCAGAGCCCGTGACCAATATCTTTCACGAGCTGCTGATAACCCCCCACTTCTGGGGAGTCATTCTGGTCGTTGTTGCGATCGGAATCGTCCGCGACTCTCTGAAAAAGCGGGGATAACAACCAGAGCCAGAAGCGCTCCAAGGGACGTTTCTAACCTGCCCCGGATAAAAAGGCGATTCATTACGAATCGCCTTTTTTATTGCTCTTTTTAGGGCTCTATTCCTCATCAATATCCGTGTTGTGAATATACTCCACATACAAACGATCTTTATCCGCAATATGTTGACCCCACCATGTCAAAAGATAGCGATTGAGTGTCTCGATTAACACGGACAGCGCCTCTTGATCATCATCATGGATGTTGTTGAAATCCTTCCACCTCATTCTGAGCATGAACTCATAGTGATCATGTTCCGCAATATGCTCATTCATATCGGGATAGCGATTGATGATGAAGAGCTTCTCTTCGGTTTGGAAGTGGTGATGGGCATACTCTATGAGTCTCGATAGCATCATGCCCACCTTTTGCTTTCTGGTGCTCGAAACATCCATCTGCCCTAGTTCATCAATCAACTCAAACAATCCCTGGTGCTGCTCATCAATAACTGGGATATTAAGCCTCATGAACTCATAAGAGTGGCCATCCATAGCAATGCCCAGATCTATTTTGGAGAGGTCTTAGAAGTATAGCTGATTGTCTATTTCACATAATAAGGCCCATCTGAACGGCTCTACGGGCAGTTATCCAGCGCAAGTCCACCAATGCCTGAATATTTTTGGCGTTAATCTCAGTTACAGGTAAGTGGGTCCCATCAACCCCAGATGAAACAACAACGGGCACTCTTTTAAAGCTGAGAAAGGATCCCAATCAATAGCAAAGCCGCAATAAACCAGGGTCCCACAATCTTAAAGGTCATGAAATAGAGACGATCCCGATCATTGATATATTTATGTAGCTCATTGTCCATCGCATGCTCTCCCTGATCGACTGGATTCGCGAGTATTATGAGCCTGGATCCACCCGTATGTTGCCAGCTCCATCACAATTTCGGCTCATAAAAACACAAAGTGGAATAAATATGATTTAGGTCAATTTAAAAAAATTTACCCACATAAGAGGCATCTCCACGCTTTGATCACAACAAACGCCCCACTACCGATTATTATTCAACATGAGTTCTCCGAGTCCTTTTCCGGTTATGTCTCAGATCCGTTGCTCATACAAAGGTATACTGATTTCAAGGTCACCAACCTTCTGTCGCAGGGGTGAAGCTTCAAAGAAGCGAAACGAGAGGTAGGATACCGAACTGGAAGAGGGAATCAGGGATGATAGCCGGGGCAGCAGAGGTTCCATGGACGGATACACACCCTGTTGGTGAGACATGAAATCAGACATCAACAACAGATGTGAAACACTACCCTTTTTCCCATGTTCAAAGCTTTAAAGGTCTCCACCAGCCTGGCATCCACCTGACTGTCAGCTGAAACTTATGGGGGGATCCCCCCCATGACCGCTTCTAAAAAGTACATTAAGCTTGATGGGACAACTCAAATCAGCTTTATACGCCCACTACCGGCCAAGGCCCGCTTACTGATGAACTATTACTTTTACTCCATGAGGCCTTGTCCGCTATCGACTAACTAAACCACAAAAACACCCGGCAGGAGGAATAATGAAGATCTCTATTCAGGCCCAGTTATTCGCCGTATCTTGCACCATGATTGCGTTTATCATCACAAGTGAATTAATCGTGCTGATCACCCATTCATTCGCTTGATACCGCCCACTACATCTCATCACCACAGGGCCAGGCGATATGCCTCCCCTGAATAATTTCTGGTGTTATGTCTCAGATCCATTGCTCATAGAAAGGTGTACTGATTTCAAGATAACCAACCTTCTGTCGCAGGGGTGAAGCTTCAAAGAAGCGAAACGAGAGGTAGGATACCGAACTGGAAGAGGGTATCAGGGATGATAGCCGGGGCAGCAGAGGGTCCATGGACGGAGACACACCCTGTTGTGTGATACATGAAATCAGACATCAACAACTGATGTGAAACACGACCATTTCTGGCCCCTTGGATAGCCTGCGAACAACTATACTGATCATTATTCCGTAGCATCATCAGGGCTATCCATGAGCAGGCTTCATCGATGGGGAATATTATCCATTGTGCTTATTATGTCCAAAGTGAGCGCCGTTGAACTGCACCTGGTGTTTGAAAACACAGAGCAGCCCCCCTACTACATGGGGAATTCGACCCATGTTGATCCCGATAAGCCAGGCGTTGCGGTGGAGATGATGAAACGCCTTGAGCACTTCATTCCTGAGCTTAAGGTGACCTTCTCTCGCTATCCCTGGAAGCGATGCCTGCGTTATGTCGGCTCGGGTCAGGCCGACGGGACCTTTAATGCCTCCTTTAAGGCCGATCGCCTGAAGCTCGGTGTCTATCCCTTCAAGGATGGAAAGATCGATCCCACAAAACGCATCACCACTATCGCCTACTCCTTCTATGTCCAAAAAGGCTCCCGGTTCCTCTGGGATGGTAAAACTGCAACCCACCTTAGCGGGCAGGTGGGAGCCCCGAGAGGCTATTCAATCATCAGCGATCTCAAGGCATTAGGCCTGGAGGTTGATGAGTCGAATGAAACAAAGATCGCGATGAAGAAATTGATGGATAACCGGATCTCGGTGCTCGCAGCCCAGGATGTCACCGCAGATGCCCTGCTCGATCAATATCCGGAGCAGTATCACGGTATTACCCTCCGATTAAGGTTAAACACTATTACCTGTTGCTTTCAAAACAATTTGTTGCACGCCACCCCGAGCTCTCGCAAAAAATATGGGACTCTATTGAGATAATCCGCTACCAGGACTTCCCCCTCATCGCCGCAAAATATCGTAAGCGATAAAAAGGGAAACCCTGCCCGGCTTCCCTGTTGAGGATTATAAAGAAGCGGAACGAGAAGCAGGATGCTGAACTGGAGGCGGGTATCAGGGAAGATACCCGCTGCAGTAGAGCAACATGGATGTGACTTGCGAGTCTGTGATCAAAGTCAAAGCTGCTTTCATGAGATGAACCGGTTTATCCGGAAAACGCTCTAACCAAGGGTCGGCATACTAAACTCTGCTCCGGAGCGGATCCCTGTTGGCCAGCGGCTGGTGACCGTTTTCATCCGGGTGTAGAAGCGAACACCATCCGGACCATGTACATTCAGCGGGCCAAAGATCGAACGCTTCCAGCCACCAAAACTATGAAACGCCATCGGCACCGGGATCGGCACATTGATCCCGACCATTCCGGCCTGAACCTCCTGCTCAAACTGACGGGCCGTATTACCATCACGGGTAAACAAGGCTGCCCCGTTACCAAACTCGTGCTCATTGATGAGTTGCACGGCGCTGGCATAATCCGGCACCCGCACCACCGCCAGCACAGGGCCGAAGATCTCTTCACGGTAGATGGTCATCTGCGGTCTGACCCGATCAAACAGGGTCGGACCAACAAAATACCCCAGCTCATGACCCCTAACCCGGTAATCACGCCCATCGACCAACAAATCAGCCCCTTCGGCCAGCCCCTGAGATATGTAGCCACAGATCTTATCTCTGTGCTCTGCCGAGATCACCGGCCCCATCTCGTTCTCTGTGCCTTCAACTAAACCGGGACCGACCCTTAGCTTTTCAACCATAGGTTTCAGGCGACTTATCAGTTGATCGGCCGTTTCATCCCCCACGGCAACCGCAACCGACAACGCCATGCAGCGCTCTCCGGCCGCACCATAGGCGGCGCCCATCAGGGCATTGGCCGTCATATCCAGATCGGCATCCGGCATAATGATGGCGTGATTCTTAGCCCCTCCCAATGCCTGGACCCGCTTGCCATGGGCCGATGCCTTGGCATAGATGAGTTCGGCGACAGGCGTTGAGCCCACAAAGCTCACCGCCTGAATTCGGGGATCGGTCAGCAAAACATCAACCGCTTCTTTATCGCCATTGATGACATTAAATACCCCGTCAGGCAGGCCCGCCTCCTGAAGAAGCTCAGCCAACTTCAGGGCAAGAGATGGATCCTTTTCAGAGGGCTTAAGCACAAAACTGTTACCGCAAGCCAGTGCCACCGGGAACATCCACATCGGAACCATGGCCGGGAAGTTAAAGGGAGTGATCCCTGCAACCACCCCCAGGGGTTGCATCAGGGAGTGACTATCAACACCTCCGCCGACCTGGGCAGAAAACTCACCCTTGATAAGATGTGGTGCGCCACAGGCAAACTCCACCACCTCCAGCCCGCGGGTCAGTTCTCCCAGGGCATCGGAATAGATCTTGCCGTGCTCTGCAACAATTAAACGAGCCAGCTCGGGAGCATGTTTCTCCAAGAGCTCCTTGAAACGAAACAGCACCCTGGCCCGCTTGAGCGGACTGGTGGCAGCCCACTGAGGAAAGGCTGTATGGGCCACTGCGATCGCTTCGGCCATCTCCTGGGCACTGGAAAGGGCAACCTGAGCCGTCTGCTCACCGGTGGCCGGGTTATAGACAGCGGCAAATCGCTCACTGTTGCTGTGGCGGTGCTGGCCACCAATAAAGTTATCGATACGTTGCATGGGGGCTCCTTATAGCAAACCAGCTTCACGCGCCAGGCGCTGAAGATTGTTATATCCCAGGGTGGCGTAGGTCAGGGGGTGAGCGATCGCCGGATCCTGCTCAGCCTCCACCACCAGCCACCCCTGGTAGTTGTGGTTTTTTAGCTCAGTGAACAGAGCCAGATAATCGATACAGCCATCGCCGGGTACGGTAAACACCCCCTGCAGGACCGAGTTAAGAAAACTTTGATTGTCATTTTTAACCATGGCCAGTACCTGGGCACGAATATCCTTGGTATGCACATGATTGATTCGAGCGCCCCAGCGCTTTGCCATCAGCACAGGATCACCGCCGGCATAGGTCAGGTGTCCGGTATCCAGTAGCAGACCCACTTCGGGTCCGGTCACCTCCATCAGCATGTTGATATCATCCTCGCTCTCGATCACGGTTCCCATGTGGTGGTGGTAGGCAATTTGCACCCCATGACTCTGGGTATAGCGAGCCAGCTCGGTGAGCTTCTGGCCATACTCGACCCAACGCTCTTTGGGAAACAGCGGCCGCTGTGAGAGCGGCTTACTTCGATCGCCATGGATGCAAGCTGTGACCTCGGCAAAGACCATCACGCTCGCCCCCAGGGATTTCAAAAGGTGCAGGTGATCCTGGATCGCCTCTATCTCCTCGTCGACACTACGGGTGAGAAGCTCCCCCGAGTACCAGCCGGAAACCAGTTTGAGCTGATGAGAATCCAGGATCGGCCCCAGGGTCTGAGGCGTTCGGGGGAATTTGTTGCCCAGCTCAAATCCTGCAAAGCCGGCCTGACGTCCCTCGCTCAGACAGGTTTCGAGGGGGGTTTCCGCTCCCAGGGCTGGCATATCATCATTGGTCCATGTCAGAGGGTTAATTCCAAGTTGTACGCTCATCATCATCTCCGGATTATCTGTCTTGCTCTGTTTTGTCTTGCTCGTAACGGCTACGCGCCTGGCGAACCTGCTCGCGATTTGAAACCTCAGCGACGACAACCTCCCACCAGGAGCCACCCGCCTCTGTGGTACTCAGAGGGTCCGTGTCCAGTGCGATCACATAACTGCGATCGGCGGCCCGGGCCCGGACGAGGGCCTGCTCCAATTGCGCAATGCCGCTCACACTCTCCGAAAGAGCACCCAGGCTCGCGGCATGGGCGGCAAAATCTGTTTTTGGCGCCCCCCACTCCGCGCTCTTGCAGTCTTTGAGAAGGTTATTAAATCCCTGGCTGCCACAGGCATGCTGCAGCCGGTTGATACAGCCAAATCCGCGGTTATCCAGCACCACCACAATGATCTTGTGCCCCAGCATCACAGAGGTGGCGATCTCGGAGTTAAGCATCAGGTAGGAGCCATCACCCACCATCACATACACCTGTGAGTCGGGACGCGCCATCTTGACCCCCAGCCCTCCGACGATCTCATAGCCCATGCAGGAGTAGCCATACTCAAGGTGATAGCCTTTAGGGTTACCGGCTCGCCACAGCTTATGCAGCTCACCCGGAAGACCTCCGGCGGCACAGACCACCACATCTTCATCTGCGGCGCTTCGATTAACCGCGCCGATGACCTCGGCATCGGTTGGAAGCTCGCTACCGCGATCGGTCAGCGCCAAACTAACGGTTTCATTCCAGCTCTGGCGCCGGGACTGGGCATGGGACTGCCATGATTCAGAGCTCAGCCAACCCTCGAGCCTTGGCGTGAGCTCGGCCAGGGTGCGCCTGGTATCACCACACAGGGAGTAAGCCTTGTGCTTATGACTATCAAAGGCGCTGACATTGATCGCCAGCAGGTTGGCTTGGGGATTAAACAAGCTGCGGGAGCTGGTGGTAAAATCCTGTAGCCTGGTTCCCAGAGCAATCACCAGATCCGCCTCTTTCGCCAACTGGTTCACCGCCGCCGAGCCTGTCACCCCAATCGAACCCAGGTTACAGGGATGATCCCAGGCTAGTGCCCCCTTCCCCGCCTGAGTTTCCCCGACCGGAATGGCAAAGCGCTCGACAAATTCGCTGAGCTCAGTAGTTGCCTGTGAGTAATGGACTCCACCTCCGGCGATCAATAGTGGCTTGCGGGCACTTCTGATCAGTTCAACCGCCTGCTCAAGCTCATCTTCACAGGCTCCGGGACGACGCAGCTTATGGATCTTTTGAGCAAAAAAAGCCTCCGGGAAATCGTGAGCCATGGTCTGAACATCCTGGGGCAGCGCCAGGGTGACGGGGCCGCAGTCGACCGGGTCGGTCAATACCCTGAGTGCCTGTGGCAAGCTGGTGACAAGCTGCTCGGGGCGCATGATCCGATCAAAATAACGGCTGACCGGCTTAAAACAGTCGTTAGGGGTCAGTGTGGGATCGCCCGGATGCTCTATCTGCTGTAACACGGGATCCGGCTCACGGCTGGCAAAGGTATCCCCAGGTAACAGCAATACGGGCAGACGATTGACATGGGCCAGGGCCGCTGCGGTCACCATGTTGGTCGCGCCCGGTCCAACCGAAGTGGTTGCCGCCATCATCCGACGCCGATTATGGGTCTTGGCAAACGCAATAGCCGCATGGGCCATCCCTTGCTCATTATGCGCTCTGAGCGTCGGCAACTCATGCTCGACCTCCACCAGCGCCTCGCCAAGCCCGGCCACATTGCCATGGCCAAAGATAGCGAAGACCCCGGCAAACAGGGGCTCAATTCGCCCCTCAATTTCAGTTTTCTGAGCACACAGATACTTCACCAGTGCCTGTGCCATGGTTAAACGAACCGTCTTCATCATGACTCCTTCGCCAGTGTTGCGCGATCACGCCACAATTTGATGAGCTGAATATAGTTATCCCTTACCTGAGTGATCAGTGTGTCATCATCAATGTCACCACTTAGCCAGGCATATGAGGGCTTACCAAAGATACTCCGTCCCACCGCGAACCCCTTGATCAAGGGTTGATCGGCGGCCTGGGCAAAGCCCTGTTGCAGCTTATCCAAAGGTGCATCCAGGCCAAGCAGCACGACTCCGTGACAGTGGGGATCACGCTCGGTCACCAGGGCACTGATCTCTTGCCACCTGGCGGCCGATAACAGAGGAAGCTTCCACCAATCCGGCTTGATTTCAAGGTTGTAAAAGCGCTGCATCGCTCTGTAATAAAGCTGCTCATCGCTCTGCTTGTCTGCCGGAAGAATGATCTCCAGCAATAACTCGTGACCGCTGGCACAACAAGCCTGATAGAGCTCGGCTAATTTTCTCTCTTGTGACAGGCGCAGCTCCCCGTCATCGCTTGGATCGTAGAACACCAGGCATTTGACGATCTGCTCTAAGGGCCAGCGGTTGAGCTCAGATCCGATGGATCCATGCTCAAACTCAAGGGGTCGTGAGCCCGGTAGCTCAACCGGACGACCGATCCACCATCCCTGACCGGTCACCTCATTGAGCACCTCCTGACCCAGGGTGCCATCACACAGGATGCCGCTGCTCTTACCCAGCTGCATCTGCTCTGCTGCCTGCTGAGCTCCCCTTAAGATCAGTTGTTTGAGAGTATGAAGTCGCTTCTCATCCGCGCCGGTCTGCTGAGCCATCTCAAGCAGCTGTTTGCGGTGATCAAAGGCCAGGATGCACAGCTCTCCCCAACTGCGATCCCGGGTGGTGACCCGGTGCAGATGGTTGAGCCGCGCATCGAGATCGGGACGAGGCACAGACTCGGCCCGTGACAGGTAATCATCCAGCTCTTCACGGGACGGCATCGCCGGTGAACAGCCATGGCGGGACACCACCAGGGCACCACAGGCATTGGCATATCGACACGCCTGCTCCCATCCCTCATCATTGAGATAGCCCCGCAGCAAGCCGGACATAAAGGCATCGCCGGCTCCGAGCACATTGAGCACCTCGACCCGTACACCTGTGATGGTGCTCCCATCATCCAGATCGTCCGGGATTGCATCCTCAAACACAGAGCATCCTAGGGCCCCGCGCTTACAAACCAAGGTGGCGTCACTGACTTTGCGAACATTTTTCAGGGCTGTCAGGGTATCAGTGCTCCCTCCCGCAATATGAAACTCCTCTTCGGTGCCGACGATCAGATCAAACTGACCCAACACCTCCTGCAGCTCAGAAGTCACTGTGTCCGATCCAATATAGCGGGTCTCACCATCCCCCAGAGAGGTCAGTCCCCACAAAACCGGGCGATAATCGATATCCAGAGCCGTTCTCACCCCGTTGCGCCGGGCATATTCAAGGGCGGTACAGACCGCCTGGCGGGTATTGGGATGAGACAGATGGGTTCCGGTGATCGCAAGGCAACGTGCCGATGCGATATACTCCTCGGTGAAATCATCACTCTGCAAAGCCATATCGGCACAGTTATCCCGGTAGAAGATCAACGGAAAAGTATCCTGATCCTTGATCCCCAACACCACCAGCGCCGTCAACCGCTCAGGATCGGTGATCATATGCGAGGTGTCCACACCAACCCGCTGTAACTCCTCGCGAAGAAATCGCCCCATATGCTCGTCACCGACCCGGGCCAGCATGGACGATTTTAGCCCCATTCTTGCCGCACCGAATGCTACATTACCCGATGAGCCCCCCAGATATTTGTTAAAGCTCCCCATATCTTCAAGACGTGCTCCAATCTGTTGCCCGTAAAAATCTACGGCTACCCGTCCCAGGCAGATCAGATCCAGCTTGTTATCCTTGGCGAACATCCATCTCTCCTTGCTCTCAAAATCCGATTATTTAATATCCAGCCAGCGGCGCTCGCTTGCTGATGCAACTATCACATCCAGTACCTTTGAAACCCGCCACCCCTCTTTAAAATCGGGCCAGATGGGTTCATCACCGGCAATGCCATTGATCAGATCTCGCACCTCTATGGTCTTTTGATCGTTGAAACCAAAGCCATGACCGGCACTGACACAGAAGGGTTCATAATTGGGGTGCTGTGGACCCGCCAGTATGGTTTTAAAACCCTGCCGGTTGGAAGGCTCATCGTGACGATAAAGCTTGAGCTCTGCCATCCGCTCCTGAGTAAAGCTCAAAGCCCCCTGGTGCCGGTGACCAGATAGCTAAGCCCCATTTTACGGCCGCAGGCGATACGGGAGGTTTCCAGCATTCCCATGGCACCATTACTGAATCGCAAAAGAACGTTAGCCTGATCCTCATTTTCAACCGGGATCAGCGTGCCGGGGCTGGCGGGATCCGGGCGCTGCTTAATCACGGTCTGCAGATCACCGCATACGGCCTGAATGTCGCCTACCAGGTAGTGCGCCATATTCACGATATGCGCCCCCAGATCGCCTAATGTTCCGTGACCTGCGGTTTCACGAAAGCAGTGCCAGTCCGCCGGCTGATTCGGATCGGCCATATAATCTTCATTGTGGGTCCCATAAAAATGCACCACATCGCCAATCTCTCCCCGGGCTATGATCTCACGGGCTAATTGAGTCGCCGGGTTTTTCATATAGTTGAAGCCAACCAGGGTCTTAACTCCCTTCTCCTTCGCGGCAAGGTACATCTGCTCGGCATCCTCCGAGCTTAGGGCCAGCGGCTTTTCGGAATAGACATGCTTGCCCACGGCGATCGCAGCCAGCGCCATCTCCTTATGCAGAAAGTTAGGAGCGCAGATATCCACAACATCAATTCGCGGATCGGTCACCAGCTCACGCCAATCCCCGGTTGAGCGGGAAAAGCCAAATGCATTGGCTCGTTCGGCCGCCAGCTGTGGAGTCACCTCGGCCACCATTTCACGAACCAGAGTTCCCCTGAGGGGAAACACGGTCGAAGCCTGAGCAAAAGCGATGGCATGGCAGCGCCCGATATAACCTGTTCCAATCAAGCCGATTCTGACTTCGTTCATCCTGAACCTCCTTGGTTCGAATCACTGATTACTGGACTGAAAAGCAGTGTGATGAAATAAATATTTCATTTCAAGTCAATATGAAACTCACACTCTGAAACGTGATCTTGCTTACAAAAATTTCACATTCACAGTCACCTCAGAGGGAGTAACACAGCAGCCTGGATCACAGACAGTGCTGGACAGAGGGTATGAAAAACTCTATTTTTCATAAACAGAACAAGATGAAATATTTTTTTCATGGGGGATAAAGGAATGACGCAGCTAACCGAGATGAGCTCTCCGACGCAACTCAGTGAGTTACAACAGCTTATTCGCGAACGCTACACAAGCCTGAGTAAACGATTGCAACAGGTTGCCCGTTATATTCTGGATAATCCGGGCAATATCGCCTTTGAAACCATAGGTAGCATAGCAACGGCGGCAGAAGTCCCTCCATCGACCCTGATCCGTTTTGCCAGTGCCTTTGGCTTTAGCGGTTTCAATGAGATGAAGCAACTGTTTCGCCGCCAGCTGGTTGAGGAGACCAGCAACTACACCGACCGAGCTCGCCTGTGCCGGGAGCTTGCCCCCGATGCGACGGCGGATACTCCGCTAGCTATTCTCAATCAGTTCGCCATGGCGAATGCTCAGGCCCTGGATCAACTGGCAGCCCAGACCCCTGCAGAGCAATTAGAGCAAGCGGTTCAGATCCTCGACCAGGCACAATGTATCTATGTGGTTGGGTTGCGCCGCTCCTTCAGTGTGGCCTCCTACCTCTGCTACGCCCTGCATCATCTGCAACGCAGGGCCATACTGATCGATGGCCTGGGTGGGATGTATAAGGAGCAGCTCTCTGTGGTGGGAGCCGAAGATGCCATAGTTGCCATCAGCTTCGCCCCCTATGCCGAGGAGACGGTCGCACTGCTTGAAGAGGCGACACACAAAGGTGCCCGACAGATAGCAATCACAGATAGTCAGGTCAGCCCGCTGGCCAATCAAAGTGATGTCTGCTTTATCGTCAAAGAGGCTCAGGTTGATGCATTTCGCTCTCAGGCCTCTTCTTTGTGTCTGGCGCAGACCCTGGCGGTGTCCCTGGCCTTTAGAGACCAATAAGCTTGGCTGTTAGACTCTGTTGACGTACCGGGCTTTTAAATAAAAGCCTGGCTGAGCCTAAAGATAGACCTGCCAAGTCTGAAGCTGGAGGAAGCTCAAAAAGAGCATGATGACACAGATGCAGGCTGAGCCTGCATAGATCTGGGACTCCCGGAGAATCCCGGCAATCAGGCCGCCACTCACTAAAATCGCACCCGCCCCGACGAGCAGCAGGTCGCTTTGCTGCGGGATCCAGGAGGCGAAACCAATCGCAAACCCGATCAGGCAGATCCCACAAAATAAAAATGAGGTCAGCACGGGACCAACCCTCTTGGTGCACTCCATCGCTCGCTATTCCTTTTCCATTGGCGGCTTAGCCTAAACCAGGCCGCCATTTTACCCACAGATAGCTGCAACACAAAACCGATTCGAGTTCTCAAACCCATCGGCTCAGAGATCACAAAGAAACATCTAGTTAACATTTTGTGAATGAATTGAGTGGCGGATCACAAAATGGTTTTTTTATTTTGCATAGTATCTTTTTGAAATTTTTATTTCATAGCCACCCGCGGGAACTTTAGTGGCACAACAGCAAACCCATAAGGATAACCCATGACCAGTAAGCTGAATGTGGCAATCATAGGCGCAGGACGGATAGGACAAGTTCACGCCAAAACGATTTTGAACACTCTGCCAGAGGCTCGGATCAAATATATCGCTGATAACAACCCGGCCGCCCAGCAGTGGGTCGAGAGCCTGGGCGGTCCCCAGTTTACCCTGACCCCTGGTGATATATTTCAGGATAAAGAGATCGACGCAGTACTGATCTGCTCTTCGACCGATACCCATGTGGAGTACATCATCGAAGCTGCAAACGCCGGAAAGCATGTTTTCTGTGAAAAGCCGATCGATCATGATCTTTCAAAAATTCACAGCGCCCTTGAGGCGGTTGAACAAAATGAGGTGAAATTCCAGATCGGATTTAACCGGCGCTTTGATCACAACTTCAGTGCGGTCAAGCAGGCGATAGAGGCAGGGCAAGTTGGCGAACTACGCTTTATCAACATCACCTCACGAGACCCGGGAGCGCCTCCGGTTGACTACATCAAGGTTTCCGGTGGGATCTTCATGGATATGACGATCCATGACTTTGATATGGCACGCTACCTGGCTTGCTCTGAAGTCACTGAGGTCTATGCCAAGGGTGCGATGATGGTCGATCCCGAGATAGGCAAAGCCGGAGATTATGACTCTGCAGCCATCATGCTCACCTTTGCCAACGGCTGTATCGCCATGATCAATAACTGCCGGGAAGCAAGCTATGGCTATGACCAGCGAGTCGAGGTGTTTGGCTCTTTGGGAGCCATGGAGATTGAAAACGATACCCCATCCAAGGCCCGCCTGAGTACCGCTAGCGGTGTGAATCAAGAAAAGCCCCTCCACTTCTTCATGGATCGCTATACCCAGTCCTACATGAGTGAAATTCACGAGTTTATCCAGGCAATTACTCAAAACCGTAAGCTGACGACCTGCGCTGCAGATGGACTCAAATCTGTCGAGATAGCCAAAGCCGCACTCCAGTCGGCCAAAGAGGGACGACCGATCCCGATGAAATAACTACGCAGCCTAAAAGAGCCGTCTAGGCTCTTTTTCGTTTTATCACTGTTACCCCTGATGGGATCAGGGGTGGGTTGGCTTGTGCCTCAAAACTCAGCCAGCCTCAGGGAGGATATTCAAATGACACAGATGACAGCCGCCAATACAGGTGACAGTTCACTGACCCGGGAGAAGAACCAAAGTAAAAAACACTATAACCTTTTTGTTGCCCTGATTGCCGCAGTCGGAGGCGCTCTGTTCGGCTTTGACACCGCCGTCATCGCGGGCGCTCTTATCTTTATCAAGCAAACAATGCATCCCAGCATCATGGAGCAGGAGTTGGTCGTCAGCATGGTGGTTTTGGGCGCCTTTCTGGGCTGCATTCTCAGCGGCAAATTAACCAACCGTCTCGGAAGGAAGCGACTCCTTATCTACACCTCCTGGCTCTTTATCATAGGCACGGCCCTATGTACCCTGGCCCCCGGAGTTTACTCCCTGATCATCGGCCGCTTTATTCTCGGGATCGCTGTGGGTATGGCCTCCTATTCGGTACCTCTGTTCATTGCCGAGATCTCACTACCGGAAAAGCGTGGGGCCATGGTCCTGCTCAACGGACTGTTTCTCACCGGGGGTCAGGCGGCCGCTTTCCTGATCTGCTACTTTTTTGCCCTGCACTTTTCCAGCGAGATCAGCTGGCGGCTGATGCTCGGCTTTGCGATGATCCCTGCTGTCATTTTACTGTTTGGGATGATCTTTGCCCCGGCCTCCCCCCGCTGGCTGCTGATGAAGGGTAAAAAGGATGAAGCGAGGAAGGTACTGAATAAGATCCGGGATGCTGACAAGGTTGAGCGTGAACTGCATGAGATTGAGGAGAGTTTCAGCCACAAGGAAAATGGTATCAAAGAGCTCTTTAGCAAACGGGTACGCCCTGTGCTGCTGATCGGTCTGGTGATCGGGATCGGCCAGCAGTTTGCCGGGATCAATACCGTGATGTATTACGGCCCGGAAATCTTCAAGCAGGTCGGTTTTCAGGGCGCCCATGCCCAGATCTTTGCTACCTTTGGCATGGGGTTGGTGAACTTTCTGTTTACCATCGTCTGTATCTTCACCGTCGATAAGCTGGGGCGTAGAACCCTGCTCCTGACCGGGACCCTGGGAGCCGCCATCTGCCTGCTGACCCTGGGTGCTGTCATGAAGGCGGGAGTTGCATCGGTTCCGGGCGGACAAGTGATCGCTGTAATCTCCCTGGTCTGCTATATCGCCTTCTACTGCATCAGCTTAGGCTCACTGTTTTGGCTGATCATCGCCGAGATCTACCCTCTGGATGTGCGGGGAGTCGGCATGAGTTTTGTCGCCGGTGTGCAGTGGATGGCCAATTTCGTTGTAGCCTCAACTTTCCTGACGGTCCTTCACACCTTTGGCGGCGGAACGACCTTCTGGATCTATGCCGGGGCCTGCCTGTTTCTGTTTGTCTATGTACTGCTGTTTGTACCGGAAACCAAGGGGATCTCGCTTGAGACTATTGAGACCAACCTTAAGCGGGGTACCCCAAGCCGCCAGTTAGGCGAGAAATACTCAGCTAAGCCAGTGAAGATCGCAAGTCACATTGTTACCTCCAACTAAAACTTAGATCGAAACACACAGCCCCACTTGATTCTAAGTGGGGCAAAAGAGGCTCTGCCTGGAGCCCTCAAAACCATCCCTAACACAATAAAGCTGTCATTATTCAGGAAAGTTGCACGCTAAATAATATGTCCTTCAATCACATTAGAGCTGATTGAGATATCGCCCACTTTATAAAAGAACCTCAGGTAAACAGTCCTGCCATAACGATCATAAACCTTAAAGGGGATCGTTACACTCCGTGCCGGTGTGATATCAACAGTGCCATTACCAACTATGTGTTCAAAGCTCCTATCCGATGAAATCTGTAGCTTCAGCGTCCCCTTTTCTGAGGTATCACCTCTATATGCCACATTGGCATCATACATATAGTAATTCGTTTCATTCAAATTGTAGGATCCATCGCTATTTGCTGTAATCGGCCAGGATCTGAAGCCATTATGCGCATGAAGTGGAGTATTGAAAGTTATAGTAACCGAGTGAACCTGAATCACCAGTTTGTAATCCGACGGGGCATACCACTGGGTTCCTGAATCATGCAAAGTCACTGTATATTTTCCTGCCTGAGTAATGCTCCAGGACGAGCTATTCGTCCCCGACACGTCGGTAATAGTTACAGCGCCTTTGGCATTACTCACACTGGCGATTTGACTCACACTTGTGGGAGTTAGATTCAATGGCTGACCACTGGCAACCACCAGATCACTCTTTGCTGTTGCACTAATCTGATTTGCAACTTTGTTAACGTTCAGAATAAAGGTTTGACTGGATGAAGGCAGATAGCTGGCATCCCCGGAATCACGGATCTCAACCACAACCCTTCCAGAAGAGTGAGCCCGGGTAAGCATATGCTCATTTGTCAGCGTCATGCCCGCGCTATTTTGAGCCGAAACCAGGGTATAGCTGACCGCGCCATGGGCTGTGCCTGTCTTGATCAGCTGAGATAGGGGATAACTTTGACCTGCAATAATCTTATCTGAGGTTTTGGTAAGCTGTAGGGTACCGGCATGTTTTGGCTCCACATGCAGGGTAAAGGTCTGCTCAGAGGGGTTATATAGGTTACTACCACTATCGCGAACCCGAACCACCACAGAGCCTGTCGTGCTGGCATGATCCAGCGTATCCCCCTGAAGCGTCATTCCGGCGCTGTCACTACTGATGCTGTAGCTAACCAAGCCATGGGATGTTCCCGTCTTGATCAGACCGGAAAGATTGTATTTGCCACTTACCAGGATAGAGTCACTGGATTGATTGAGCTGCAGTGTCCCATCTGCCCGGTGAATATAAAAATATAGTTTCTGAGGCTCAGCCTTCTGTACTGTTGCCGAACCTGTATCTCCAACCCAGACAGTCAAGGTTCCACCACCACTATCAATACTGGTGACTTTAAAGATATTGCCATCCAGATAGCCCTTCACACCATATTGGGTCATTCCTCCGGGGAAGTAGAGGCTGCCAGCAATATTATCGATGGCTCCCAGTTTACTGATATCGACGCCACCTATGACGGCGGAATAGGTCGCGGATTTTCCAGAGGTCACCGAGAATGTCGACTTGGTCTTGTTCACGGCTAACTCAAAGCTGGCTGGGTGAGAGGCCTGATGCAGTGCGTCTCCGGAGTCGGCCACCGAAATGCTCACAGTCCCCGTTGCCGTTGGCTTACTCAGGGTTTGAGTCTGCTCGTCATAAACGATTCCTGTGTTCCCTTTATCTTTGATGCTGTAGCCAAGTTCACCATAACTGTTGGTCGCTGTGATCTGATTTAGTTTAAAGCTTTGATCAGCAAGCATCGCCCCCCTTGTTGTCTTCAGTGCAAGAGTGCCGGGCAACACCTTCTGCGCCGTCAACACAAATGTCGTATCCGAAGGCTGATGCAGTACATCCCCACTATCGTGGAGCGAAACCCTAAACTCCCCTACCGAATTTGCAGTCAGGTGATGGCTGGCTCCGTCATAATCACCATCGCCCTGCACACCAGTGACAGTGACCTCACCATAGGCATGGCTCACCTGGGCAAAACTCTTGGGCTCGCTAAGATCGATCTGTAACTTTGAATCCAGGTGACGCGATTGATCAACCGCCTGCATCACTCCTTTCGCCTTTTTCAAAGTCAGGGTAAAACTTGTTGAGGCCGGTTCATATTTGCCCTCACCACTATCTGCCACATCAACGGTGAAGGTACCAACTCGAGTTGCACTCAAAGTTTGGCTGGTCACATCAAAACTGCCGGCTCCACTTTCTCCCTTTATCGAGGTGACTTGCAGTTTTCCTATGGCCCCCCGGACATTCGTCAGGTTGGCCAATGATATCCCTCCATCCATATAGTCCAGGGTTAAGGGTAGAGCCGTAATCGTATGACTCTCACCCAATACCGTCAGCTTAAAGCTTGTTGATGCCCCCGTGTGATTCTCATCCCCAGGATCATGTACCTGAGCGGTAAATACTCCAGGATGGAAAACTGTCAACTTCTGTGATGCCGCATCAAAACGGTAATTGCCGCTGCTACCACTGACACCGGTCACCGCCAGCTTACCGACAGCATTGGTCACCCGAGTAATCTGATCAAGATTAGATAAGTCAAATTGTCCGCTACCATAGGACAGCTTCTGATCTGCGATTGAAAGCTGGCTCTTTCCTCGCCCAACGCCAATAAAGGCCAAGACATGATGAGTTGGCTCATGAAGTGAATCGCCAGAATCACTCAAATAAACCTCAAATAGTCCTATTTTTTTTACAGTCAAGGTTTGAGTCGAAGGATCCCAGTCTCCACCGGATTCAGTAAATGGCTTAATACTATCGATCGAAACAGTTCCGTAGGCATTTGCTATCGTCCAGTGAGCCTTAAGCTCAGAAGCGGTAAGCTGATAACTCTTTTGGGCTGGGTAGGTATACAAGGGATAACCTGTCACAGTCATCTTCCCTGGTTCTTTGAGGTATAACTTAAAGAAAGCTGGTGTAGATGGCTTGTGTGTCCCATCTCCAGCATCACTCACTCGGATCTCAACAACACCTGAAGATGAACCAATGGATAGGCTGCTTCCGGTGAGGGTCGAACCCGTCCCGCCAGCACTCATTAACCCGTAAGAGAGCGCACCATAATGCTGCTTGACCGAGAGCTTATTTGTCAGAAGATAGCTACCGCTCCCGACCTTGACTGAATCTTCACTCGGTGTCACAGCCAAGGAGATGGCTGGTGTTTTTTCTGCTGTCAGTACAAAGGTGACATCTTCTGATGCATCATGAGTCCCATCTCCACTGTCTTGGAGGTGCACCGTAAATTTGCCGGCACTGTTGACTGTCAGAATGTGATCGACAAACTTCCCGGGACCATCAACGCCGGTCACTGTGACCTTGCCATGGCTATTAGTCACCTGGGCAAAGCCCTTAGGATCACTCAAGTCTATCTGACTATTCGCACGCAGGGTGCGCGTCTGATCTTTTGCCTGCATGACTCCAGCAGCTTTGTTGACTGTCAGAGTAAAATCACTATCAACCGGCTCATAACCTGCCCAACCTTTATCCTGAACCTGAATAGTAAAGGTTCCCGCCTGTTTTACTGTTAACTCTCCATTGGCATAGCTACCCTTTCCTGTTCCATCAAAGGTCACTCCAATCACCTTTACAATGTCAGATAAAGGCTCAAATGATGGCTGGGCCCCCTGTCCCCCGCTAATATGCTCAGCGAGAGTAATTGGCTGGCCTGTATAGGTCACCTGTGCATCATTCACAGTAAAACTGTGGGGGATTTTCGTCATCGTCAGAGTAAAGGTCGCAGTCCCTGCTTTATAAAGATCATTCCCCTCATCACTGACCTGAATTTTAAAAATGCCTAAACTATTGGTTTTGATCCGTGGGAGCCCATCAGAGTCATACACTTCACAATAGGTTCCACAATTTGCAGGTGCACTGAGTAGCTTATCGATATGCACAGCACCAAGCGCTTGAGGAACCGCCT
Organism: Dongshaea marina; assembly: GCF_003072645.1. NCBI lineage: Bacteria > Pseudomonadati > Pseudomonadota > Gammaproteobacteria > Aeromonadales > Aeromonadaceae > Dongshaea > Dongshaea marina. The sequence continues at coordinate 2,735,093 of NZ_CP028897.1, forward strand.
TCAAAAAGGAGTATGAAGATATCTCCTGATGCCAGCGACTCCACCCCAGATCAGCTGAAAAGTCCGGTAATGTATGGATCCCTTTATTGACTGTCAGGGTGAAGCTTTCAGTTGATGGCTTATATTGATCATTACCAGCCGCTGTCACAGTGACAACAAACTTTCCAGCTTTGACTACCTCGAGCTGATCCTTATTGACTAAATGCCCTGCGGAGTCGCCTCCCGATATCGGGGTCGCACTATTCACTGTCAATAAGCCCTGGTTGGATCTGATATTTCCAAGCTCGAGTAAAGAGACATTGCTCCCTGCATAGGTAACGCCTATATCCGCAACCTTCATTGGGTTTAGCGCTTTTATAACTGTCAGGGTAAACTGGCTCTTCGCCGCAGTGTGAGTGTCATCACCGGTATCTGTCACCTCAACTGTGAAGCTGCCTGCCTTTTTGACCGTTAGCTGCCCATCCTGATAGCCGCCCTGGCCGCTGCCATCCACAACATCGGTCACTGTGACCGCACCCAGATTGCCACTGGCTTTGATCAAGGGTGCCAGTGGAATAGGCTGCTCGGCATAGCTCTGAGTGACATCGGCCACCCTAAAGCTGTGACTGGCCTTGCTCACCGTCAGAGTAAAACTCGTGGTTGCCGGAGTATGGGTGTCATCACCGGCATCTGTCACCTCAACTGTGAAGCTGCCTGCCTTTTTGACCGTTAGCTGTCCATCCTGATAGCTGCCCTGGCCACTGCCATCCTGAACATCGGTGACTGTGACCGCCCCCAGATTGCCACTGGCTTTGATCAAGGGTGCCAGTGGAATTGGCTGCTCGGCATAGGTCTGAGCCACATCGGCCACCGCAAAACTGTGGCTCGCCTTATTCACCGTCAGAGTGAAGCTCGTGGTTGCCGGAGTGATCCCTGCCCAGCCTGCATCCTGAACCTTAACGCGAAAGGTTCCGGCTTGGCTCACCATCAGCTTGCCATCCAGATAGGTGCCTGCTCCCGTATCTGGAGTAACCTCAAGGACCTTCACATCATGGTTTGCTCCGGTCACAGTCAGGGGATGGCCTGCGACTAAGATCTGCTGACCCAGAGCCTCAATCCCAATCCCATCACTTTGATAAACAGTCGAGTAATCACTCACATGGATACTGTGTTCCACAGTGGTCATCGTCAGGGTAAAGGTTGCCGTTCCAGGCTGATACAACTTGCTCCCCGCATCACTCACCTGGATCTTGAACGTGCCGGTGCTATTTGTTTGGATATAAGGCACGCCATTGTTGTCATAAACAGTACAATAGCTCCCGCAAACCGCTGGAGCGCTGATCAGCTTATCGGCATGAACCATTCCAAGAGCATCGGGGACCTTGTTTAAGTAGTCGAATGACGAAATCGCCTGGTGCCAGTGAGTCCAGCCCATGGATGCGGAAAAATCGGGTAGCTGATGAACCCCCTTGTGTACCTGCAGCGTAAAATTAGCCGTGACCGGCTTGTACTGATTGTTTCCTGCGGCTTTAACAGTCACCACAAAGCCACCCGCTTGCGTTACATGCAAAGAGTGACCGTTCAGGCTCCCCGTTCCTGGCTCATCCCCTGATCCTGGAGTGACACTCACAATACTCAATGGACCTTGCGCCGCCTGAATATTCCCCAACCCCAGCAGTGATATATCCTGTCCGGCATAAGTGGTAGTCGCAGCGGCTAGCTGCATCGGATTCTCGGCTTTCACTACCGTCAGGGTAAACTGCTGCGCCGGCGAGGCTGTGTGAGTCGCATCTCCCTTATCCGAGATGCTGACCTTCACTTCACCTTCATGGGTAGCCTTGTCCAGGGTTGAACCGCTCAGAGTCATCCCCGCCGTGTTGCTATCCAGCTGATATACCGCGTTACCGAACTGAGTGCCGACCTTGATGAGTTTTGCCAGATTGTAAGGCTGAGCGGCAGTGATCCCATCCACCGACTTGGTGAGCTGCAGATCGCCTTGGATCTTATCTACCGTCAGGGTAAGGGTTCCCGGCTTGGAGGGCTGATGGGTTGCATCGCCAGTATCACTCACCCGAATGGTTGCCACACCGGGCCCCGTCGGAGAGCTTATCCCCCAAGGGTCGTGTGGATCCCGGTTGCTCCTGAATCAATAATGCTATAGGTGAGTGACCCGTGGGCCCCTAGCATATTCACCCTGCTAAGATCAAAATCCTGCCCCACGATCATGACCGCCGAAGCCGGTGATGGCAAAATAGTACCTGGAGCAATACGCTCTACAGTCAACTCGAATGTAGTCTTGGTCTTATCATGCGTTGCATCGCCGGCATCGCTGATATGAACGGTAAAAGTTCCAGCCTTAGTGACCGTCAGTATCCCCCCGAATAGATCCCCCTACCACTCCCATTTTCGACGGAGTCGGTAGATACCCCCCCATAATCATTACTAATTTTTGTCACACTCTTAGGATCACTGAGCTGGATCCTGCCACTGTCAGCCAGAGTCAGTGTTTTATCCTGTGCGGAAATCGAGGGATATACAGTTAGCTGAAAACTCGTCTTGCTCTGCTGGTGCGATTCATCTCCCTGATCCTGAATGTTCACTTTAAAAGTTCCCACCTGATCAACGGTGAGAGTTCCATCCTTGAAACTCCCCTGCCCTGTCTCATTGTCTACGCCAGTGACTGTTACCTTGCCATAGTAATCTTTCACCTGGGCAAAGGAGACGGGATCGGTTAGTGATATCTGGTGATTTTCCGGACGGGGGCGCCGCTGTGCCAGGGCTTTCATGGCGGGTAAGGCCTTCCCAACCTTGAGTTGAAAGGTGACCGGATAATCCCCCTTATCATCGCTAATATCGAGATTAATGACCCCCCTCTCGGTGATATGGCTAATTAACCGGGTGCTGGGATCATATGTTGCCCCGGTTGTACCAGGATTAAATTCATATTTCAGCTGTGCTCCAGGTGAAGCGCCTGTAACTTTCAGAGTTGAAGTATCAAATGTCTCACCAACATGGGTGACTGCTGAGCTTGGGTCAACATCCAGGCCCCTTCCACCATCACTGTTTTTATTCACTCGTACCAGAATTTTTCTGGAGCTACTGAAACCCTGCGTATCGGTCGCTGAAACGGTCAGCTGTAGAAGCTTGGGCTTAGCTCCCAACAACATGAGTCCTGGCGAAATACTAAAGCTTGGATGTAAAGGATTCGCTCCATCAAACTTACTCTGATCTTTGAGGCTACCGCTATAAGCCACCTTAAACCCATTGTCGCCGCTCTTATGATCTGATGAGGTGCTGCGGACCTCTCGAAGCTTTTGCCGGGGATCAAGGATCTGAATGTGGAAATCGGCATCGGCCCCTTCTGCGCAGGTATAAGTGTTTTTATGACCTTTCAGGAGATGGATGTTTTTACCAGGGAGCACTTTTATCTGAGGATTCAGAGACGGGTTCGGCTTTACCACAATTTCTGTCGTCGCTGATGCCGTATTACCTTTGCTATCTGTCACGGTCAGAGTAAGAGGATAATGGTTATTTTCATCTCCACCTGCCTCAATATCTTTACTGATCGTGGGCTCGAGAGCATATTCACTGGACAGGCTGGCCAGAATATTTGAGGGGCCATTGAGTGAGCTACTCCAATGGGCTTGCAGTGGATGATACTTGGCGTGAATCTCGGGAACGATCACTTTAGACTCACCCTCTGTCAGCTCTATCTCCTTAGGCAAGGCAACCTGTAGCACCGTTTTTTTCCGATACTCAAGGACAATGACAGGGTTGCGCTCAACCAGATCGAACCGCATTCCCCTGAGAGAGTGCGCTACTTTAACCATATCCGGATCGATCTGCTTGTCGATGGGAACGCCAAACCTATAGGTCAGATGAGCCCCCAGGGTAAACTCATCATTGCCACCTTTACTATGCGAGTAGTTTCCATCAAAACTCAACAAAGGGATGGGTGTGTAGTCCATCCCGGAAGACAGCCGATAGGGATCTGCCTGCATACTATCAAGGCTGCCACTCCCCTGAAGATCGACCAGAGAGCCAAAATACTGTTCATCCTTGAGCTTGAGCCCAAGTTGTGGATAAAAAGGAAGATAATAGTGAAGATCCAGATCGACTCCCTGAGCCGGGCGAGATTGATAATCCTCGATCTGAGATGCATCTTTCCATCCTGAAAGAGGAAAATAGTAGTTACTACCAAGCTTTAAATTATCCTTCCAGATCTCAACACCTAACGAGCCTCGCACTGAATGCTCACGGGTCAAATCCTGATCCACAAAGCCGTTGATCCCTAACATCCAATTCTTAAAATACTGACGACGCCCCAGCCCCATATTCAGATAGGTACGACTTCCAACATCGGCATGGTGGAGACCAAACTGACCAAATACCAGACGTGATTTTGTATTCGACAGTGAAAGGAGCAGGTCAAGGTTATACCCGGTTGGTTTCATATCATCGTCAGTCAGGACCCCTCCCTTAAAAGTCCCCCACTGCTTAAACAGACTTGAGAATTTGCTATTAAAATAACTTGCCAGGCCACCCTTTCCTTCAGAGACCATATTTGTCGACATTTGATCCCACGAAGTATACTGATTCTGTCTCTTATTCCCGTAACAGTCCGACGACACCTGGCAGGTCATTTTTTGATATGATGCAGAAAAATATTGAGCCAGCGAATCTAAGAATTGATTGCTTTTCGCCGGAGTATCTCTGGTATTCTTAGCAGCTTGTTGTTTTGTCTTTTTTGCTCCACGGGATAAGATCACTGATTCTGGGATCCAGATCAGATCCCCTTTCTTAAATTTTGTGTCAATAAAATCAAAACTCATATCTTGATTAGAAGAAATAACAACCGCAGGCGTTGTTTGAAGTTCAGTTGCTAATTCATCTAATGACTCTGTATGAGTCACTCGATATAGAGTTAACTCTGTCCCAGGCGTAGTGTCCATCTCTCTATGGTTAGCAGCCTGAACTGATAATGGCATGGATAAAAGAACAAATGACAGGTAATAAATAATACAAGAGTAAATACTCAGCTTTTTGAGTGGAGATTGATTAATCTGATACATATTATCATCCATGATGCTATCTATCGAAATATCGTCTTAATTAAAAAATCATCAAGAAAAGAGAAGGGTAAATCAAATTAATCCATTAAAAACAACAGGTTACATTCACGGCCAATATTTTCTCCTATAGATATTAGCAGACTACACTCCAACCCGTGCGTAAGAATATGCCGCATCGATTGTCTCAGATGGCAGGAACATTTGCATAGACCATTAATTGGTCTATGCAAATGTTCTCAGTCATGTATAATAAAAGGTTTTTTAAAGCTCCATCATGGTGATCTGAATCGCATTTTTTAATCCCTCACTCCCCAAAAAATAGTACAAAGATACTATTGACTCCTGGAAAATAAAGGGATAGTTTCACAGTGAACATAGCTCAGGTATTTTATTTCACTGGAAATAAATCTGACCGTTCCGATTCAATTTCCATTTAAGCCAATTAATAACAAATCAGATGCCAAATAAAAGGAGCTACTTAGCGATGCACAGATACTCATCATGATAAGTTTTCCAGCGATGCCATCAACATGATGTGGTCCCATATCCTGTGAGGGGATGTTGTTTTTCTATAAGTTTTTGGCAAATCAATAAAACGCTGCACTCTATATTCATCACATAAGGATTTATGATGAAAAGTAATCAATCGTTTATGCCTGTTCGATTATTCCTTTTGGGATTAATCTCGACAGCCCTATCCGGCACAGCTTGTGCGCAAGATCCAAGCTTTACCATTCACCTCTCTGCAACAGTCAACCGGCCAGAACCTGTGATCAACTTTTCACTGCAGTCCAAAACCACAGGTCTATCAAGCACGACGGATCCTGTGGTTGATCTTGGATCAAGTCCGATACTGGCGACCACTGATCCATTTAAGGGACATTTTGTATGGGGCAAGAAAAGTGGCACCAACCTGACGAAGATGGGTGATCTAACCAGTTACTATGCTCTGGATATCTATAATACCGATCCCAATGCCTATTACTTTGACACCATCACTCTTGTAACACACAACAGCACCCTTTCAAGTCCGCAAGCATCTGGCCTGATTACAGATCAAATTGCACTACCAGACCCGAGTAATCCTGGGATTGCCTGTGTCACTCCGGGCACTCCGGGAGAAAAGACTACATACCCCTCTGATTTTTTCGACAAAACAGCAACTACGCCTATAGCTTACTCAGCACCAAATAACTTCTCACCATCTGAACAGTACACGATCAATCAAACCTACTCCGATGATAACGTGTTTATCCCCATTGGCTTTATCGGAGTCATGGATGTCAGCGACTATCGAAAATCCCCGAATACCACTTATACAGGGAGTGTCACCATAGTTGCCAAAGGCACATTTAAACCTAATAGTACCAGTGCATAATATTATCAATTAACTTCATCGGTGAAGCAGAATCACTCTGCTTCACACCTATTTGACAGAGTGGCTAATTTTAATGTCGTCTAAAACCATAAAAAAAACAATTTTCTATATTACGCTTCTATTCATTTGTTTGGTATATATCACAATAGCCAAAGCTGACGAAATAAATAACAGTCAAATCGTTCCGTATAAAGAGTGCCACGGTGGAGTTGCCATCAATGGTCTATTCAACTATTGGCATACTGATGATAATTCCCCCCAAGATCAGCTTGTCAAAACTCTAACCAACAATAGCTGCAGCACACCAAAATATTTCCTTGTAAAGGTGTATAAAGTAACCCACCCACTAAGCAAAGAAAAAGATAAGCTGCTAACACTTAAAGATATGACACAAAGCTTGATGGTTTATCCAAATCATTTGGTTGTCCTGCCAAAGCACTCTGTAAATATTATTTTCTCCCTGCCCAATGGTCGCCCTAAAGATCTTGGATTTTACCGGGTCGCATTTCTCCCTGTCATTCCTGAAAAAGAGTATGGGTTTAACATCTCTCATAAGCAGCTAGAAAAAATAAGAGCCAGGGCATCTGTCGGGATTGGATTATCCACCGCCCTGGTCATAGAGCCCAAAAGTGTAAAGTATAGTTATCGAATTAAGCGTGATCAAGGGAAAGTAAAGATAAAGAATACAGGAAATGGGGTTATTATTGCCGAAACTTTTGATAAGTGCATTTCTGATCACTTACCTGAGAAAAGCTGTAAATACAGAAAAAACACCCGGAGCTACATCTACCCGGGACTTCAGGAACAATTCAATCTTGCAAACTATCGAGATCAATTATCCCTATCTCTCGAACTTGGGCAAACACGGAAAATGATGAGTTATAGAGTAGTAAAGTGAGCCTCTCATGAAAAAGAACCTATTCTCAATACTATTGCTTATGAGTAATACGGTATCAGCTCAGCAAGTCATATCTCAGAATATCAATGTGCCCTCACTGAAGATTAGTGTAGCTTACACTTCAGCCCCCCAAGAAGGGAATGATAATTCACCTTTTGACTGGAGCGCCATACCAAAGTCATTTCAAAATGAATTTAAAACCCAGGGTTTTCCTATAAGCATCTCGTACTCCGGAAATGATATGGGTGTACATATAGCTCATATTAAAGATAAAAAATTATCTATCGAATCTCCAAATAAATTACTAAAAAAATTACCACTATCTATTTCAGCAAAAAAATATATGATAGATATATTGGAAAATGGATTCATTGCAAACAAGCCAATTATTTGCTCAAACAAGCTAATCAACATGCATGTTTGCACCATTAAAAATCAGCAACTTATTTTAGTTAAGCTTAGCCTTGATACTCTGAAGGCAAAACTAATTTTGAATAAATCACTATTCAAAACACAAATAATCTCTCACCATAATTACCTGCCTCCTCCGGAAAAAAATTATTTATCATCTGTCATGCAATACAGCCTGAATTCATCCAAAACATTTGGTGATAGTAATAATACAAGCACATCAAGCCTTGCTCTCACAAATACAACTGGCTATTCAAACACCCATGCAATAGCCTCCGGTTACCTCTCTCATAATGAGCACTACAATGATTATGTCCTAAGCTCACTTAAGCTGATTCACAACAACCAAAAGAGCGTTACCAGTCTTAACTATGGCAATGGAACAGGCATATTTGGTTCTTCCAGCTCAGGGATGAACTATGGGTATGGAGGTAAAGTTATCGCTGCCAGTTGGTACTCAAGTAATAGTCTACTGCTTGACAAGTCTCAACAATCGCTGAATCCCATCATCATATTCGTTCCTCGTCACACGACAGCACGAATCTATAAGGATGGAACTTTACTAAGTGTGCAGCACTTTGATATTGGTTCTCATCAACTTGACACATCTAATTTCCCAAGTGGCGTCTACCCGGTGAAAATCGATCTCCTGGAAGGAGGGAAAGTCACAGGATCGCGAACAGAGATCATCAATAAACCTTTTGATCTCTCAACACTATCTCCAAACCTGGGTATTGCTTACTCTCTTTGGGGAGGCATCGCATCACAAAAGGATGACTCCGAGTTTGATATGCCCTACTTTGGAGGTTCTCTACGCAGAGTCATGAGTCCTCATCTATTCAGCAGCCTTAACCTATATCAGATAGGTCAGGTTTCAGTTGTTGAACTTGATAACCAACTCGCTCTCCCTGAGAACATCAGAAGTAATATCAATGCCGGAGCTGACGCGCATGGAGGATTTGCTTTCACTGGCAGTCTTCAGAAATCATTTGGTTCGATGCTTAATATAAGCCTCCTTTATAACCATGTGAGAAAAAATAGCCATTTCGATTACTCACCCTTTGATTTTGAATCAAACAACATCAACTTGAATGCATCAATATTTATGGCGCAATATGGGACTCTGTCATTAAATAACACCTATGATATCCAACGAAAGAATATGGGATACAATGCATCATATATGTTAAACCTATATAGTGGTCATGGTTTTTTTATCCAGGGAAACATATCCGCATCTTGGGATAATGATGAAAGCATCATCGGCTCTCCCGATCAATTTAACTACTTCTATGGATTAACGCTAACGCATGTTTTTAACGACAACAGCAGTGTTAATTCTAGTCTCATATATAACCCCAATCAGAAAACATTCTCAGCTGATTCAAGCTATTCTTTAGCTGCCGACAATAAATCGTTTATCACTAATGGAAGCATTGGAGTATCTCATCGTGATAATGCAGACATGGTCAGTGGTTCACTATCTATGGATCGAAGTTATTTGCAAGGGGCAATTAATGCTAGTGCCATTCAAAATGACTCAGGTCATAATACTCAAAGCCTCGCAAGCTCACTGAGTGGTAGTATAGCCGTATCCGGTGGCGATATGGCTTTCAGCCATAATACAACAAGCGATAGTGGAATCATTTTTGACTTAGAATCGCCTGAGAATGTAAAGATGATTCTTAATATCAATGGTAGCCATTACCCGGTATCCACTGGAATTAACTTTATTCCATTAACTCGCTATTCATATTATGATGTATACTTAATGAATTCAAATGAAAATAAGGATTCATTATGGTGGAAGAGCTCAGATGACAGTTTTGTCTTATATCCAGGGCAAATTTATCATATTAAGCGCAAGGTGATTCCAACCATTCAGGTCGTCGGTCAGATCGTGAGTCATAATACGAGTGCACCCTATGCCAAAATTGATAATCATCTCTCATCGGAGCATAGTGATGCTCAAGGATACTTTATGATAGGAATAAATAAATCATCGCCTAAACTAGCAATCACCCTCTCCAATGGTAAACGCTGCTCATATCAACTAAGCAAAGATAAAATCAATAACATTCACAATGGTTCATGGATTGGGAAGGTCCTATGTAATGGAGCGCATAGCTCATCTCATCATTAGATGAATGACCAAAATAAAATACGAGTTATGTTAGAAGAAATCTTCCTGAAACATTAAAGATATGGATAGAATGATGAACAAACTGATAACGTTAATAACTTATACATCTATATGTATCTCAACCGCCATAGTAGTTAACATTCTGCTTTCTCCTTTAAGTTACGCCAGTGAAGAAGTCATTTTTCATAATACAGTAGACATTCAACCTAAAATCACTCTTAATCTTACCTCGGATGGCGACAGAATATTAAACATCGACAGTTTTGCTGGTGCAACTCCTGCTTCTTCAGAAGAAGTCCTGACCCAGAACGGACACTACCTGGTTTGGAGGCAAACAAATCAGAACCCATCCGTTCTGATGCAGGTACATACACCTTCACCTTCTAAAGGGAGTAGTATTCAACAAACTCCATTTTCTAAGGTTAGTGAGAAAGCCCTGTTCAGTTATGGTGTTCAACAGAAACCATTAGATATAAAGCTTCTCGCCTATATAATAGAAATTTATCCAGATAATAATAGAGATAAGCTATCTGTCCACTTTAATCAGTCCTGCGTTCTCTGGAGTAGAAATATTGGATCGGCAACCCAGGCTTTGATTCAAGCCGGATGCACCAACCTAAACTTTACGGTTACGAATTCTGCCACCTGGAACGAGAGTATCCGAGCTGGCTACTTTGGCATATCGAAAGAGCAGCTCCACAACCTTCGCGGAGGACATTGGTCTTTAAAAAATAGTTTTCTATTACAGCCCTCTCAGGGTCAAAATACCAGCATAGCGCCACTAGTTACCAACCATGACTCTAGTCGTAACCCCACCGCAGTCAATGATTATCAAAATAATCTAGCCAGGTATGCATTTCAATTTAATGCTCAGAACCTAACCCTGAATATTCCTTTTACCAGCAGTTTCTGGTTAGCCAATAATCATCAACGAACAGCCAATATCACCCTAATAAATTCAAAAAATAGCCGGGGTGATTATATAGCATCTCCCGATCTTCAACTGGAGTACACAACCAATCAATCCATTGTCGGTGTCAAATATAGTACTCTTTGTGATAACCAGCTCACCGTTCACGGGATACGCTATTGTGCCATCGAAAATCCAAAGACCAAGGTAAAGAGCCCGGTTGAGGTATTCCTTTCATCCTGTGAGGATAACACAGATGCTCTTTGCGGCAGTTTCAGGAAGCTGTATCTTGGATCTGAAATAGATATCAGAACAACGAGGGAAACTTCCTATATTAAGCTTCACTTGATGGCTCCAGCCTTGGGGAAGAAGTTTCCTGGCCATTACTCGGGTATGATCACCGTCATGGCAAATGCTCAGTTTTAGTAACACAGACCGATTTACTATGGTCATATCTCAGATCGGTTGTTCGATTTTAGATGACTTGTTTCAGCATCACTGGCCTTCTGCTGCAGGGCTGAAGCTTCAAAGAAGCGAAACGAGAGGTAGGATACCGAACTGGAAGAGGGTATCAGGGATGATAGCCGGGGCAGTAGAGATCCCATGGGTAAGTTGCTTTCGGAGCAACACACCTAAGCAGGAAGCTAAGCTCGGAAGGAATCTCATGGAAGAGATCCGGATTTACAGCGTGCTGGTGATGGCTGAATCCAGGCATCACCAGCAGATGACAAACACCACCCTCGCGATATTTATGCCTGAAAGACTCACTATGAGCTACTTTGATAGTTCTCATAGTGAGTCTAATATTCATATTCGCCAAGTTACTGAGGCGCTCCAGCAACCAAGCGTCGCTACTCTAACGCGCTTTTTCCCTGAGCAAAGTATCAAGCTCAGCGGAATCAAGTGGGATTGAATTAGGCTTGTCGAACAGAAAGCGCTGCGGAATGTTGGAGATCCACCCATGACTTCTCAGGTGATCGGCTAATAAAGGGACTGGAATATCCAGCTGCTGGCTGACTCGCTTAATTCGCATCTCGGCTGCATTTTTACTGATCCCAAGGCGCTGGGAGATACTCTTATAGCTAAGTCCCAGAGAAAATAGAAAAGCCGCTTCCCAATTATTTTTAGATAGACTGATCTGAGATATCCCCTTAGCCTCTTCTCCAGCTATGGAAAATGCTTCATTCTTTAAAATACCTCCAAATAGAACCTTGGAGAAGATGGTTAGTGAATGTTGAATGGGCTCTCCCTGGACCACTATATACTCAAGTTCACCCTGAGCATTGAACAGTGGCGTCTTTCGCATCAGATAACTTTTTAACTGACGATCCTTTCCAAAGAAGTTGATCTCAAGAGAAGACAGAGACTTTTTACTCTTTTTTATCTGTTGATCCTGACAGAGGTATAGCTCAGAAAATTGAGCTATCTCCTGTGGTAACTGCCTTACATTTAAAGATCGAATATCCAATTCATCGGGGAGATGAAGAAGTTCGCGATAACTTTGATTAACATAGATGAAGCGTGAGTCTGCGTCTTTCAGAGCCATAGGCTCAAGGCAAGCATCCATAAACTGAAGCATCAGTTCCTGGCTAGCTGGCTCTAGCATCCCTTTCATTTTTGGTGTCCCTTATTGTGATTGTTATCTACCAACAAGGGAATGATTCAATTGATGTTCAAAGCCTCAGCTAAGGATAGTTGTTAAACGACTGCCAGTTCATGCTCAACCCCAGATAATCTACAGCTGAATAAAGACTCATCTGCCTGTGAGTGTTGTCAGCAATTATCAAATTAAGGTCTAAGTTTAAGATTTTCCCTAAAACAGTCGCTGTTCAACAGGCACCACAGGAATGAGCTCTTATATATGAGCAATTAGCATCAATCCTATAGTTAGATCGCAACGAGCGAGAATCAGAAATATCCAACGCCTGAAGTTATCATGATCGGTATCCGGGGCTTGGCTGTCTGTAAACAAATTAATTGCCACAGCAAAAAATAGCTAGCCCTCATCCATACGTAATCGGTAACCGATACCTGTTTCCGTCTCTATATATCGAGGCTGCTGAATATCATCACCCAACTTTTTACGTAGCTGGCCAACCAGAACCCGCAGGTAATGGCTATCATCCTTGTGCGTCTCTCCCCAGATAGCAGTCAGCAGAGTCTGCTGAGTAACCAGCTTCCCAGCATGGCGAGCCAGATGCTCAAACAGGGTAAACTCCTTTTTGGACAGATGGATCTGCTGTTCACCCCGCAGCAGTTTGTGATTCACCAGGTCAAGGCAGAGATCGGCCACTTCAATGTATTGAGTCGCCGGCGTCTGCTGATAGTCCCGAAACAGCACCCGGACCCGGGCTAACAGTTCCCGGATCCCAAAGGGCTTGATCACATAGTCGTTGGCTCCGGCTTCCAATAGCCTTACCACTTCACTCTCCTGGCTGCGCGCCGAAACCACCAGCACAGGGATCTGGCTCCATTGACGCAATGTACTGAGCACCTCAAAACCATCCATATCCGGTAGCCCAAGATCCAGTAAAACTAACTCCGGGGCGTGCTGGGTACAGCACACCAGTGCCTGCTCTCCGGACTCTGCCTCCAGTACCTCATAGCCTTCGGCCCTGAGACTGATCCGCAGGAAAGTTCGGATCGCCTGCTCATCATCAACCACCAGAATCTTCATCATTCACTCTCCGCGCTGTTTTGATCCAAAGGAAGCTGGATCTGGATGCAGGTTGCATACCCCTCCTCTTCTGTACACGCCAGAGCCTTGATGGAGCCACCGTGGGCCTGAATCATTCCCTTGGCAATGGCCAAACCCAGGCCACTCCCTCCCGGACCCCGATCCCTCTTGCGTGTCGTAAAGAAGGGCTCAAAAATCTGCCAACGCAAATTGGGATCGATTCCAGGCCCCTGATCGTAGATTTCAATTTTCAATTTGTCTTTCAGTTTGCGAACGTTTATACCAATTCTGCCGTCAAGTTTTGTCCATTGGCAGGCATTATCCAGCACATTGAGCAAAGATTGCTCCAAAAGCGAGGCGTGAACATTCAAACGTGGGATCCCCTCATCCACATGGGTCACCAGTTCAAAAGGCTTTAACTCGGTCTCAAGACGCCCGATCACATTGGAGAGCAGTTGCTCTACCTCAACCGGCTGGCGATTGAGGGTCAACTCCCCCTGACCGATCCGGGTCATATCCAGAAGATGAGTCACATAGCGATGCAGACGTTTACCTTCGGTCGCAACCCCCTCGATGAGACTCAACTGTTCAGCCTGGCTCAGCTGTGTATGGTATCTGAGCCAGCTATCCGTGCTACCAATAAGGGTTGTCAGCGGCGTTCGTAGATCATGGGAGATTGAGGAGAGCAATACAGCTCTGAGCTGCTCAGTCTCACTCTTGAGACGCTCCTCCGCCAGAGCCTCTCTGAGCTCACTCTGGGAGAGGGCCTGACGCCACACCTCAAGCCAGGCATCCAGCTGATTGCGCCGCTGGCTCGATTGTAAGGATTCATCGCCGCGGATCCCCACCACCTGATGGACCTGTCCATCATTGAGTTTAAGCGGCAAAAATAACCAGTCACAGCTATTGAGGGTATTGGTAGAAAAGCCGGCAGCCTCACCGTTACTCAGACACCAGTTAGCGGCCGTTTGCTCCTTCACAGTCACCCCGGCTCCCGGAGAGGAGCGACTGATGGTGGTTAACCCTTGGTCAGGATCCTTACCCATCACCAACACATCCAGACCCAGGGCCTGGGAAAGCTGCCGGCCTCCCTCTTCGAGAAATTCATGGTGGGTCAACTGACCGGAAAGACGACGACTAAACTCCAACAGGCTGGTCGCAAAATGGTTGCTGCGTCTGAGATACAACACCTGCTTACGCAGTCGCGAAGCCAGGTGCCCGGTAAAGAGCGCAAACAACAAGAACACCAGAGCTGTGATGGTGTCGGAGCGGTGCTCTATAAAAAACTGAAAATAGGGCGCGGTGAAGAAGAAATTAAAACACAGAAATGCCACCACAGCGGCAAACAAAGTCGCCCGCACCCGGGTACGCACCGCCACCACCAGGACCCCGACCTGATACACCATCGACAAATCTGAGAGTGACAGCCAGTGGCTGAGCGGAAAGGCGATCACACTGGCAATAGCCATCACCACCAGTGCCTGCAAATAATCTTTGAGATCGCCGCGCTCATCGCGGCGCGCTCGACGCCTGCCAGGTTTAGGTGCCGGCACCAGGATGAGATTCCATCCCTCATCAACCCCTTGCAGCTGCTGCCCGATCCCCTTTCGCCACCAGCGGGCTGCGCGATTTGCAACCATAAGGGCCGTTACCTTGCGCCGCCTGGCAACTTCACGCACAGCCCGGGGACGATCGGAATCGTAGAGGATCTCCACATCGGCTCCGAGATCACGCGCCAGTTGTAAAGCCCCGGCAGCCTCTGAGGCCCGGGCCTCCTTACCAAAAGCCACCACAGACCAGGAGAGATGCCGCAGCCTTGCAAATTGATGTCCCCGTCGGATCATTGCCTCAGACTCTTCCAGGGATTCAATACATACCAACAGATGGGGTACGATCGCCGCCTGATTATCTCCCTTGGCAGTCCTCAGTAATTGGGTTTGGCGGTCGACACACTGAGCCGCCGTATGCAGGGCCAGTTCACGCAGCGCCGAGAGGTTCCCATGAGTAAAGAATGAGCTCATTGCGGCGCGCGCCTGATGAGGCACATACACCTTACCCGCCTCAAGCCTTCCCAGCAGCTCCCGAACCGGCAGATCCACCAATTTTATCTCGAAGGCAAGCTCCAACAGGGTATCCGGAACCTGCTCGCGTACATCCACCCCGGTCAGCTGTTTGACCGTGTCATGCAGGCTCGCCAGGTGCTGCACATTGAGGGTGGTAAACACATCAATTCCCGCCTTGAGCAGCTCTTCGACATCCTGGTAACGCTTTTGGTGACGACTGCCCGGCACATTGGTATGTGCCAGTTCATCAAGGAGCAGCAGATCCGGGCGGGCCTCCAGGGCCCCATCGAGAGAAAACTCAGCCAGTGACTTTCTGCGGTATTCATGGATGTCACAGGGAATGCGCTCCATTCCCCTGGCCAGAGCCGCGGTGTCCTGTCGTCCATGGGTTTCCACAACGCCGATCAACACCCGGCGACCGGCAGTAAGCTGCTCTTTAGCCGCTTGCAGCATGCTGTAGGTCTTGCCGACTCCGGGCGCTGCCCCCAAAAAGATGGTCAAACGCCCACGGCTACTCTCTTCAACCGTCGACAACAGGGCATCGGCTCTGGCTTCATCTCTCATTAATGGATTCCGCTTATCTTGTCTAACTCTTGATTCAGGCGCATCACATTAACATAGCGAGGCCCCAGCATCCCACCCTGAGCCTGTTTTTGTATCACAGACTCAAGCTCAAACTGCGACATGTGTCGCGCTCTGGCAACCCTTGGGATCTGGTAAACGGCCGCATCAAAGGGGAGATCCGGATCGACGCCACTCGCCGACACCGTCGCCAGCACCGCAGGCATCCCAGGCTTGGCGTGAGCGGCTTCAAATTGGCGGCGCGCTTCACTGGAGACCGCCAGATTCCCCCTGCCCCCATTATCCTGACCGGTCAGAGGACGCAGATGAAAATAACCTTTGCCTGAATAATCCTGGCCCAAAAGGTAGGAGCCACGGGCTTGACCCGAACCATCCAGGATCAGGCTGCCATTAGCCTGAGCCGGCCACACAAGCTGTGCGATTGCCATCACCACTCCGGGGTAGAACACCCCGGTGAGGACACTCATCATCACCAGTAACAGCAGGGATTCTTTAATACTCTTAATCATCAATCTCTCTCCTGACACTTCACTTCAATGCTCTTAGCCTATATAGAGTTCCAGTACCCAAAAATTGCCTGAAATATCGTTTTAGGTCCGTTGCCAGCATGGAGGCTGGCATCGAGCATACAGGGGTAAGTTGTTCCCAGAACAACGCACGCAAAGCATGGAGCTGAGCTGGGATGGAAGTTCATGGAAGAACTTCGTATTCACTGCGTGGCCTAAAAAGTTATTCAGGCACACGATTGTCAAATCTAAACGGCGTCCTAAGCCCAGCCCAGGGCGACCAGCAGCATATCCAGTAACTTGATCCCGATGAAGGGTGCAATGATCCCCCCAGCCCATAAATCACCAGGTTATGCCGTAAAAAACGGGCCGTATTCATCTGCCTGACCTTAACCCCTCTGAGTGCCAGCGGCACCAGGGCCAAAATGATCAGGGCATTATAGATAATGGCCGATAGCATAGCGCTCGAAGCACTGTGCAGATGCATCACGTTGAGTACAGCCAGCGAAGGATAGATACCGATAAACAGCGCCGGGAGCAGGGCAAAGTATTTTGCAACATCATTGGCAATCGAGAAGGTGGTCAGTGCCCCACGGGTTGCCAGAAGCTGCTTGCCAACCCCGACAACATCGATGAGCTTGGTGGGATCCGAGTCAAGATCCACCATATTCGCAGCTTCTCTCGCCGCCTGGGTACCATCGTTCATCGCAACCCCGACATCAGCCTGGGCCAGAGCAGGTGCATCATTGGCACCGTCACCACACATGGCGACCATCCGCCCGCCACTTTGCTCCTGGCGGATATAGTTCAATTTCTTCTCAGGCGTGGCCTCGGCAATGAAATCATCAACCCCGGATTCCGCCGCGATCACCGCAGCGGTCAGCGGATTGTCCCCGGTCACCATCACGGTGCGGATCCCCATCTGCCTGAGCTCGGCAAAGCGTTCACGGATCCCGGGTTTGATCACATCTTTGAGATGAATCGCCCCCAACAGACGCCCCTGCTCGGCCACCAGCAATGGCGTCCCCCCGGATTGGGCGATCCCATTCACAGCCTGTTTTAGCTCCGCAGGGAGTGTCTCATTAGTCAGCCCCACCCAGGAGGCCATCGCATCCACGGCTCCTTTACGCAATTTACGTCCGGAAAAGTCGATTCCTGATGAGCGGGTTTCTGCGGTGAAAGGCACAAACTCAGCCCCTTTTGGCAAAGCGCCACTCAACCCATAAGCTGACTGCGCCAGCTCGACAATCGACTTACCCTCAGGAGTCTCATCACTCAGGGAGGTCAGGCAGGCGACCTCAGCCAGATATTGCTTTTCGACCCCGGGTGCGCTGATAAACTCATCGGCCATCCGGTTGCCGAAGGTAATGGTTCCGGTTTTATCCAGCAACAAGGTCTGCACATCACCGGCAGCCTCCACGGCTTTCCCCGATTTAGCCACCACGTTACAACGGATCAGGCGATCCATCCCGGCTATCCCGATC
This sequence comes from Dongshaea marina, assembly GCF_003072645.1. Lineage (NCBI taxonomy): Bacteria > Pseudomonadati > Pseudomonadota > Gammaproteobacteria > Aeromonadales > Aeromonadaceae > Dongshaea > Dongshaea marina. The sequence continues at coordinate 2,753,196 of NZ_CP028897.1, forward strand.
GCTGAAAGCAGACCGCCGATGGTAGTTGGGATCAGGGTGATCACCAGAGCTATCAAGAATAGCAACGGGAGATGTCCTCCCACCATGCTGGCAAATACCGGCAGGGTGAGAACCACCACCAGCAGGATCAGGGTCAGACCGATCAATAATCCATTGAGGGCAATCTCATTGGGGGTCTTCTGGCGCTTGGTTCCCTCAACCAGAGCGATCATCCGATCCAGAGTAGAATCACCCTGCTCGACCGTCACCTGAATGCGGATCCAATCTGAAACCACCACTGTATTGCCAGTCACCGCGCAGCGATCACCGCCGGACTCACGGATCACAGGCGCAGACTCACCGGTGATCGCCGCTTCGTTCACCGCAGCGATCCCCTCAATCACCTCACCATCGGCCGGGATCATCTCCCCGGCCTTTACCAGCACTATGTCTCCTTTACGCAGTGCTGTCGCCGCAACCACTTCTGTGGTCTCTCCTCCATCGATGCAGCGGGTGGCCAGAAGATTCGCCATCCCATCACGCAGGCTATCGGCGCGAGCCTTACCCCGCCCCTCTGCCAATGCCTCACTGAAATTGGCAAACAGCAGGGTTGCCCACAACCAAAAGGTCAGCTGCCAGGCCACAGCCGGACTGCCTCCCAACTGGGCCTCGGGGGCAACCAGGGTCACCAGCAGGCTGAGCAGGGCTGCGATCTCCAACACCAGCAATACCGGCTGATCCCACAGGTACCTGGGATTAAACTTGATCAGTGCCTGTTTCAGAGCAGAGTAGAAGATCTGTCCCTTTCCCAATCCGAGCCCGGCTTGTTGCTGCTCCGGCTGCCACTCAGTTTGATGTTCAACTACAGACATAGCTTGACTCCTCAACCATGCATCTTGAGATATTCGGCCACAGGGCCAAGAACCAGGACCGGCAGAAAGCTCAGTCCTCCCACCAAAATAATTACCGAGGAAAGCAGGCCTCCAAAAAGCGGCCCGGATACCGGCAGATCCCCTCCAGTCGTTTTGGGTTGCTTCGCCATGCGGGCTGCGATGAGCAGCATAGGAAACATGATCCCAAATCGTCCGAGCAACATACCTACCGCCAGTAAAATGTTATGAACCGGCATATCAGCCCCAAAACCGGCAAAGGCAGATCCATTGTCCCCGACCGCCGAGGTATAGGCATACAGCCATTCGGTGATCCCATGGGCACCATGATTGAACAGAGCACTATGGGAGCCGGGCCAGAACCAGGCAATAGAAGCCAGCAGCAGTACCCCCAGCGGCATCACCAGCATGGCGACAATCATCCACTTGATCTCATAGGCCCCGATCCGCTTACCCAGATAATCCGGGGTACGCCCACTCATCAGGCCGGCGATGAATACGGTCAACAGCAGGTAAACCAGTAGTCCATAAATCCCGGATCCCACGCCGCCATAATAGAGGCTGCCCAGTAACATGTTAGAGAGCACCATCATGCCCCCCAAAATCGACATGCTGTCATGCATGCCATTGACAGATCCGTTTGAGGTAGCGGTTGTGACGACGCCCCACAAAGCGGTTAATGCCGGACCAAAGCGGCTCTCTTTACCAAACCAGTGCTGCGCGTCCATCAGCCCCAGTCCATGCAGACTGGGGTCGCGAGCCACCTCAAAGCAGATGGTCAGCAGCAACCACACCAGCAAGAATGCCGTCATGGTAATAAACAGAGTCCGGGTGTGCTTGTGATGACGGATGTAATAGCCAAAGGTGAAGATCAAGGCTGCCGGAAGCAGGATAATCGCAAAACACTCCAGGAAATTACTAAGCTGGGTCGGATTCTCCAGAGGGTATGCCGAGTTTACTCCGTAAAAGCCCCCCCCATTACTGCCGAGCTGCTTGATTGCGACCTGGGATGCTACATCCCCTAAGTGAACCAAGGATTTAACCCCAGATAGCAGAGTCACCTGATGTGAGGCAGACAGGGTTTGAGGAACGCCCTGGCTCACCAGCACGATCGCCAGGATGAAGGCCAGCGGCAACAGGATAAACAGCACACTGCGAACCGCATCAACCCAGAAGTTTCCAAGCTTATCTGTGCTTTGCCGGGCTATGCCCCGGAAAATCGCGATGGCGACCGCAATTCCCACGGCTGCGGATACAAAGTTTTGCACCGCAAGACCCAGGGTCTGGCTGAATGAAGAGAGCTGCAGCTCCCCGGCGTATGCCTGCCAGTTGGTGTTGGTTACAAAGCTGACCGCAGTATTAAATGCCAGATCCCAGCTTAGCCCCGGATAATGCAGGGGGTTACCCGGAAGGGATGCCTGCCCCATCAGGATCATCATCAGCAGTAAAATACCTAAAATAGTCAGGGCAATAATCGCCTTCAGGTACTCTCCTATCCCCTGCTCAGAGCAGTCAAAGCCAAGGCGCGACAGCCAACGCACCTCTAACGTCTGAGTGTTTCGCTCAAACACCTTAAACATGTAGCGCCCAACAATCGGAGCGCATATGATCAGCAATAGGATATAGAGTCCAATCGCCATATAGGATCCGTTCATCATCTCTCCTAGAGCTCGACTCGAAACAAGCAAACAAACAGGTACACCACGAGTAGCAAACCGATACTCCCCACGATTGCGCTCAGCAACATGATTATTTTTTCCTTCTTAACAACGCCCGATAAAGGCACACAAACAGATACACCACCAGTGCCAAACAAAGGCTTGTCACGATCAGATGAAGTGGCATCATCCATTCATCCCGGTTGAATAAGGGAGTCACAGCATAAGAATTAGCGGCGTAAAAAAGCTATGCAGGAAAAAAAGCCGTGAATAAAAAAAGCGTAAAATCCGGATATTTTTTAAACAAAAGAGGGGGTGAGCGGTTTTAGTGGTGAGCTTCAGGCTCTGTTGGTCTTGCTGACTGACCTCATAATTCGAAACCTTAAGGGTGCCTGGTTATAAAAAACCCCGCGTTAAAGCGGGGTTAGTCAGGCAGCGAAACCGATCACTGCTCCTTGTGGAGATGAACATCCATCTGTGGGTATGGGATCCCTATGTTGGCAGCATCCAGGGCGATCTTGATCTCTTCGAGGAGCTGATTATGCACCGAGAAGTGATCGGCCCGGTTGACCCAGGGGCGCACAATAAAATTGACCGAGCTATCTCCCAGGGCGTTGACCGCAATCAGGGGGGCAGGCTCCGGCAGGATCCTGGATTCGGCATCGATGACCCGCTGTAAGATATCCCGGGTCTGCCTGAGATCGGCATCATAGCTTACCCCGATCACCAGATCGATTCGCCGGGTTGGATTTTTAGAGTAATTGATGATCTTGCCTCCCATTACCGAGGAGTTCGGCAAAGTCACCTCCTTGTTATCCGGCATGGTCAGAATGGTCGAGAAGATCTTGATGTGGGTCACAGTTCCCGAACTTCCCCCTGCCTCCACATAATCGCCGTTTTTAAAAGGGCGAAACATGATCAGTAAAATCCCGGACGCAAAGTTAGACAGGGAGTTTTTAAGGGCAAGCCCCACAGCCAGACCCGCTGCACCCAAAATAGCGATGACAGAGGCCGTTTGCACCCCCACCCGGGACAGAGCTGCGATCACCACCACAATGATCAGCAGGTATTTAAGTAGCCCGCTAATAAAGTCGACTATGGTCTGATCGACTCTACGTTTGACCATCACCCTACCAACACCGCGGCTGATCAGGCTGGCGGCAAACAACCCGATGATCAGCACCAGTAAAGCGGCAACAATATTGACCCCATACTGGATCAACAGCCCCTGATTCTGCTCAATCCAACCCGTGGTCTGCCCCAGTAGGTCTGAGGATAAACTCATAGATGCACCTCCTATGCAAAACAATCAGTCCGTTTGATAGTGACACAATGCTTGTTAACAAACCACTGTTTTTAAAGCGATTTATCCCACATTTTCGCAATAAAAACACCAGGGTAGCAGGGATAGAAAAGACTGGGTTTACTCCTCAACCTCTCCTCCCTAAGGTCAGGTTATTGTCAAATCAGCCCCAGTCCATTAGCCTGATAAGTGAAAGGAAGCAAAAAAATGTTTCCGGCACAAAGTCGTACATTAGCGCAATTGACTGCCGGAGTTCTCAGGACAGAGCCTTCGGCAGGAGCATCCAAGGAGCTTAGGATGAAACTTTACCTGTTTGACCATTGCCCTTACTGTATCAAGGCGCAGATGGCGATCGGTATCAACCGCCTCTACATTGAGCTAGTCTACCTGGACAATGATGATGTCCGGCACAGAGAAGCTATGGTGGGTCGCAACACAGTCCCCATCTTAGAAAAATATAATGGCAACTGGATGGCAGAGAGCCTGGATATCGCCCGCTATCTGGATGAATATTGCGAGCCGGTTCGTATTGATGACAGCCACAAAAAAGAAGAGGTGGCCGAGTGGCTGGATCATATCCAAAAGCCGATGAACTGCCTGACCATGCCGCGCTTCGTGAAGATGGATCTCCCTGAATTTCAAACCCCATCGGCGATCCGCTGGTACACCTCAAACAAGGAAGCGATGATCGAATGCAGCTTCGAAGATGCGATGCGTTACACGGATCGCTATAAGGGTCATGCCGAAGCCACCCTATCGATGCTTGACTGGCTCAAGCCCCCTGCAGAACGCAATAATGTCATCGGCTGGGATGACTTTGAGATCTTCCCCTTCCTCAGAAATCTAACCTGTGTGAAAGATTTCAAGTTCCCAGCGAATCTTGAACAATATCTGGATCAGATGAGCAAGTTGACCCGCATTCCACTTTACCAGGATCGCGCCATCTAGCTCAGCCGATCCCCTAAGGCAATGGGGGGGTTCTTTCCCCTCCCGAATCGCCTTGATCCCGGCCTCATAAGGGCTCACTTCGCCATTGGGGCGGGTCTGAAAAATCTTTAAGAACCACATGTACTGCTTGAGGTTCTCCCTGAGCATCCCCTCCAGACACTGGTTCATTCGCAGGGCATCCCCCTCCTCATCACGACTTGGAAAGTCGCTTAGCGCTGGCTGGATCTGGATCTTGTATTTTCGGCTATTTTCATCGTAACCACAAATGGTTGGAACCACCGGAGCCTTGGTCAGACGTGACAACTTGGAGAGTGCCGGGATCGTTGCTTTTTGAGCACCAAAAAACGGCAGGAAAATGCTCAGCTCGGCGCCTCTGTCCTGATCGGGCAGATAGTAAAAGCTATCGCCTGAGCGAATCGAGCGTACCACCGACTTGATCCCCATGCTGCGCTCGTAAACATAGCCCCCAAAACGCATCCGCTGGCGATTGATAAACCAGTCATATACCGGGTTGTGGGCCCCATGCACAAAGGCACACATAGGCATCCCCTCCAACGCAAACCACAGGCCCGCATCCAACGCCCAGGTATGTGGAGTGAGCACAATAATCGGCTGCCCCGCCTCACGAAACTCACGCAGATGCTCAGCCCCCTCCACATCAAAACGCTGGCTCAGATAGCGGCGCGAGCGAAAGGTAAACTCACCAAAGTTCAGCATCGCCTTGAGCCCGACCCGGACCGAATCGTTCACCATAGACTCAACCTCAGACTCGGGCATATCGGGAAAGCACAGCCGAAGATTCACTTTGGCGATATAACACTGCTTCTTGGAAAAGCGCACTAACAGAGGAGACAGTAGCCCTGCTAGCCCATCCCGGAAACAGACGGGGAGCCAGGCCAGGATAAATAGCAGGCCAAGAGCGATAAATGCCCCCCAGTTACGAGGGTGGAGATATTGCAGTTTAAAGCGGGTGTCAAAGACAAACTCTTCCCGGGACATAAGCAGCCAAAATCAAGAATCACAAAGCCGCTATGGTAGTCGATCTGGAGCCAAAGGTCATCATTGAGGCCCTATCAAACCGGCTTTATCCCTTCGCTCTGTGTGAAGTAGCCCCAATTGAATAATCAAAGCAGCCGGTCCCAGGCTTTTATATACTGGAAGTAAGTAAGTTGATTGAGTATCGGACATGGATGAATCCAAGCTGGCACAAAGAGCGACCTCGAATATCTCAGAGAGTGAGAAGGTGATCCGCACCCTGTATCAGATCACCTCAAATCATAGCCGGGGATTCCCCTATCAGGTCCAGCAACTCCTGCAACTGGGCTGTGATCGCTTCGATCTGGAGATAGGGATCCTGTCCCGTTGCAGCCAAAACAGTTACCAGGTCAAACACTGCCTCTGCCCCCGGGATATCCCCATCACCCAGGGACAGGAATTTGAAATCGACAAAACCTACTGTGAAGTGACACTCAAGGCCCGCCAGCCTGTCTGGTTTGAGCATGTGGGAGAATCTGAGCTCAAAAGTCATCCGGCTTATCAGGGGTTAGGGCTTGAATCCTACATCGGGATCCCGGTGATCCTGGAAAATAACACCTATGGTACCCTTAACTTCTCAAGCCCGGTCCCGCGCCAGCGTAAATTTTCCCCAACAGATATCGACGCTCTTAAGCTGATGGCAAGCTGGCTCAGCAGCGAGCTGGAACGCCAACAAAGGGAGATCAAACTGAGAGTCGCCAATGAGGAGCTGCGCCGGGCGAATCTGAAACTCAAAGAACAAAGTACCACGGATGAACTGACCCAGGTGGGAAATCGTCGCCTGCTCAACCAGAAACTGGATACCTACATGCTGCTGGCGCAGCGTGGGATGCGGCCGCTATCCGCGGTCATCATCGATCTCGATGATTTTAAAAAACTCAATGATACCTATGGCCACCCCTCAGGCGATGAAGCCCTGATCACCCTGGCTTATAACCTGGTGCAGACCGCTCGTCGCGGCGATCTGATCGCCCGCTATGGTGGCGAGGAGTTTGTGGTGATCCTACCCGATACCGACGAACAGGGTGCGATGCGCAGTGCAGAGCGTTATCGGCTGTCGATTGAGCAGACCGACAGTCTGGTGTGCCCGGTTACTGCCAGCCTTGGTATCGCCACCTACCGACCTCAGGAGGGCGATCTCGATCCCCAGTATGCCTCAGATCGTCTGCTCTGTGAGGCGGATGAAGCCCTGTATCACTCAAAACATACGGGGAAAAATCGCTGTAGCCACTACCATAAAATCGGTACCTGAACGGGCAACAACCTTCAAGCTTCGCGGGTTTGAGATCGGTGTGCTGGCTTTCTTGGAGTCTGAATTTCTCACCCCGGCGAAGCATCATGGTTACACTTAATATAGAAGGGATTGCCAGGTCACCTAACCATGGACGTACAACAGGTATTTCAGGCGATTAAAGAGCTGCCGGTCATCCCCAGGCTGATGCAGGAGCTGATGACAAGCTTTAACGATCCCAACAGTGAGGTCGAGGGTATCGCCGACAAGATCGCGATGGATCCTGTCATCACCGCAAAGGTACTACGGATGGCAAGTTCGGCCGCTTTTACCCGAGGCAAGGAAATCACCTCAATCCAGCAGGCAGTGATCCGCCCTGGCTTTGCCCGCTTACGCTCCCTGGTGGTTGCCGCCAGCCTCTCTGAATGCTTCCAGATTCGCCGTGAGTTTAATGTCCATAAATACTGGACCGATACCTTCCAGGTAGCCACTATTGCTCAGTGCCTGGCAGAGCAGAGCCGAGGCGTTCAGATAGAGCCAGATACAGCATTTACCTGTGGATTGCTCCATGATATTGGTGAACTTCTGATCCAGTCAGCCCTGACTGAAGAGGCAGGATTGATTGAGATGATCATGGACCAGGGTTCGAGCCGGGTTGAGGCGCAAAGAAAGGTGCTTGGGATGGACTACAGCCAGCTTGGGGCTGAGCTTGCCAGGCAGTGGAACCTCTCCCCCGTTTTTATCGAGGCGATTCATAATCAGCTTGATCCCTTGGCGTTTGGTGAAATTAGCGCAGAATCTGTGTTGATCCGAGTCTCTGTGTTTGTCTCTTTTGCCTGGAACGCCAGTGTGCCAGCCGAGCTCATTGCTATGCGCTTCCCCAAACCCCTGGCCGAATACCTGGGAACAGATCCCAAGACCTTAACCCCCCACTTAGAGGTGCTCCACCAGCAGGGCAATGCCCTCGCCGATCTCCTGACAAGTTAACCTCAACAGAGGCTCATGGAAACCAGCAAATCCTGCTCCTATACTTCCTTCACACGGGGGTGTGATATGAATCGTTCAACCCTTGTGGGTGCCATCATGTTTCTGCTCGGCTTAGCTCTGGTGTTAATCCTCGAGTAGCCGAGATCCCAGATCTTGAGACTCCTCCCCTTCCCCTCTCCTGCAAGTCGGTAGCTGCTGTTACAGATAAATCTGAAAGAAATCCCCTGGTGTCAGGGTCTACTCAGAGACAGAGAATCACCCATCTACCCAAGACAAGGCTCAGGGCAAGTGTATAAAGCTTAAAGCCCGGGCAGTTTTTCATCTCACAGGAGGCTCCATGAAATTATCGATTTCTCTCCCCTCTCTTACCCTGATTTTTGCTTTCGTCCCTGCGCTGAGCCATGGGGCACAAACCATCATGGATGAAAACAAGATGATGCAGGATCCTCACAGCTACCAGAGAGCCACCTTTGCCGGCGGCTGCTTCTGGTGCATGGAGGTTCCCTTCGAGCTGGTTCCCGGGGTCAAGAGTGTGGTCAGTGGCTATGCCGGAGGGATGGAGCCAAACCCCACCTACAAGCAGGTCTCTTCGGGTAAAACCGGTCACATCGAGGTCGTGCAGATCAAATATGATCCCAAAAAGGTCAGCTATGAACAGCTACTGCACATCTACTGGCGTCAGTTTGATCCAACCGATGCCGGTGGCTCTTTTGTCGACCGGGGCCCACAGTATCGCAGTGCCATCTTCTACCATAATGGGGAGCAACAACTGCTGGCCGAAAAATCCAAGCGGGAATTAGACAAGTCCGGCCGATTTGATAAGCCGATCGTCACAGAAATCATCGCCTACTCAACCTTCTACCCTGCCGAGGATTACCATCAGGATTTTTATAAAAAGAGCCCGATCCGCTACAAGATCTACCGCTATCGCTCAGGCCGCGATGAGTTTATCAAGGCCACCTGGAGTAAAGAGCCGGAGTCGTCCGTGACAAAAGAGAAACCCGTCAAACAAGATTTGAAAGCAAGGCTCACCCCCATGCAATACAAGGTTACCCAGGAAAATGGCACCGAGCCGGCCTATTCTAATCGCTACTGGGATCATAAGGCCGAAGGGATCTATGTGGACATAGTCTCGGGTGAGCCACTATTTAGCTCGAAAGATAAATATGACTCAAAAACCGGCTGGCCCAGCTTTACCCGGCCAATCAACCCACAAGCCGTGACTGAGCATGTGGATACCAGCTGGTTTATGACCCGCACCGAAGTGCGCAGTCATAAGGCAGACTCTCACCTGGGGCATCTGTTTGAAGATGGACCTGAACCGACCGGACTGCGCTACTGCATCAACTCGGCGGCACTGCGTTTTGTTGCCAAATCAGATCTTAAAAAAGAGGGCTATGGAGAATACCTGGCACAGTTTAATTAATCCTCACATAGCCAGGGCTGCTCAAGGATGAGCTGCCCGCTATCAAAATCGATACAGGCCTCAATCCCAATTGGCAGGGTTAACATGGGGTGGGTATGGCAGCAATCAAAGCCATTAACGATGGGAAGAGGCTGACCATTGAGAACCTCTCCGAGCAGCTCCAGGGGAGTACACCCCGTCCCCAGATCATCAAAACCTTCATGCTTACCCAAGATGATCGCGCTAACCCTGTCAAACACCCCGTTAAGCTTGAGCATAGAAAAAGAGCGCTCCACAGTCGCCATATCTTTCAGACTATCTTCAATAAATAGAATATCTCCAGGCCCTATTTCAGGCATGTAAGGACTCCCCCAGATACCACTCAGGGTATTTAGATTTCCACCCATCAGGCGCCCTCTCACCCTGCCAGCTCCGATAAACTCACAGTTATTGGGATAACAGGCTTTTGCTCTCGTCTGATTTTCCCAGTCGATATATTCATCACTCCAGAGCTCGGGCGCCCGGTAACGATAGGGAAGCTGTTGTGGTTCACAGAGGATCTGATAAAACGAATCAAAGGTCTGCTCAACCAGAGGTGAAAACTCTCCAAACGAAGCTACCAATGCCGGCCCATAGAAGGTGATGAGGCCGGTTTGGGCATAGATCCCGAGCAGCAGCGCCGTCACATCCGAGTAGCCGATAATGATCTTGGGATCATCTCGCAGGGCCTGATAATCCAGATATGGCAGCAGTGAGTTGCTGTTCATCCCACCTATGGTTGAGATGATGCAGCGCACCTCGGGATCACGAATCAGCTGGTTGAGCTCTTCGGCGCGTTCGCTAATGCTCCCCGAGCGATAATAATCGCTTTTTGAAGTGAGCTGACCGGCGATGAGTTTAAAGCCCCGGGCCTGAAGAAACTGCTTCGCCCTGGCAAAACGTTTTGGAGCAAAGGCTGTTGCCGGGGAAGAGGGAGAGAAAAAGCCGATGCCATCACCGGGTTGCAAGGGTGGAGGGTATAAAGTTGTAATCACTGTCTTCCTTAACTGTTACGCTAAATCCATCAGCAGTAAAACTAGCATGAGAAAGACCCAGGTTCGAGGCAAGATGCTCACTCAGGTGGCGATTAAAAGTAAATTTCTGCTAACTGGATAGATCTTCAACCTTGTGACTCAGATGCTGCTGAAGCATATGCCAGGTCGCAGGGTCCGTATCCACACTCAGGGATGTCACCATCCATACGCCAAGTAGCCAGACAATTACAACCAGCAGGCAGATCACACGCGTATTCACTATTTCGTCTTCCTTTACTCGGCTCATGGCTCACCATGAAAAGAAGTGAATATAGCAAATCTTTAACTATTTTGTAGTATCAAAGCATGCTTTTTATGTATTTATACTGGATATTAAGCAATTTAACCGCTCATTATTTTTGTCCGCATTAGCCTGCTATTTTCAAGCTTCAAGCACCAAGATCCCGCCAGGCGCTCTCGGTTCTCATATTGCCCCCATAAAAAACGCCAGCTTCTGCTGGCGTTTTTTATCAGAATACAGGGTGCTCCTTAGCAGCACTCTACCTTGATCGCGAGTCCCCCCTTAGAGGTCTCACGATACTTGGGATCCATATCCTTTCCTGTGACATACATGGTCTCAATGACCTTATCCAGAGAGACCCGGGGTTTGAAGGTGCGCTGCAGCGCCATCCGGGTGGCATTGATTGATTTCACTGCGGCAATAGCATTGCGTTCGATGCAGGGCACCTGCACCTGGCCTGCGATCGGATCACAGGTCAGTCCAAGGTTATGCTCCATCGCGATTTCGGCCGCGGAGCAGATATGCTCCGGGCTGGCACCAAAGAGCTCGGCCAGGCCCGCCGAAGCCATGGAGCAGGCAACGCCCACCTCCCCTGGCAGCCAACTTCGGCACCAGATATGGACGCATTCATCTGATACAGGATACCGATCGCCCCCGCCGTCAGGTAAAAACGGGTCACCTCATCCTGAGTCAATGGATTGATGAACTTGTTGTAATAGGAGAGTACCGCAGGGATGATCCCGGCAGCCCCATTGGTGGGCGCCGTCACCACCCGGCCACCGGCTGCATTCTCTTCACTTACCGCCAGGGCAAACATGTTCACCCAATCTACCACCTGCATCGGGTCGTTATTAAGAGGGCCGGATGCCACCAGCTTACGGTGCAGAGCGGCAGCACGGCGTGGTACTTTCAGAGGCCCAGCCAGCACTCCTTCGGTGTGCATGCCGCGCTCGACCCCCTCTTCCATCACCTGCCAGATCGCCCCCAGCTTTTCATGGATCTGCTCTTCCAAGGCATGGGTCAGCTCGTTCTTCATCATCAATGAAGCGATAGATATCCCCTGATCCTGACACAGAGCCAGCATCTCATCGGCGCTTTCAAAATGATAAGGAACTTTGGCGCCCCCCGGACACTGAGGTTTACCAAAGTTCTCATCGTCAACGATAATCCCGCCACCGATGGAGTAGTAAGTCTTGCTCAGCAACAGCTCTTCACCGGCATATGCGCTCAGCACCATGCCGTTCTCGTGCTTAGGCAAACACTCATCATGGAACACCATGGCTGAAGCGGGAAAAGCAACCTGATGACCCACAGCCCCAAGAGGAAGCATTTGTGTGGCTTCCACTAGCTTGAGGAATCCTTCGGTTGCATCCAGATCCACGGTTGCTGGCAAGTTACCCGCCAATCCCAGCAGGATGGCGCTGTCGGTGTGGTGCCCCTTGCCGGTCCAGGACAAAGAACCATAGATGTCAACCACCAGACGATCAACTTGGTTGAGCAATAGCTTCTCACTCAGGAGATCGCTGAACTCTTTAGCGGCCTTCATCGGTCCGACGGTATGTGAGCTTGATGGTCCAACACCGATTTTGAAAATTTCAAATACACTGATCATTTGTCATACTCCTGTGATTGACAAAGATTAAGAGAAGAAGCTGTAGAGTACGCCTGAGATAGCAACTAGCCCCATGACCCCAATAAACAGATTGCTCAGCTTGCCGCGGTATTTTTGCAGAGCAGGGACGGTGCGGATCGCATAGACAGGCATGATGAAGAGGATCACCGCAATCACAGGGCCGCCGATCTCACCAATCAGATTCAGGATACTTGGATTGATCACTGCCACCAGCCAGACGGTTACCGCAATAAACAGGGTTGAAAACAGACCGACGGCCTTCATATTGAGGGTTTTACCCATGGCCTCAGCCTGCTGGGTAATCACCCCATTGAGCCCCTCATGAGCACCGAGGAAGGTCCCGAAGAAGGCTGCCCCGATCGAGATAATCGCAACGATTGGCGCGACATAGGCCATCAGTGGGCTGCCCATGGACTCACCGAGCTCAGTCAGCACTGTGATGTTGGCTGCCTGTGCATGATGAAGCTGTGCGGGGGTCAGTGCCAGCACACAGGAAAATACGAAGAACATCACAAAGAACAGCAGCAATGAGGAGCTACCACGCAGGATCTTATCGGAGCGCTCAACCGCCGCATCTTTGCCCATCCGCTTACGCTGTGCCACCGCAAAGCTTGAGATTGCGGGCGAATGGTTAAATGCGAACACCAGCACCGGAATAGTCAGCCACAAGGTTTTCAGGAAGCCTCCCGCCGAAGGAACCACCTGCAAAGAAGCGGCTGTCCAGTGCGGGATCATATATAAAGAGAGCAAAAACAGGATGCCGATTAGCGGATAAACCAGTGCCTGGCAGATAAACAGCATCAGCTTGCGACCGGTCATGATCACCGCCATCAGGATCGCGATCAGGATCAAGGCCAGCAGAGGACGGTTCATCGGCGCGACATGAACGATATCGACCAGAAAGCTATTGACCGTGTTGGTCAGGGCAACTCCGTAGAGGAGTAGAATCGGGTAGACGGCAAAGAAATAGAGAAAGGTGATCACCTTACCGCCAAATGAGCCGAAAAACTCCACCACCACATTGGTAATATCTGAATCGTTACCGGCTTTAGATGCCAACACAAAGCGTGACAGGTTCCGGTGTGCCAGGTAAGTCATGGGCCCCACCAGAAGCACCATGATCACCAGCGGCCAGAAGCCTCCCATCCCGGCCCGAATCGGCAAAAACAGAACGCCCGCTCCAATGGCGGTCCCCACCAGGCTAATCATCCACTTGGTATCTTCAAAACCCCAGGCCCTGCTCACAGGTTGTTCCGAAGTTTTGGCATTTAATTCTTCGGTTTTAGACAAACCGGATTCTATTGATCGTTCCATTGTTATTCCATAGATAATTTTTATCGATTGAGAAAGACTAAAAAAGAAAACTCAAAAACTAACTAAGAGCCTGAAGAATAGAACCATCTCTTACATTAAAAAAGTAATAAATTAATTAGTTAGACGTTCTGTGAAGGAAATCTCAAAAAATATCGATCGAGATCACAATTACAGGTGTAACAGTAACAATTGTGATTAATTAACCACCATATATTAGGCTAACGATTAGGTCATCTCGAAAATAACTTGATCTCAATCACAATAACTTATGCACAAAATCGATATTGAAAGTGAGTCTGAATTATCAATATGAAAATACTGAATTATTAATAGATAAACTGACCCTGAGTTGCTCAACGCGATAACACACAGATAAATGAAACCCACAAAACCCCTTTATATCAACAACTTGTGGTAATGCTTCAGATTTTTAACCAAACAGAGAAATAGATAACAAATCGATAACCAGACATAATGTAATCTGAACGGAAGATAGGTTTACTCATCTATTTTATCTGCCGCAATTATCAATAACTTATTCGAGTTATAAGAAAATTCAGCCAGAAGTTAAGTTTAATAAAGTTGATTTTTAAAAATCAACTCTTAATAAATATCACCTTGATGATTCATGAGAATAAAATGAGACTCATATAGCTACAAAGCTGGTGAGAAAATATAAACAGTTTCTGTACAAAAACTAAAAACATACCTCAATTGCATGAGCTATATCACAGAAAAGTAGAATATCCTCAAAAACCAGATAATTTGAATCTTATGAACAAATGATCCCCGGTGCTTACCTCATGGAATTTCAGGCTCTTCCTTTGGATTGGCTTCTGAAAAGCATAGGGCGATTGAAGCCAAATGGCAGAATGCCTTGGAGCGGCTTTTTGCAGCTACACAGCATTATTTCCGAGCTCGCCTCAGCGTTCATTTACGGGGGTTAGCTCTCCCCTTTGATTCGTGCCGAAAAATCATAAAGTGATTTGAAGTTGAGCAGCATGGACGCTGCGAGTGCGCAACCAGTATAGGGATATACTATCTGCGCTGTGCTTCAAAACACTATGATTTTGAGGGATATGTGAATCGAGCGGCACCCTCGGGGTTGTTAGGGGGACTGGCTGAGCAGTCCCTGCCATACAGGATGTATCAATGCCGTGGAAGGCTGGATGCCTGAGAACGGCCTAACCCGTAGATAGCTTACGCCATCCAAGGCTACCGCTACATTCGCACCTCCATGTGCAGCATCCACGGCCGGATAATTGTGCCGCCAGGCACAAACCAGCTACCGCAGGTCAAACTGCTCCACATTTGTATCCTGCGGATGGATGACTTGCAGCTACGCTGCATTTGCCGGTGCTGACCGGCGACAGGCAAGAAGGTGCGCTCGCCCGCACCCTCTTGCATCTCCCGGGGCAGCCCGGATCTCGCTGAACCCTCACAATAACAGGGAATTGGAGGCACCAAACAAACGGGATATCCCTATCCCGGTTGTTTTCTCGCAACCTCCTGTCTCTCTACCTCCAATACCCAAGTTATTATTCGGCGCTCGCTCACGGGGGATTAAACACCTTCTCTTCGATTAAGCTTCTAAGGTCGTTTATATGCTTCTTGGTGTTTGATTATTTCGAGGCAGGACGCCGAGCCGCGTAGCTCGATGGAGGGGTGAAGTGACTCCCAGAGTCACGAAACGCGAGATAGGATATCGAGCTGGGGGAGTTTATCAGGGATGATAAATGCATCGCGCAGAGCGAGCCTTTGGTTACTTTGAGCGATACCAAAGTAACTCGACCGCCGGGCGAATACGGCAATATGGCGAAGCCATAAACCAGCTGGCAGCAAGCCACGCAACCAAAATACCGGGGTGTCCTTGGGAGTAAAGAGGGTATTGGACAAGCATGTACCTACTATGCAGGGATGTATTAATGCAATGGAAGACAGGACGTCTGGGAACAGCCTCTTCCCGCAGGTCGCTATCGTCGATTACCATCCCTGATAATCTCTCCCTGCTCGGTATCCTTACCTCACGTTACGTTACTCCGAGAGTAACTACACCCATGACTATCGCTACATTCGCACCTCCATGTGCAGCATCCACGGCCGGACAATTGTGCCGCCAGGCACAAAACCGCTGACCGCAGGTCAAACGAATCCCCCACTATGCTGCAGTAGATAAAAAAACGCCAGCGGATGCTGGCGTTTATTCTCAGGATAGCGGGTGCTTGTTAGCAGCACTCTACCTTGATCGCGAGACCGCCTTTAGAGGTTTCACGATACTTAGGATCCATATCCTTACCGGTCGCGTACATGGTCTCGATCACCTTGTCCAGAGAGACACGCGGTGCCGAGGTACGCTGCAGAGCCATACGAGTCGAGTTGATCGACTTCACCGCTGCGATCGCATTACGCTCGATGCAGGGTACCTGCACCTGTCCTGCGATCGGATCACAGGTTAGTCCCAGATTATGCTCCATACCGATCTCTGCCGCAGAGCAGATATGCTCAGGGCTGGCACCCAAGAGCTCAGCCAGACCCGCTGAAGCCATTGAACAGGCAACACCCACCTCACCCTGACAGCCAACTTCGGCGCCAGAGATGGATGCGTTCATCTGGTACAGGATACCGATCGCAGCCGCAGTCAGGTAGAAGCGAGCAATCTCATCACGAGTCAACGGATTGATGAACTTGTTGTAGTAGGAGATCACCGCAGGGATGATTCCCGCAGCACCATTGGTTGGTGCAGTCACTACGCGGCCACCGGCTGCGTTCTCTTCACTCACCGCCAGGGCAAACATGTTGACCCAGTCAACAACCTGCATCGGATCATTGTTCAGAGAGCCTGAAGCAACCAGCTTACGGTGCAGAGCCGCGGCACGGCGTGGCACCTTCAGAGGACCGGCCAGCACACCTTCGGTACGCATGCCACGCTCAACCCCCTCTTTCATCACCTGCCAGATCGCATCGAGCTTTTCATGGATCTGCTCTTCAGATGCATGAGTCAGCTCGTTCTTCATCATCAAGGCAGAGATAGAGATCCCCTGCTCATGGCACAGCGCCAGCATCTCTTCGGCACTTTCAAAATGATAAGGAACCTTGGCACCACCCGGACACTGAGGCTTACCGAAGTTCTCATCATCGACGATGAGGCCGCCACCGATGGAGTAGTAGGTCTTGCTCAGCAGCAACTCTTCACCGGCAAACGCGCTCAGTACCATGCCATTTTCATGCTTTGGCAGGCACTCATCATGGAACACCATGGCAGAAGCAGGGAAGGCAACCTGGTGGCCGGCCGATCCCAGAGGAAGCATTTCGGTTGCTTCGACCAGCTTGAGAAACCCTTCGGTTGCATCCAGATCAACGGTTGCAGGCAGGTTTCCGGCCAATCCTAGCAGGATAGCGCTGTCGGTGTGGTGCCCTTTTCCGGTCCAGGACAAAGAACCATAGACATCAACAACCACACGGTCAGCTTTATTGAGTAGCAGTTTCTCACTGAGAAGATCGCTGAACTCTTTAGCAGCCTTCATCGGCCCCACAGTGTGGGAGCTTGATGGACCGACACCGATTTTAAAAATATCAAATACACTGATCATTGTTTCACTCACTTACATCTAACAAGTGTTAGGAGAAAAGTCCGTACAGCAAACCTGAGATAGCTACCAGCCCCATCAGGCCGATGAACAGGTTGCTCAGCTTGCCACGATACTGTTGCAATGCAGGAACAGTACGAATTGCATAAATTGGCATGATGAACAGGATCACAGCGATGATTGGGCCGCCGATAATAGTGATCAGGTTCAGGATACTTGGGTTAATAACCGCAACCAGCCATACAGTGACAGCAATGAACAGAGTAGAGAACAGGCTGACTGCTTTCATGTTGGGCTTCTTGCCCATACTTTCGGCTTGCTGGTTAATCACACCGTTAAGACCTTCCTGGGCGCCCAGGAATGTACCGAAGAAAGCAGCACAGATAGAGATAAAGGCAACAACAGGACCCACATAAGCGATTACAGGGCTACCCATCTGGTTCGCCATCGCAGACAGTACGGTAATATTGTCGTGCTTAGCCGTTGCCAGCTGCTCCGGAGTCAGACTCAGGACACAGGAGAAAACAAAGAACATCACAAAAAACAGCAGCAGAGAGGAGCTGCGACGCAGGATCTTATCGGAGCGCTCCACCGCGCCTTTACCCAGACGCTTACGCTGCGCAACAGCAAAGCTTGAGATCGCTGGTGAATGGTTAAATGCAAAGACCAGTACCGGAATGGTCAGCCACAGGGTCTTAAAGAAGCTACCCGCGGTTGGGATCACCTGCAGTGAAGCCGTGCTCCAGTGTGGGATCAGGTATAAAGAGAGCAGTAACAGGATGGTGATCAGCGGATAAACCAGTCCCTGACAGATCGCCAGCATCAGCTTACGACCGGTCATGATCACAGCCATCAGTACAACCACCAGGATCAGTGCCAGCAGAGGGCGGTTCATCGCAGGCATATGCAGCTGATGGGTAATAAAACCCTGTACCGTGTTGGTGATACCCACCCCATAAACCAGCAGGATCGGGTAAACAGCAAAGAAGTACAACAAGGTGATAATCTTACCACCAAGCGAACCGAAGAATTCGATTACGACATCCGTAATATCCGCATCATCACCAACCTTAGAGGCCAGGACAAAGCGAGACAGATTGCGGTGAGCCATATAGGTCATAGGACCGACTAACAGGGCCATCACCACCAGTGGCCAAAAGCCACCCATGCCAGCATTCATCGGCAAAAATAGGACACCAGCACCGACAGCGGTACCGAACAGGCTTAACATCCATTTAGTGTCTTCACGACCCCAGCCTTTGCTTGCAGAAAGTTCTGCCTCATTGGATTGTACCAATTCACGTTCAACGGTTTGCTCAATAGACAAAATATTCACCAAAATAAGCGCTAGAAAATTTAGGGTGCGGAGAATATCTTTTTTTTCCTGCAAAAAATAGGGTTATCCGGGCTAACACACCATTCTGTGAGCAATATCTCAAAAAAACACGATCAAGATCACATATTTTGGTCTGACAGTAATTAACAACAGAACTGATGAGGCTCATCTGAAACAATTTCTTGGCCATACAAGCAGAAAAAATAAGATCCGAATCACAAAAGCAATCGCATAAAATTGAAAGCTGATTAATAAAGCGTTATATGCAGTTTTTTATCTCCCTCCGGGTTTCCAAAAGCCATTTTAATAGCTGAGACCTCTAAGATAAATCAAAATATTACCTTGCATATCAATAATTTACAGGAGAACCTAAGATAATAACCTTTCAAGCCTCATGTTGAACTCTGTTCAATAAATCTCTATTCATCCGTTTGCTGAGGCTGGTATTAAGCCCCATTGTTTGCGAAAACTCCGTGAGTTTTCATGAGGCATCAAGATAAATCAACCCAATCCATACAGTTAGTTAACATTTTAATTTTTTGACTAACCCTATTTCAGCAAAAATAGCAGCCTTCGAAGGCTTGAGAGCTAAAATAGAATACAAAGCTCCTGGTAAACTTTAATAGGTGCTCACTAAATAACAACATATGCTACATATCTGATCAGGAGAGTCTGAAGTGTTTACTAAATTAATACAAAGCTGTCTGCTTATCGGATTTATCGGCTTAATTGGTATTACCAATTTACAAAACAAGGCCATTGCAGCCCCATATCCCGAAAGTAAAACCCTGGTGATCGGCATAGAAGAAGGCAGTGACTGGCCTCCTTATGAATACTATAAACGCCAGGGGGGTGAGGTAACCGATGAGGTCGCAGGCTTCAATGTTGAGCTGCTGCATGCGATTCTCGATCCCCTGGGGATCCGCTTTGAATTTAGGAGCTGTCCCTGGAAGCGTTGCCTGGCGCTGCTCAACCAGGGAGATGAGATTCAGATGATTCTCCCTACCTCCCTGAACAGCGAGAGAAAAGCCAACTATCTTCACTCCCGTGCCGTTTACAGCATCACCCCCAGCTACTTCTATCTTAAAGAGCGTTATCCGGCTGGCTTAGATATCCAGCACCCCTCCGATCTTCTCAAGCTTAAACACCTGTGCGGCCGCTTCGGCTATAACTATGCCAACTTCGGTCTGGATAATGAACAAGTCATCCGAAAAGCCAAGAATTACCAGAAGCTGACCGACAAGTTGATGATGGGACGCTGCGATGCGATCCTGGCTCGCTATGAGGTGTTCGCCGCCCATAAGCTTCTGGGCATGCCTTATCTCACGCCAGAGATCGCGCATGCCGCCATTCCGGGCGTCCCCAAAGAGAAATTCTATTTTCTGCTGACCCGCCACTCCCCCTACAGCGCAGAACTACTCGGGATCATCAACAGGGGACTGGAAAGGTTACACAAGGAAGATAAACTGCAGAAGATGCTGGCCCATTACCTGAAAGAAAATGGGCTATAGAAGGGCTGATATCAAATAGCTTGGCAGCCTCTATCAACAAATCTCGATCAAGGACTCATAAAAAAACCGGGAGCTATGTCCCGGTTTTTTATCTCATCTATAGTACTTGAAGATGAACCGCTACCCCTGGTGCAGGAATCGCTGAATATCTTCAGCAGCCTGCAGGCCATCGGCGACGGCGGTCACCACCAGATCCGCTCCCCGGGTCAGATCCCCACCGGCGAACACTTTTGCCAGCGAGCTTTGCTGAGGGTAAACTCCCTGCTCCAGGCACAGCCCTCCCCATGCGTTCGACTCAAGGCCGCTCTGCCCCATAAACTCCGGGAGCTTGGGGATAAAACCAAAGGAGATGATCACCGCATCGGCCTCCAGCAGGTGCTCGCTGCCTTCGACCTGCCGCACAGATTGCCGGCCACTGGCATCGGGAGCCGCCAGCTCGGTCTGTGCCATCCTCACCCCGGTGAGCCGCCCCTTGTCATCACATTCGATCCCCAGAGGCTGACGCTGCCAGAGGAACTGGGCTCCCTCCTCAATCGCATGCTTCACCTCTTTTTGTGAGCCTGGCATGTTTGCCTGATCCCGTCGGTAAGCACAGCGTACCTCAACGGCGCCCTGACGGATTGCGGTTCGGACGCAATCCATCGCCGTATCACCTCCCCCAAGGACCAGCACCCGCTGACCCGAAAGGTCGATCGCCGGTTGCTCACTATAACCAAGTTGATCGCGATTGGATGCGATCAGGTAATCAAGAGCCTGATAGACTCCGGCGAGCTGCTGATTCTCGAGGCGGGCATCCAGGGGTGTTTGGGCGCCCAGACCCAAAAAGACCGCATCATAATCGCTCAGGATCTTCTGATACCCCGCTTCGTCCACCTCGGTATTGAGGACAAACTCAACGCCCATCGCCTCAAGCAGCTCACGGCGCCGGACTAAGAGATCTTTCTCAAGCTTGAACGAGGGAAGCCCAAAGGTAAGCAGTCCGCCGATCTCCGGGTGGCGATCATAGACCCGAACCTGCACCCCACTGCGCGCTAATCGTTCGGCGCAGCTTAGGCCCGCGGGACCGGCGCCGATCACCGCCACCTTGCCCGCAGTCATCCCCTTCGTTACCAGAGGCTCAGGCTTCCAACCCCCTTCAAGGGCAGCATCCGTAATAAAGCGCTCCAGGTGACCTATGGTGACCGCACCAAATCCATCATTCAGGGTACATGCCCCCTCACACAGTTTCTCCTGCGGGCAAACCCGACCACAGATCTCAGGAAGGGGATTGGTTTGATGAGACAGGCTGGCTGCCGCTTCAATTTGTCCTTCCGCCACCAGGGTCAGCCAGCGCGGAATATAGTTGTGCAGCGGGCACTTCCAGCTACAGTAAGGGTTACCACAGTCCAGGCAACGCTCTGCCTGCTGCTGAGCCTGGCTCAGAGTAAACTCCTGATAGATCTCAATATGCTCACTCTTACGCTGATGCAACGGGGTCTTATTCGGCTCAGCCCGCGGAACATTGATAAATTGAAATGTATCTTGCTTCATCGATAGCCTCTTCAATTATTGCGCCTGAGCGGCGAGCTCCTGGGATGCCTCATCACTGTGTCCCAGCAATCCGGAAAGGGTCAGCCCTTTTGGCTTGACCAGGGTAAATTCACTGATCCAGTCTTCAAAAGTCTGCAACACATCCTGAGCCTTATCACTACCGGTCTGCAGCTGATGCTCTAGCAGCAGGGCTCGTAAATGCTCCTGGAAGCGCGGCAGGGAGCTCAAAGGGAGGAGCTCAACATGCTCGGCGTTGACCCTGGGCTGCAAACGGGCGATCGGCATCATCACATAGGCAAATCCACCTGTCATACCTGCGGCGAAGTTGATCCCACACTCGCCCAGTACCAGTACCACACCCCCAGTCATATATTCACAACCGTTATCGCCAATCCCTTCGATCACCGCGCTAGCCCCCGAGTTACGCACCGCGAACCGCTCTCCGGCACAGCCGGCGGCATACAAGGCACCCGAGGTGGCACCATACAGACAGGTATTACCCATGATCATTGACTCGGAGGGCACAAAGCGAACCCCCTGGTGAGGCCTTAAAATAAGCTCTCCGCCAGCCAGGCCCTTACCCACATAATCGTTGGCATCACCGGTCAGAGCAAAGCGCACCCCGCCGGGCAGCCAGACACCAAAGCTCTGCCCGGCACTCCCTTCAAAGTGACACTCAACCGGCGTTTGCGGGATCCCCTCAGGCCCAAAGCGATTGACAATTTCACCGGCCAACCGGGCACCCACCGAACGATCGGTATTGGAGATCTCAAAGTGGAGCGAGGAGCTCTGCCGGGAAGTGACCATAGGTAACACCTGCTCCAGCAATTGCTGGTTCAGCACTCCCTGATCAAAGGGTGGATTTCCCTCCTGATGACGTAACGGGCTCTGTGCTGATCCGGGTTGCGCCAGTACCGGGCTCAGATCCAGACGCTGCAGCTTACTGCGCTCACCCAGCACAACCTCAAGTAGATCCACCCGGCCAATGAGATCGGTAAGGGAAGCAACGCCAAGCCTGGCCAGGATCTCCCGCACCTCACGGGCAATGAAGCGGAAGTAGTTCATCGCCTCCTCTACCTTGCCCTTAAAGTGCTTCTCACGCAGGGTTTCGTCCTGAGTGGCAATCCCGTAGGCACAGTTATTCAGGTGACAGATCCGAAGGAATCGGCAGCCGATGGCGACCATGGGCGCCGTGCCGAAACCAAAGCTCTCGGCACCGAGAATCGCGGCCTTCACCACATCCAGGCCATTCTTAAGGCCACCATCGACCTGCAGGCGCACCTTATGTCGCAAACCATTTGCCACCAGCGCTTGCTGAACCTCGGCCAGCCCCAGCTCCCATGGGCTTCCGGCGTAACGTACCGAGGTCAATGGGCTGGCTCCGGTGCCGCCATCATGGCCGGAAACCGTGATGAGATCGGCATAGGTCTTGGCCACCCCGGCGGCAATGGTGCCGATCCCGGGCTCTGAAACCAGCTTGACCGAAACCAGAGCCTTGGGATTGAGCTGCTTGAGATCGAAGATAAGCTGCGCCAGATCCTCGATGGAATAGATATCGTGATGGGGTGGTGGTGAGATCAGGGTCACTCCCGGAGTGGAGTGACGCAGCTTGGCGATCTCAACACTGACCTTGTGGCCGGGAAGCTGGCCGCCCTCACCAGGTTTAGCCCCCTGAGCCACCTTGATCTGGATCACTTCTGCATTGCTCAGATAATGAGGGGTGACGCCAAAGCGTCCTGAAGCCACCTGTTTGATCTTGGAATTTCTTTCATCCACAAAGCGCCGGGCATCTTCGCCCCCTCCCCCGAGTTGGATCGTCCGCCTAACCGATTCATCGCGATCGCCAGCGTTTGGTGGGCCTCAGGGCTCAGAGCACCAATCGACATGGCGGCGGTGTCAAACCTTGGGTAGAGGGATGATTCCGACTCCACCGCATCCAGTGCAATCGCGCCATCCCCCTCGGTCAGCTGCAGCAGATCACGCAGCTGCGCCGCCGGGCGCTCACTGACCAGTCGGGAAAAGTGCTGATAATCGGTGTATTCACCGCTTTTAACCGCCTTTTGCAGACTAAGCACCACATCCGGATTGAAGCAGTGATACTCCTCCTGGCTCTGGTGCTTGAGCAGACCACCAAAAGAGATCGGCAGTGGGCTCCAGGCCTGTTGAGACAGACGAAGCAGATCGGCTTCAACCTCCGCAAATCCGACTCCCTCGATCCGTGGCTCCACCCCCTGAAAACAGAAGTCTGCAATTTCAGTGTGAACTCCCACCAGATCAAACAGCTTGGAGCAACGATAGCTGGAGACAGTTGAGATCCCCATCTTGGACATCACCTTGAGCAGTCCTTTATTGAGCGCCTCACGGTAATTGCTAAAAAGCTGGCGAAGCGAACCACTCAGTTGTTTTTGTGCCAGGCGTTCGGCCAGTAGCTCGTAGGCTAAATAAGGGTAGACGGCGGTCGCACCAAAGCCCAGCAACACCGCCAGATGGTGCGAGTTGCGCACACTGGCGGTCTCCACCAATAGGTTGGTATCGCAACGCAGCTGCTCTGCCACCAACAGACGCTGGATCGCTCCAACCGCCATTGCCGCAGGGATCGGCAGGCAATCTTTTTGAATATCCCGATCACTCAAAACAAGCTGCACGACGCCATCTCGCGCCGCTTCAATGGCCTGGTGGCACACCCGCTCCAGGGCGGCTTGAAGCCCCTCATCCGGCTGGTAGTTCAAAGAGATGATCTGTGTTCTATAGTAGGCTTCATCCAGAGCCATAAGCTGGGCAAAGTCTGAGGGTAACAGCGCCGGTGAATCGAACTGAACCCGGTGGGACTGGCGATAGGTCTCGTAAAAGACGCTATGCTCCCGGCCGACCCGTGAGATCAAGGACATCACATGTCGCTCACGCAGCGGGTCGATAGCAGGGTTGGTCACCTGGGCAAATTTTTGCCTGAAGTAATCGTAAAAAGAGCGCGGCTTGCTAGAGAGTACCGCCAGCGGGGTATCATCGCCCATCGCCATGACCGGCTCCTGTCCCCCCTCGCCCATCACCAACAGCTGCTGCTCTATCTCTTCAAAGCTATAGCCAAACAGCTTGAGGTAGGCATCGAGCCCCTCACCGTTAAGGTTAAAGGGAGAAACATCCTCATCACGCACCGAGTTCAATGGCTGAAGATTCAGGCAGTTCTGGGCCAGCCACTCTTTGTAGGGGTGCTGGATCTTGAGCTCATCATCAATCTCAAAATTACGCCACAGCTTGCCGGTGTAGGTATCGACCACCAGCAGTTCACCGGGACCGACCCGCCCCTTCGCCAGCACCTCATCGGGAGCATAATCCCACAGCCCCACCTCGGAACCCAGGGTGATGAGGCCATCCTGGGTCATCACATAACGGGCCGGGCGCAGGCCATTTCGATCCAGGCCACAGGCGGCGAATCGTCCATCGGACATCACCAGGCCCGCCGGACCATCCCAGGGCTCCATATACATAGAGTTAAAATCATAAAATGCCCTGAGATCCTCATCCATCAGCGGGTGATTCTGCCAGGCCGGTGGGATCAAAAGGCGCATCGCCCGAAACAGATCCATACCCCCGGCGAGCAGCAGCTCCAGCATGTTATCCAGGCTGGAGGAGTCCGAGCCCGACTCATTCACATAGGGCGCGGCATCGGCCATGTCCGGCAATAATTGAGAGGCAAACTTGCAGCTTCGGGCTCGTGCCCACTCCCGGTTACTGGTGATGGTATTGATCTCGCCATTGTGAGCCAGATAGCGGAACGGTTGAACCAGGTGCCATTTAGGAACTGTATTGGTTGAGAATCGCTGGTGAAAGATAACGATCGAGGACTGGAGACGAAAATCAGCCAGATCCGGATAAAAACTCTTGAGATCGGCGGGCATGCACAGCCCTTTATAGACAATCACCAGGCAGGAAAGACTGGCCACATAGAAGTGATCATCGTCGAGAAGGGCTTTCTCTATCTGCCGTCTGACGATATACAGGCGCCGCTCCAGATCAGTCTTTGACCACCCCAGGGGGCATTGATAAAGACCTGCTCAATCAGGGGCAAACTTGCCGCCGCGTGTTCACCCAGCACCTGCGCATTCACCGGAACCGTGCGCCAGCCTACGACCGATAGCATCTGCTGCTTCAGGGCGTGCTCAACCACTTCCCGGGCATGTTGCGCCTTGATCGGATCCTGGCTTAAATACAGCGTCCCCACCGCAAATTTACGATGCAGTGACCAGCCCTGCTCCGCAGCCAGGGTGTGAAAAAACTCCTCCGGCAGACGCATCAGCAAACCGCAGCCATCTCCGGTCTTCTGGTCGGCGCCAATTCCTCCCCGGTGTTGCATCCTTGCCAGGGCGGACATTGACAAACGGATCAGCCGGTGACTGGCTTTTCCCTCGACATGGGCGATTAATCCAAATCCACAATTATCTTTTTCTACTCCAGCATCATAGAGCACTCCAACTCCCTCCTACGCTACAGCACATCAATGCTGCGCCAGCTTAAAAATGGCTGGCGCAATTTCTCACCATATCTGTAATTTTCCTACGGAGCAAGGAAATAAAAACAGTCACGAAATCATCCTGTTAGGTTACAAAACGCAACAAAATGAATTATTACTGGCTGAATTTGGATAAATGAGCCAAATACCAAATTATTAACGATATTCTGCCGTTTCATGAGGGTGCTCGATTCAGCCGAGAATCTCGGGTAAATCGCCTGGAGAGGGAAAAATGTTGTTGAATAACCCCGTTTCACCCCTGAGTAAAAAATCAGCGGGTACTGAACAATCGCTGATGCTGCATGACAGGGATCTGGCGGCGCTGTTTTCTCAATAGCTGGCAATCTATGGTCGCCATCACCACAGACTCCCCCTGTCCGGCCTCGGCTAACACCTCCCCCAGCCTGAGATGATGCAGCTATGGCCATAGGTTTCCCGCAAGGGATCATGAATCCCTCCCTGGTTGGCAGCGATCAGGGTGCACTGATTTTCGATGGCCCGGGCCCGCAGCAGCGGCATCCAGTGAGCCTGGCCAGTCACCCGGGTGAATGCCGATGGCAGTACCACAAGCTCGGCTCCCAGATTAAACAGCTGGCGAAACAGCTCGGGAAAGCGCAGATCGTAGCAGATCCCAACCCCCATCCTGCCAAAGGGAGTCTCCACCAGCGCCACCTCAGAGCCGGGATAATAGCTGGCTGATTCACGATAACTGCCGGTGGCATCGGCAACATCCACGTCAAACAGGTGGATCTTATTGTAGCGAGCCCGCAGCTCTCCCTTATCATCGTAGATAAGGCAACTGCTATATACTCGCTGTGGATCGGGCGAGTCCGCAATCGGGATCGCTCCCCCCACCAGCCAGATCCCAAGCTCCCGGGCACTGCGGGACAAGAGGCTGCGTATTGCTCCGCTGGCTTCACATTCTGCCCTGGCATAATCAACAAGCTGAGCTGAGGAAAACAGGGCAAAGTTCTCCGGAAGAACAACCAGCTCAGCCCCCTGCTGCCGCGCCTTTTTGAGCAGAGCATAGGCCCTGGCCAGGTTATCCTCCAGTTGAGGTGAGCTCACCATCTGCACGGCTGCAACCCGAAAACTATCTTCCATCCGGCACTCCTTCTTCCCTCGCTATATAGATCACCAGAATCGGCGATCCCTATTCAACACGCAAGAGGATTTGAGCTATGCGGTACTAGGCTACACTCTTGATATAGGTGTTCGCTGTGGCTGAAGAATATGGACCTTTTCAACCTGCTTTCTAAAATTATTCAGGTGAAACAAGCTGAATCGCTCAGTACCGATGAGCTGGCCGAGCTCCAGCGTTCTCGCTTTCAAAAGCTGCTGGCATATACCCTCAAGCACTCCAACTTCTACCGCGAATACTATGCCCAGCACGGGATCAAACCCGCCCACATCAAAGAGATCAGTATTCATGATCTGCCCACGGTCAATAAGCACCAGCTGATGGAAAATTTTGATGATGTGGTCACCACAAAGGATCTCACCAAACAGCGGATCCAGGAGTTCATCCGCGATCCTCAAAACATAGGTCGTAAATTTTTGGGCAAATATGAGGTGATCACCACCTCAGGCTCAACCGGAGAACCCGGTTTTTTTATCTATGACCAAAGCGCCTGGAATACCCTCAGAGCCCTGATCCTTGAGCGAGTCTCCAAGGCTGAGCTCAACCCATTTCACCGAGCCCGATTCGCCTTTTACGGGGTAACCGGCGGGCACTATGCCGGAGTAAGCCTTGCAGCAGACGCTCCCCGGGTGTTCTTTAATACTCTGCTGTGCTCGGTCAATGATCCGATCCAGGAGGTCATACGGCGTATTCAGGAGTTTCAACCCAATATCATCTCAGGATACGCCTCCTCGGTGCACACCCTGGCGGAGCAACAGCTCCAGGGGAAACTCGATATCTGGCCCAAGCGGGTCGTTTGCTCAGCCGATCACCTTACCGAGACGATGCGCGAGAATATTTTTAAAGCCTGGGGGATCGATGCCACCAACTTTTATGCCGCCTCAGAGTCGATCGGGATCGCCGTTGAGTGTGGTTTACATACAGGATTTCATATCTTTAACGATTGGCATTACCTGGAGTCTCTCACCAGCGTCCATCCATCGACTGGAGAAGGTATGAGCGCCAGCACCCTGATGACCAATCTCTATAACTATTGTATGCCGGTAATCAACTACGAGATGTATGATGAAATCGAGCTGGGAGAAAACCTCTGTCCCTGTGGCTGGCAGTTCCCCATGATGCGTAACGTTGCCGGACGGGTTGAGGAGTTTCTCTGGTTTAAAACTCCGGACGGTGGCCATGACTACCTGCACCCCCTGAACATAGTGGTGCTTGCAGCGCCCGGAATGCAGCGGCTACAGCTTCACCAGGACTCACAAGAGTCATTTATTGCCCGGATCGCCCTCGAACCCGAGGCCGATGAAACCCGGGTTGTCGATTCGATTCGCCAGCAGCTCCAGCTGTTACTGCAGCAAAAGCACCTGCCAAATATCTACTTTCAGGTCGAAGTGGTCGACGAGATTCCTCTGGATCCCGTCTCTGGTAAATATAAGTTTATCACCAAGGCTTTGTAGCTCAGGCGAACCGATCCCCTCGGGAGAGAGTCAAGGTTTTAGAGCTTGTCGTATCCCGCCAGGCTAGCTGCCAGAGCAATCCTGCCCCTAACAGGGCTATGGCGCCGGTCATCCACCAGGCAACCGTAAATCCATAGTGCTCAATCACTCCCACCACCAGAGGAGGACTGAGATACTCCCCTGCCATCATCACCATAGGCAACACACCACAGATCCTCGCCCTATGGCTACTGGGTGAGTGGTTTGCAAAGTAGAGGCTACTCTTGATGACTATCAGGATCTCGGCCACACTCATCAGGGCAACGGCCCCCCACAGTGAATAGGAGTGGTGCCACAGAGCCAGCAAGATAAAACCTGCGGCCAGCAAAAGACCGGAAACCGAAAGGCTCAAGGCTTCTGAAACCCGCTTAAACAAAGCAATCAGTATCGGGGTGCAACACACCACAATGATCGCATTTTCAGTCATTAGCTGCCCATACAGATGAGCCCCTGTATCTCCATAGAGAGACTGGGTATAAAGGGGTAGAGCAAACACCAGCTGGGAAAACCCAAAGGTCAGTAGCATGCTATAGAGGGTAAACCAGATGAGATAGGGACGCTGACAAAGCACTCGCCACAAAGAGCCCTCCACAGCTAACTCCTGGCGTGGGGAGTCGTCGGAGCTCGCACTCTCCTGGCATAACTGATTATGCCGGACGAACAATAGGACCAGGCTCATGGCAAACAGTGTCATCATCCCGTCCCCCCAAAACATCCACGGAAGATGATGAGCAAACAGGTATCCTGCGATGACGGGTCCCATCGCAAAGCCGAGGTTAACCGCCAGGTAGCCAAGTGAGATCGCCGTTTCCCTGCGCTCGGGACCCGCCAGATCAATCAGCATCGCGTTGGTACAGGGACGGATCGCCCCCATGGCAAAGCAGCCAATCAACACCGATGGAATGATAAAGAGAGTCTGGGCAAAAAAGCCGCAGATACCTATGCAGAACCCGGTCAGCAACATAGCCGCAAGCATCACCCACTTTCGGCCATGCTTGTCTGCCAGCTTTCCTCCGAGCATGGCACCGGGCAGAAAACTAAAGCTTGCAACCGCCACCAAGACCCCTGCCAAAGCCGGACTAAGGAGTAGTTTTTGAGTCAGGATAAGTCCCAGAAATGGGAAGATAAACGCACCCGCAGCGATAACGAGGCGTGCTAAGGCGACTAAATAGATATCACGAGGTAAAGAGGTGTAAAGCTTCCAGCTGTTGAGAAATCTGTCCTGCATTATCGCTCCTGATTAATAAGATACTGGGTTGATATAAGGGATAAAAAGATAAAGATGAGGAACGCATCGGGATGTTCATGGAAAAATACTCCTATAGAGATGATGACCAACAATTCTCCCTGACGGAGATTGAAATTTGGCCGACGAAACCTCAGTGTAAATCGGCATTTTTTATAATTCAAACCCAATTTAAAAGCAGTTACTTCCGGTTAATCAAATGAATAGCAAACACTCAATCGGGTAGCGGCACCAGAGGCACTGGTGCAAATGACTATGATTTGCATTCGTTTTATTTGATAATTCAACCAAAGTAGTTAAGATGAGGCTCTATTTTGTGAGGGGCATATGAATCGATCATCACGCGCGACAAGCTGGATCCTATATCTTGCATGCTTGCTGATCTTCAGCTGTACCCTGCAGCGCTCGATCAATGTCAGCCCCGCTGATATCCCCTCTAGCCTGTCCGCACAACAACACTCAACACAGGCTGACTCATCCGAACAGTCCCCTGACTTGTGCGATCTCAGTAGTAAATCACTCCACATGGATCCTCTCACACTCCTGAGCCTTGGTGTGATCTGTGCGCTCTTATCCCTGTTACTGGCACAATTAATCCCGCAAGTCATTGGCAGGCTCTACCAGGGCCCCCCTCGGACTCTGTCTCTCCCCTCATCCAGACTTCACTTACGATTGTGCACCTTCCGGGAATAACGCCTTGCTGTAATTCACAGTAAGTTTCATTTATTTCTGGAGAAAAAGATGTTGAACAGATTTAAGGCTGCATGGCTTTGCCTGCTGCTGTGGATCCCGGGTGCCTGGGCCACAGATGCGGCTTGGCTAACCAGCCCGCAAAATACCCATGCAAAAGTTAAGTTTCAGGCACAGACGACCCAGGCCGGGCAAACCCGGATGCTTGTCTCGGTTGCATTAAAAAATGGCTGGAAAACCTACTGGCGCTCACCGGGTGAAGGGGGCATAGCTCCCAGCATTCGCTGGCAGGATCCAAATATCAAAACCCGATGGTTCTGGCCAACCCCACAACGCTTTGAAGTGGCTGGGATCTCAACCCAGGGCTACCAGGGCGATGTTTCATTTCCTCTCAAGCTCGATGGTGTGAACTCCACGAAACTCAAAGGGACACTCACACTCCCAACCTGCAGCAATGTCTGCATTTTAACCGACTACCCGATTGATATTGATCTTGCCGGCTCACCCTCTTCTACGACGTTGGATTACAACTTTACCAAAGCGATGGCGCAACGCCCCCTACACTCAGGTGTCATTGAGGGTATCAGTGCGGGGTATCGTCAGGGAGAGTTACAGATCGTCGCAAAGCGCAAACAGGGGTGGCGATCCCCACAGCTATTCATCGACAGCCTTGCGGGTACCTATTTTGGAGAGCCCAAATTAAAGGTTCGGGGAGATGAACTGGTAGCACGGGTTCCGGTTACCGACGATTTTGGTGACAACACCGCGCAGCTTCATGGGAGGAATATATCCCTGGTGATGGTCAGTGACGGCATCTCACAAGAGAGCCAAGTTGAGGTTGGAGCGAGCCTGTTCCAAGAGCCTGCAACCGATATGTCGTTATGGCATGCCATCTTATTTGCCCTGCTGGGAGGCTTTATACTTAACCTGATGCCCTGTGTCCTTCCGGTTTTAGGCCTGAAGCTCGGTTCAGTGCTACAGGTCACTCATCGGGATCGCAGGCAAGTTCAACTGCAATTTTTGGCTTCATCACTGGGAATCATTAGCTCCTTTGGGATACTGGCGGGCTTTATGACCCTTCTTAGGCTCACCGATCAGGCTTTAGGCTGGGGGATCCAGTTCCAAAATCCCTGGTTTATTGGATTTATGGCCCTGGTCACCGCCCTGTTTAGCGCAAACCTTTTTGAGCTCTTTACCCTACGTCTCCCATCAAGGCTCTCGACCCGGCTGGCGACCTCGGGCGGTCAAGGCCTGGCTGGCAGCTTTTGGCAAGGTAGCTTTGCGACTCTGTTGGCCACTCCCTGCTCGGCCCCCTTTCTTGGCGTTGCCTTAGCATTTGCCCTGGCATCCCCACTCCCTCTGTTATGGGGGATCTTCATCGCCTTAGGGTTTGGAATGAGCCTGCCCTGGTTGCTCATCGCGACCTGGCCTAAAATCGCTCTGGCACTACCGCGTCCCGGTCGCTGGATGGGGAGGTTGCGAATTGCACTGGGATTGATGATGCTGGCCTCATCGCTATGGCTGATTAGCTTGCTAATAAGCCATATTGGCTTGCCTCTCACGGCGCTCATAGCACTGTTCCTGATCATCTCGTTACTGTTAAAAATATTTATGAAACATGGCCCCAACACCGGGATAAAAGTTTCAGTCTGGGCAACCCTGGCCCTTGCTCTGAGTATGACTCTGCCCTCCCTCGGTGCCCGGATTTGGAGTAATAGCGGCCAAGATCAGATCCAGTGGTCCCCCTTTCAAAGCAAGCCATCACTCAGGCCCTGTCTGAAAAAAAACGGGTATTTGTGGATGTTACCGCCGACTGGTGTGTAACCTGCAAAGCCAACAAAATCAATGTGTTGATGACCCCGGAAATTCAAAAAGCCCTTAGTGAAAAAGATGTCGTCACACTCAGGGGGGACTGGACCCTTCGCTCAGACGCTATCACAAGTTTTCTCAACAAACGTGGCGCGGCAGCAGTTCCCTTTAATCAGGTTTATGGCCCGGGTTTACCTCAGGGACAACACTTACCGACCCTCTTAAGTCAGTCATCGGTTCTTGATGCACTCAACCAGGCCAAAGGAGATAAAGCATGAAATACTGGCTACTCATTTTAACGGTGTTTTCCACCACGCTATGGGCAGAGCCTGCGCTCAGCCCGGCCCAGGACACCAGAGTCCGTGAACTGGTCCGCGAAACCTTAGTGAATAACCCGCAGATCCTGGAAGAGGCGATCGCCGCCTTGCAGGCACAACAGCAAAAAAAGCAGGGGCAAGCCCTGAGCGCCTTTATCAAAAATAACGCAAGCATTCTGTATCACGATCCCGCAACCCCGGTCATAGGCGCAAAAGATCCTAAGCTCACTCTGGTGAACTTTACCGACTACAACTGCCCCTACTGTAAGGTGCTGGATCCCGAGCTGATGAAGCTCCTCAGGGCGTTTCCACAGATCGCGGTTGCCATCAAGCATCTTCCCTTCAAGGGAAAATCCTCAGAGCAGGCCGCAGAGTTGGCACTCAGCGTTTGGGAAAAAAATCCTGAAAAATTCAGGGCCCTCCATGAAAACCTGATGCGCTATAAGCCCCACCACACAGAGCAAAGCATCATGCGATCTGAAAAACGTGCGGAAGTCGAACTTTCGCTGGCTGATATTAGCCCCCAAAGCCACGAGACCCTGACTAGCAACTTACAACTTGCCCGGCAACTTGGAATTAACGGCACGCCAACCACCCTCATCGGGGAGCAGCTCTTAGTCGGCGCAGTCCCTTACAACACCCTTGAGCGGGCGGTTCGCCAAGAGTTAGCAAGAGGTGGGCATGGATAAAGTAAAAAAATGGAGCAAAGAGATTGTATTGGGGCTGGTGATCCTTGTGGCTTTCAGCCTATTCATGGATTGGCTTCGCAAGCCGAATACCTCCCCCTTGGTGACGCAAACAAGTTTGATAACCCTTGGAGGTGACCCTGTCACTGTGGATAAGCTGAGTAAGGAAAAGCCCCTGCTTCTCTATGTCTGGGGAAGCTGGTGTTCTATCTGCAACTACACCTCGCCAACCGTCGACACATTAGCAAAGGAGGGAGTAAATGTGATGAGCCTTGCGTTACGCTCAGGTGACGATGCGCGGGTGACCCGCTACCTGGAGCATAAAGGTGTAAACCTTCCAGTGATCAATGATCCTGAGGGTAGAATCGCTTCACAGATGGCAATCGGTGCCACCCCCACCTTTGCAATCTTTTATCAGGGCAAGCTGGTGCAAAGCACCAGCGGCTGGACCAGTGGTTTAGGTCTCAAATTAAGGCTATGGCTGGCAACCCTCTAACCCAGTCATTTAAATTCAGAATAAGGGGCAGGAGACTAAACCCTGCCCTACCTACATAAGCAGGTAAACCTTAGCTCACTTCACGACTCTTTGCTTTTATCCTCCGCTGACTTTGAATCCATGCCTTGCTTGTGTATGGTTTTAAGTTAGCTGCAGATGAATCTGCACTTTAAGTTTCTGAGCAGTAACACGACAAATGATAACCAGGGAAGAGATGATGAATCATTTTCAAGATAAAGTAGTAATTGTAACTGGCGGTGGTAGCGGTATTGGCAAGGCGACAGCTGAAGCTTTTGTGAAGCAGGGCGCCAAGGTACTGATCAGTGGTCGCCGCATTGCTCCTCTCAAAACGTTAAGCGAAGCCCATCCCGGCAAAATTAGTTATATCCAGGCCGACGTCACCCAGGCCGACGATCGCAAACAGATAGTGCAAAGCGCCATAGATAACTATGGCCAGCTGGATATCCTGGTCAACAATGCCGGTATCTTTACCCCCGCCCCACTGCTAGAGTCTACCGATGATGATTTTAACCGGGTTTATCAGACCAATGTGCTCGCGCCTGCTGCCCTGATCCGGGAGGCTGCGCCTCACCTGGAAAAAACTAAGGGCTCGGTTGTCAATGTCTCCTCGATTGTCGGGCGAGCGGCGATGCAGGGAATGTGTTCTTACGGTGCAAGCAAGGCGGCTCTGGATTACCTGACCCGCACCTGTGCCATCGAGCTTGGGCCCATGGGGATCCGGGTTAACGCCATCGCACCCGGAGTCACTCAAACCGACATGGCTGAAAATATCGTCAAAGAGCAGAAGCAGATGTTCCTGGCCATGACCCCTATGGGACGCCTCGGCCAAAGCGATGATATTGCCCAGGCGATCCTGATGCTGGCGAGTAAGAATGCCGGCTGGGTCACCGGGCAAATCGTCGATGCCTCGGGAGGTATGCTGGTTTAATTTAAGCTTTACCCGACCGAAAGCATGCTATGGGGAGTGATATTCGGAGCTCCCCGATTTCAGCGATTATTTCTGACAAGCGGACTCCTTAAGAGCTCTGACAAATCTCATCCATGAGACGAAACACACCAAACAAATAAATAACTCCCGGGGCAAGCCCTCTCGCTTATGCTCGCCCTCGCTTCGCGAAGCGGAGGATTAGACCCACAGAGATTAAAACTACCTTTCTGGCCAAGTTAAAAACTCTATAGGTTCAACACTTTTCGGATACATAGTCCCTTGAACACTAGTTTGCTTAAAAAATGAGAATGAATCATCATTTGACACTCCAATCACATTTGTCTCCATATTGTTTGATAAAAAACCTTCAGACGAATGAATAAAAGCATAGCTTTCAGGCTTAACTCCATCTTCAGGTATCATTTTATCAAGCACTTTAAATATATCCACTTCAATACGGGCATCTTGCATATTACTATATACTAATGGCTCATTTTTTATTAACTCTTCAGGATTTTCTGGGAGCTCTTCTCCATCCCTGGGTTGCAAATGCAGCATTGAGTACTCATTCTGTCCATCACTTTTCCCCCAGTTTAAAATGCATACAATACAGCCACTTTGAGTGTCAGTAGTCCATAGATGGTTGTCGCCAGGCCTGCACTTGTTCGTTTCCTCGAGGCGGAATGGTGAGTCAGGGGATCTCATTGGTGTATATAAAACATTAACACAATCATGAGGATCACAGTCTTTTTCAGGCTGTACAAATAATGCAGCACCATCATAATCATCATCAGGTGATGGGTATGCTACAATCTTAATCGTGTTTAAACCAATGTTTTCACTTCCAACTACAGCTCCAGAAGATAGAACCGGGAAATAAACTTTATTCTCTTTAAGAAACTCTTCAGGTTTGTTAAGCATCATTAGACTTGGTGAGTCTGTATTTATATTTGGCTCATACCTTTGGATAACTCCAGCTCCAACTTGATTTAAATTATGCATTCTACAACCCTTAGACTAGACATATATAATAAACACTTTATACGCTAATGTTAATCCTAGTTCTTTCAAAATCTATTGTCATATATTGAATTTTCACCAATGATATATTTTACAATTGACGATTAATATCAAACAGTATAATTCAGAGCTATTATTGATTACCCCAAACGTCTGGCACTTTCCCGGAACTTCGAGTAGCCAGGGGAAACAGGTGATCTATTATTGTGATGTATTTAATTTAGGCAGGCATTGGTCCTGCGTCCACAAATTATTGCTGCCGAACAACTCCATAGCCAATATAGAATACCCCTAAGCCGCATTGAGTTAACCCCCGTGATAGGCCAGAACGATACTCTCGATGAGGTAACCAGTGTCAGGGGTATGCAGACCATCCGTCAGTGGGCGACAGAACATCAACTGGCGGCCATCCATTTCTGGGAATTCGACCGGGATACCCCCACAGGAAATTCATCCTCAGAAATGAGCGGAGCCCAGACCCCTACCCTGGCCTATAACAATGCGGTTACCGATGCTCAGGCTTCGACCAGCAGTTCACCCTGAGACACAAAACCACAGCTTGTTTCAGTCACTCGCTCGTGACCAGAACCAGATATGACAGACGATCCACACTCTCGAAGAAACTATCGCTCGTTGCACGGCTGGAGACAAACCAGACTATTACTGAATAAATATTCCAAAAATCATCTTCCTATCCCATAAAACCATGAATCTGGTCCTCCAACCAGCTAATTGAGACATGGATCACATCTTATTACTCATAAACAACTTAATGTTACCCAATAAAATGAGAGCGCTCTCATTTTCAGAAAAACTAACGAGAGGGATACTATGAAGAGCATTCTGCTTTGCTGCGCCGCCGGTATGACCACCCGCAGCTATCTCACTTCGCAATGGCGTTGCAAGCTCACTCTATCTATTCCCATTTACAAGCCTACTCCCCTGCTCTCCCGGTACGCGGGTGTGCCCGGAACCTAGTGTTTTCCAACCCAGTTCACCGTTGATATTCACCTGACATGTTGCAGCGGGGGAAACCTTAGATACATGCTGTCCATCCCCTGGATGGCGGGTAATTATCAACACAAACCTGGCCCCATGGGCCAAATACATTCAGCCATGCAGGACGCATAATGAATAGACTCATCAAATTAATCACCATCCTACTTTTTACCGGCCTTTCGACGGCTGTCTTTGCCCACTGCGAAAAGACCCAAGGGTCTGAGCCCGGCCAAGACAAGCTAGATTCTCAATGTGCTCCTTCCGGGAGCTTAGCCCCGCGAGGATTGAGTCAAACCACCGCGGCCAAGGTTCTGTTCTCACCCTATAAGGACGTTGGGATCTCTGAGGTCTGGGACAATGATCTCAATGATGTTGTGCTTGGAAGTCAAATCAATGGCCAGCTTCAATACCTGAGTGATGCTCTGCCAAAGACAGTTCAGACGGTGACCCTTGGCTTTGCTACCGGCCCCTGCGGTGGAGAAAACTGGGCCTATATCCCGGCCCAGCAATTTGCCGATCATGATATATACCGACTAAAGCAGCATAATATCAATTACATAGTCAGTACCGGCGGCGCCGCCGGGACTTTTACCTGTAACTCCCAACAGGGGATGCAGACATTCCTCGAACGCTATGACTCTGCCAACTTTGTTGGGCTCGATTTTGATATTGAGAACGGCTATAACGCCAGCAATCTCCATTCGCTGATGCAATCTGCCGCCGCCGTTCAGAAACAGTGGCAACGTCAGGGCAAGCAACTACGGATCAGCCTGACCCTGGCGACTTTCGGCATCAAGGGTCAATCACTCAACAGCATGGGGGAGACTGCGGTTAACGAGGCAAAAGCTGCTGGCCTTACATTTAACGTGAATCTGATGACCATGGATTACGGAACCGGCGTACAAAGTTGCACCCCGGATGCCAGCGGTTCGCGCTGCGACATGGCCCAGTCAGCGATTGTTGCCGCCGAGCAACTCCATAGTCAACACGCAATCCCCCTAAGCCGCATTGAGTTAACCCCCATGATAGGCCAGAACGATACCCCCGATGAGGTAACCAGTGTCAGGGATATGCAAACCATCAGTCAGTGGGCTAAAGAACATCAACTGGCGGCCATCCATTTTTGGGCATTCGACCGGGATACCCCCACAGGAAATTCATCCTCAGAAATGAGCGGAACCCAGGCCCCCACCCTGGCCTATAGCAATGCGGTTACCGATACTCTGACAACAACTGCCAGTTCATCCAGAGACACAATGGCTACAGCTAGTTTCAATCACTCATAGTGACTAGCTCCTGATATGACGGATGGGCCGCAGCATCGATAGGCTGTGGCTCTCTTCCCGGCTGGCGCTCAGCCAGGCAACTGGAGACTGATTCAGCCTATCGAACGGGATCCCCGGAATTAGTCCAGTTCAGGTAGAGGTAAACCCGGGTGAATAGATATTCCAAAAATCATCCATCAGTCACATAAAACCGTCAATCTGGCACTCCATCCGGTTAATTGAGACCTGGATCACATTTACAAACTCATAAAAAATTTAATGTTACCCGAAATGAGAGCGCTCTCATTTTTAAAGCAAACGAACGAGAGGGATATTATGAAGAACATTCTGCTTTGCTGTGCCGCCGGTATGTCCACCAGTATGCTGGTGAAAAAAATGCTTTCCTCGGCGCAGCAGCGCTCACTGGAGATTGAGATTAAGGCAGTCTCCATTTCTGATATCGAGCAGCATATTAAAACCTCAGATGTGATCTTGCTCGGCCCCCAGGTTAAATACGAGCAACAAAGGCTGACTGAGCTGGCGGCCCCTTTAGGCAAACCCGTCGATGTCATCGACATGATGGACTATGGAATGATGCGAGGGGATAGAGTGCTTGATATCGCGCTGGACTTAATCATTTAGCTAAGGCTCTGCTGACCTTCCTCCCTGGGAGCTGTTGCTCCTTAAGCATCAGGCCGGGATCGTCACCAACCAAACTTCCGATATTTTTCCTTAATTCAAACAGATGCGGGCACTGCCACAGTGCTTGTAGGACCATTTACACCCGGGAACTCATTATGCGATTTTACTCTTCGATGATGAATATGGTTGAAAACTACCTAGCCCCGGTGGCTGCCAGAATTGGTGGCCAGCGGCATATCATCGCAATCCGTGATGGTTTTATATCGGCGATGCCATTTCTGATTGTCGGCAGTATGATGCTGATTGTTGCTAATCCCCCTTTAACTCTGATACCCACTACCTGATTGGCCAATGGTGGCTGCACTTTGCCAAAGAGTATTGGGGCGCCATTACCATGCCCTATTTTATGACCATGGGATTAATGAGTATCTTTGTGAGCCTGGGGACAGCCTATAGCCTGGCTAAATCCTATAAACTGGATGGACTCACCTCAGCCATGCTCTCCCTGATGGCCTTTTTACTGGTGGCCGCTCCCCAGGTGAAAAATGCCATGTCGATGGAGTTTCTCGGTGGCCAGGGGGTGTTTACTGCGATTATTTGCGCCCTCTGGTCCGTCGAGCTCATCCATTTTCTGAAAAAATATAATATTACCCTGCGGATGCCTGAGCAGGTTCCGCCCGCGATTGCCCGCTCCTTTGAGCTGCTTTATCCGGTGATCGGGATCATGTTGACCGTCTATCCGGTCAGTCTGCTTCTACAGAGCCAGTACGGTATCTTACTCCCTGCGGCAATCATGCACGTTTTCCAACCCCTTGTGGCCATGGGGATACCCTGCCAGCAATCTTACTTGCCGTCCTCATTGCCAATCTGTTGTGGTTTGCCGGTATTCATGGCGACAATATTGTCACCGGATTACTCAATCCAATTTTCATGGCTAATCTGGCAACCAATGCGGCACTCATCTCTAAGGGCTTAGATGCAACCCAGGTGATGACCGCCCCTTACTGGTCCTTCTACATCTGTATCGGCGGCTCGGGTTCGACACTGATGCTGGCCTTTCTCTACCAACGCAGCCGCTCTATCCACCTACGGACCATAGGTAAGCTCAGCATTGTCCCGGCCCTGTTCAATATAAATGAACCGCTTATTTTTGGATCACCTGTGGTGATGAATCCGCTGCTGTTTTTCCCGCTGGTTTTAGTCCCCATGGTGAATGCCACCCTGGCCTATGCCGCGATGCACCTCAACCTGGTACAGGATATGATCGCCATGGCCCCTTGGACCACTCCCGCCCCCATTGGAGCCATGATCTCTGCGGCCTGGGACTATCGTGCCTTTGTCCTGGTGATCCTCATCATGCTTATCGATGGACTGCTCTGGTACCCCTTCTTCAAGGCCTACGAAAAGCAACTGGTTGAGCAAGAGATCCAATCTTCCCAGGTTGTTGATGCCGAGCCGGCATCTGCTCAATCCTGAAACCTAACCCCAAGGAGCAATGATGGATATACAACAAACCGCCCCAGATACAGATCTGGATATTGAAGCGATCGTCATGGAACTGCTGGTCAATGCCGGTAGTGCCAGAAGCGCGGCCCTGATGGCGATTGGCCAGGCACGCAAGAGTAACTTTGAGCAGGCTCAGCTGATGCTGAACCAGGCTAAACAAGCGATCAATGAGGCCCACACAATACAAACCCGCCTCATCGGCCTTGATGAAGGCGAAGGCAAACTCAAGGTTAGCCTGATTGTTGTGCATGCTCAGGATCACCTGATGAATGCCATGCTGATCCAGGATCTGGCCCAGGATTTCATCGAACTTTATCGTCGCACCCAAAACCTGTGAGGTCATCGCAATGCAAACCGCAAAAATAGCCATTATCGGAGGGGGTAGCAGCTACACCCCTGAGCTGATTGAAGGGATCATTTTGCGCTGGCAGCAGCTCCCTTTGCATGAAATTGCCCTGGTCGATATTGAGCCGGGTCACCACAAGGTTGAGATTATTGCCGGCCTGACCCGAAGAATGCTGGAGAAAAACAAGCTCTCCCATGTGGTTGTCAGCGTGCATTTTGCCGCCGAGGATGCCATCCGGGACGCCAGTTATGTATTGACTCAGTTCAGGGTAGGCCAGCTACAGGCCCGGGCCTGTGATGAACGCCTCGGCCTGAAACATGGGTTACTCGGCCAGGAGACTGTCGGGATTGGCGGCTTTGCCAAGGCCCTTCGCACCATTCCGGTGATGCTGGATATTGCCCGAAAAGTCGAGCTGTTGGCGCCCGATGCCTGGATCATCAATTTTACCAATCCGGCCGGCATGGTCACCG
Source organism: Dongshaea marina (assembly GCF_003072645.1). Classification (NCBI taxonomy): domain Bacteria; kingdom Pseudomonadati; phylum Pseudomonadota; class Gammaproteobacteria; order Aeromonadales; family Aeromonadaceae; genus Dongshaea; species Dongshaea marina. The sequence goes on from NZ_CP028897.1 coordinate 2,794,439, forward strand.
AAGCCGTGTCTCGCTATAGCAAGGCCAAAATAATCGGCCTGTGTAATGTCCCCGTCACCATGACGCATATGATAGCCAACATGCTACAAGTCGATATCAAAGATCTGCAGGTGAACTTTGCGGGGCTGAATCATATGGTGTGGGCCCATAAAGTCCTCTGTCAGGGTAAGGATGTAACAAGGCAAGTCATCGAGATGCTTTGCAATGGTGCGGCCCTGACGATGAATAACATCCGGGAGCAGCCCTGGTCACCTGAGTTTCTGCGGGCACTAGGAGCGATCCCCTGCCCCTACCATCGCTACTACTACCAGACACGCAGCATGCTTGAGGATGAAATGCGAGAAGCATCCGATCTGGGAACCCGCGCCGAACAGGTGATGCGGGTCGAACAGGAGCTGTTTAGCCTCTATCAGGATCCGACGCTGGATCAAAAGCCAGCACAGCTCAGCCTGCGCGGCGGCTCTTTTTACTCCGAGGTCGCCATCGAGCTCATCTGTGCGATTCACAACAACCTTGGCAGCCGTCTGGTGGTGAATACCCGAAATAACGGGGCTATCTCAGATCTTCCCGATGATGCCGTGATAGAGACGGATTGCATTGTCAATAGTCAGGGAGCCCATCCCCTGACCTTTGGTCCTCTCCCCGATGCGATGAATGGCCTGACCCAGCAAGTTAAAGCCTTTGAGCGACTCACCATAGAGTCTGCGGTTCATGGCAGTGAACAAGCAGCCCTACTGGCCCTGATGAGCAACCCATTGATTGGTGATTCACAGATGATAAAGCCACTATGGGAGGATATACTGGCCAGCAACCGCCAGTATCTTCCTCAATTTTAAGAATAAGAAGGGATTGTTGTGGCGGATAGCGATCCCCTGTTGGAGAGTATTCAGCCATGATCACACTGGAAGATGTAGCCACACATGCAGGCGTTTCAAGAGCCACCGTATCGCGAGTCATCAATCGCGACAGCAAAGTCCGCGACAAGACTCGCCTCAAGATCGAGCGCTCCATCGCCGAGCTGGGTTACGCACCGAACCCTTCGGCACGCTCATTAGCATCCCGTCAAAGTCAAACCCTGGGCCTGGTCACCACCTCCTACCTGGGGGGCTTTTTCGGCATGCTGATGGACAATGTGCAGAACGAAGCCAACAGGCATTACAAGCAGTTACTGGTAACTCAGGGGGGTGGAAGCGAAGCCAATGAGCTTACCGCCATCCGCAAGCTTTATAACCTTAATTGTGATGGGTTGATCCTGCATGTCAGAAGTATCAGTGATGAAAAGCTCCTGGCATTGGCCGATGAAGAATACTCTTTTATCCTGCTGGATCGCCAAGTTACGGGGCTCGAACATCGCTGCGTGGCCTTTGATCATCAAAAAGCCAGCCAAATGGCGACCCAAAGCCTCCTCAAGGCGGGTCATCGTCACATAGCCTGTATCAGCGGGCCACAATCTCGAACCTCGAGTCAACAGCGCACCCAGGGCTTTATTGATGCGATGCAGCAAGCCGGACTCGAGCCAGCGGCTCACCAGTTTGGCGAATATGACCTACTGAGTGGTTATGACGCCTGCTGCCGTATTCTTGAGCAGGGCACAGAGATGACGGCACTCTATTGCTGCAATGAAGAGATGGCGGTTGGAGCCCTGCTGGCGATCGCCAAGGCCGGATTAACGATTCCCGGGGATATCTCACTCATCTGCTACGACAGTGGTGAACGGGCCGCCTTCGTCTCACCCAAATTGACCAGTGTTCACTTTCCTATTGCGGCGATGGCAAAAACCGCGACCGAGCTCCTGATCAACCCACAATCGAAGCGCACACATTATGAGCCGACCATAATAGACAGAGGCTCAGTTGCCAGCATTTAGGCTCAAGATTGCGTTTACCCGTCTAACGACTGTTAAGTGCCCTGGACAGATCTCTCAGCCCACAGGGTATGGCCAAATCTTTCAGGAAGAATGCGCAAATGAGAGATATCGATACTGGCGAAGCTGAATTGAGCAGTAATAATTAGGGAGAGTTAACGAAGAGATTCAGGAGAATCCATGATCGATTATGCTCAGGTATTTTTAGATAGGGAGCAATTAACCAAGGCGTGTGAGTCACTGACTGTATCGGAGCTGGAAAGAGCGCTGCAAAATTACACCCAGATCCTTGAAGAGCGCCGGCAACTCCCAACACATCCGTTACGCCTCGATGCCTTAGCCGGCGCCTTAGCCCACTGTCGCCGGTTGCTTGACGAAATGCGCTCACCCTGAGAGCCTTGGGGCGCCAACAACATCCCGCTGCCAAGTACCATGGCCAGCACACAAATGTTTCACTGTGAGGGCAATTTGTTTAATGGTGGCAGATTTTCAGCCCGATGAGCAGCAAAGGCATGGCCCTTAGAGTTTTCCGGTGCCAGACCTAGCATGGCCCTTTGCCATCCATAGCATGAGGTTTTCTGTGGCTTAAGCCGTGGGCTACCCAAAACAGAGTGATTTTCTAAGTGGCAAACCGCTCAGAGTATCTTGCTGTTTGAGCATTGGATCTTCAGCCAGCACAACATTTAGCATCGGACTTTTGCTGTTCTGAGCATTCGGGAGCAGGCTCTGCCGCTTGCTCCCCGCTCCTTTCGAGTACACTCTCCTCCCGCGTCTTCACCTCGGGCAGAAACAAATTCAACCTGAGCTGCGCATAAGAGGGGAACTAAAAGCCCAAGCTGCGATCTGATCGTTTGTCCAGAACCATCAATCGCCAAGGAGCTTGGGCATGATCAATTTAGAAGCTATTTTCGTTGATGTCGATGATTTCTGTCAGGTCTTTCTACCCGCTTGGCAAAAACAGCAGATCTCCTTAGGTGTGAAGCAGCGGAACAGACCCTCTCGCCTGGCTGTCAGTGAAGTGATGACCATCGTCATCGCATTCCATCGTTTGGGATTCCGAGACTTTAAATCCTATTATCTTCAGTTCGTATGTAAGTACTGGAAAAGCGAGTTCCCCGGCCTGGTGAGTTACACCCGGATGTTGAAATTGATGCAAACGACCCTTGTCCCTTTGTGCTCCTATCTCACCCACAGACAAGCAAAACCTACTGGGATTGCATTCGTCGACTCAACAAAACTTCAGGTTTGCCATAACCTTCGCATCCCTCGACATCAAGTATTTGAAGGTGCTGCCAAGCGTGGCAAAGGAACCATGGGGTGGTTTTATGGATTTAAATTGCACCTTATCATCAATGATCAAGGTGGTGTTATCTCGGTCAAATTAACCCCAGCCAATGTTGATGACAGAACTCCTCTTCCTGAAATGTGCGAGCAGCTCTGGGGTTCACTCTATGGAGATAAAGGCTATATTTCAGGACCACTTGCAGAAGAGCTGGCAGACCAAGGGGTCACATTAATTACCAGCATCAGGAAGAATATGAAACCAAAGTTGATGCGGCTATGGGATAAGCTGATGCTTCGCAAACGCTTCATCATTGAAACCGTCTTTGATCAGCTGAAGAACATCTCTCAGATAGAACACTCACGGCATCGTAGCTGCGTCAGCTTTATGGTGAATCTCCTTGCTGGCCTCATTGCATATACCTTCCAGGAAAAGAAGCCGAGCATCCGAATGTCTCGGCTTGAAAAGGAAGAGCTTATGCAGATCTGAGGTAAATTCAGCACAATGGCGGTGATCCCCCGGCGGCAACCCCGGATGAGAAGATGCTTTTAATGAACTCAGGCATAAACTGCAGAATTTCCGGTTTCTGGGAAACCCCAAGGCCCATGGAGAAAGAGAGCGCCATGATCAGGATGGCCCGGCGATCCAGTTCAACCCGGGAGATAATACGCACCCCGGCCGCCGCGATAGTGCCAAACATCACTATGGTCGCACCACCTAACACCGGCTCGGGAATTCCCTGAACAAACTGCGCGACTCCCGCGAACAGGCCTAGCAGGATCAGCATACCGGAGATGAAGTAGCCCACGTAGCGACTGGCAACACCGGTCAGCATTATCACGCCATTATTCTGGCTAAAGGTCGAATTCGGAAAGCTGTTAAACAGTGCGGCCAGGGCCGAGTTCAGTCCATCGGCCAATACCCCACCCTTGATCCGCTTGAGGTAGACAGGGCCCTTGACCGGCTGACCCGAGACTTCCGATGTCGCAGTGATATCACCGATCGCCTCCAGAGCAGTGACGAGAAAGATCAACACCAGCGGGATAAACAGCGACCAGTCAAAACTTAAGCCAAACTGCATCGGCACCGGCAGGGCAAACCACTGATGGCCCTGCACCGGGCTGGTATCGACCATCCCCATCAGGTAGGCCGCAAGGTAGCCTACCAACATAGCGATCACGATTGAGGCAACGCGAATATAGGAGTTTTTAGAGCGATTGAGCAGCACTATGAGTCCGAGCACCAGGCCTGCCAGGGCTAACTTGTCGAGGCTACCGAAGCTACCATCCTTAAGGGCCGAATAGCCGCCGCCCATTGACACCAGGCCCACCTGAATAAGTGTCAGACCGATCAGAGTAACCACGATCCCCGAAACCAACGGAGTAATAATACGTTGAGCATACTCAAGGACCCGGGAGAGCAGGATTTCAGCAAATGATGCCACCACTATGGTGCCGAAGATAGCCGCCATCATGGTGGGTAGCTCGGCGCCACCCGCTTTGAGCGACAAGCCAGCTCCGATAATCGGCCCTAAGAAATTGAAGCTTGTGCCCTGTACCGACAACAGGCCGGAGCCTATCGGGCCAAAGGTGCGAATTTGAATGAATGAGGAGATCCCGGAGGCAAACAGGGACATGCTGATAATAGTGCTGGTCTGCTGAGCAGGCACCCCCAATGACTGGCAGATTATCAGTGACGGGGTAATCACGGCAACAAACATCGCCAGCAGATGCTGCATGGCAGCAAACAGAGTTTCTGGCAATGGTGGTCGATCATTGAGCTGGTACACCAGTTCAGAGTTCGTTTTCATAGCATATTCCTGATTGTATCGGGCGGTAACGGGCTCGCTGAATGGGAGTCCTCACCGGAGCGACAATTGGATAGCACCTGCGTAAGGTCGTTATCCTGCTGTGATTGCTGTTAATCAGTCGCCGCTCAGAGTGGCAGAGCGCAAATTGGCTCAAAAAATTTGAGCGCGATTATAGGGGGTTTAATCAAAAATGCAATGACAGAGAAATCCACCCAATGCTGATGTTTCCAAGGGTATGCACTCAATCTATTGATTTATCTGAATAATACTGTTTTGCATCGACAAAAGATGAGTCGTTACTGTCGAAGCTCAACCAGGTAATACTGTAGTGGAAGTCGAAACAACATCAGGGAGCAGAGCCTAGATCCGAATATCTACTCTCACCCCTTTGTGATCCGAAAGCATGGGATCGCTGAACACTACCTCAGAGCTCTCGACCCTGACGGGCCAGTTGGCAAAGATATAATCGATACGTAAGGATTTCTGGTTATCCTTCCAGCCGTCGATCGCCTTATCGACCGTGAAGCCCGGCTGATTTGAGCCCAGTGGGTAACAGTCCTGATAGCCACTTTCGACCAGCTCCCGATAGCCGGGAGTTCCGGCATCATTGTTAAAGTCACCTAGCAACAGGGCTCGATCCGGCTGCTCCTTCACCCAGGAGTCCAGCTGGCGCCACTGAAAACTAAAGGGCTCATTCGGACAGTCGTACCAGCCCAGATGACATGAATAGAGATCAACCGAGATTCCATGAATATCAACCCTGGCTCTGGCGATTTTTCGGCTGCGGGTAAAGGTCGGATCACAGGAGCGGGAGATATAGCGCTCTTCGCGTGCGGTGATCGGGAAGCGGCTTAGGATAGCTACGCCCTCCTGATACATCTGCTGATAACTAAAGTGTGAAAACGCCCAGACACTCTCATACTCTTTTCCCCGCTCCCTGAGATAATCACAGATGACGGTAAGGGGATTATCTTCAAAAATCTCTCCCGTAACCTCCTCTGCCTGGCGAAGCTGCGAGGCTTCCTGAAATGCAATCAGGTCGATCTCCTGCTCATGGATATAGCGTGCTATCTCCCGAAAATTTTCGATGGGATCGGCTTCCTGGTGGCCGTGTAGATTCAGTGTCAACAAAGATAATTTCATGATGCCTCCTCACCCTGAACAGCATAAGCCAAAATCAAAACGGGAGCCAAAGGCTCCCGCAATTTAATTAACAACCTGCTTCTGTGCTCAGTTAATTGGAGTGTTGATCCGCCTCACGAAGTGCGATCAGGGTATCAAGCATCGCCGGGTTGGCTAGTGCTGAGATATCGCCCAGTTGATCCCCCTCCATCATCGCGATCTTGCGGAGCACCCGACGCATGATCTTACCGGAGCGGGTTTTTGGAAGATCCGGGACGATCAGGATCTCATCCGGGGTGGCTATCGGCCCGATGTGATGACGCACCTCGTTTTTAAGCTCCCCGATCAGGTTATCACTCATGGCGTAACCCTCTTTGAGGATCACAAAGGCGAACAGGCTCTGCCCCTTGATCGGGTGCGGAATATCCACCACAGCCGCCTCGGCACAGGCCGGATGATTGGTCAGCGCGCTCTCAACCTCGGCACTGCCGATGCGATGCCCCGACACATTGATGACATCATCTACCCTTCCGGTGATCCAGTAATAGCCATCCTTATCCCGGTAGGCTCCATCACCGGTATAAAAATAACCACAGTGGTTGTTAAAATACGCACTTGTGTAGCGCTGATGATCCCCATAGATGGTCCGGGCAATTCCCGGCCAGCTCTTGCGGATCGCAAGCTCTCCCTGACAGTCGGGGCCTATCATGGGTTTACCCTCCTCCCCAGGATCACAGGATCAACTCCGAAGAAAGGATGGGCAGCTGAGCCCGGCTTACTCTCGGTCACTCCTGGCAGTGGCGAGATCATAATCCCGCCGCACTCGGTCTGCCACCAGGTATCCACAATGGCGCAACGTTGCTGACCGATCGCTTCATGATACCAACGCCAGGTCTCCTGATCGATAGGCTCTCCGACCGTACCCAAAATCCGCAGTGATGAGCGATCATAGCCCTCTAACCACTGATCGCCGTGCTTGGCAACGGTACGCAGTGAGGTCGGAGCCGTATAGAAAATATTGATCTTATGGCGCTCTACCATGTCCCAGTAGCGGCCCGGATCAGGATAGGTCGGCAGGCTTTCGAACATGACAGTGGTTGCCCCGTTGGCAAGGGGCCCGTAGACCACATAACTGTGTCCGGTGATCCAGCCGATATCTGCCAGGCAGGCATAGATCTCTCCCGGGTGGTAATCAAAAACATACTGGTGGGTCACCGAGGCGTAGAGCAGGTAGCCTGCAGTGGTATGCATGATCCCCTTCGGGGCTCCGGTACTCCCGGAAGTATAAAGCAGAAATAGCGGGGCCTCACTATCCATCGGCTCACAGGGGCAGTATGGACGCTCGGCCCGCATCACCTCATCCAGGTAAAAGTCACGACCATGCAGCATTCCGATCTGGGCACCGGTACGGCGTGCGACAAATAGAGTATGCACGCCGGGACAGGCCGCAACCGCTTCATCTGCCGTCCGCTTCAGGGGGATCCTTTTTGGCCCCCTGACCCTTCATCGGCGGTGATCAGAAGTTTGGCATTGGCGTTGAGGATCCGATCGCGCAGCGCCTCAGCACTGAACCCGGCAAACACCACCATATGCACGGCACCAATCCTCGCACAGGCCAACATGGCGATGGTTGCTTCCGGGATCATCGGCATATAGATAGCAACACAGTCACCTTTGCGGATCCCACGCTTTTTCAGGGCATTTGCCATTCGGCAGACTTCCCGGTGCAGCTCCTGGTAGGTGATGGTTCGACCTTCATCCGGCTCATTGCCCTCCCAGATGATGGCAGGTTGATCCGCTTTGTCCTGCAGGTGACGGTCGACACAGTTGTAACAGACGTTGAGCTGCCCCTCGAGGAACCAGGAAAAAAGTCCCTCCTCCATCACCTCATTTTTGACCTGCTTGAAGGGGTGGATCCACTCCAGGTGACTGCGAGCCAATGTTCCCCAAAATTTTTCAGGCTCATTAATACTCTCTTTGTACATCTGCTGATATTCCGCCAAGCTTGAGATGTGTGCTACCTGACGAATTCTTTCGGGAATGGGGTATCTCTCCATGATTATTTCCTCTTATCTTAATTTAGCAGTGAACTATTTATTTCCCCCAGCAATATATCTGCTGAAAGATTCTTTAACTGAATACTGTAGGGACTTATTCTATAATTTCTCACTTGCCTGATATTAATAATAAAGCAATAAGTATCTGCGCATTTATCTATGGCTTATCGAGATAAATTATCTAAAGGAAACTGGCGGATAAACCAATAAGCCTCAGGTTAGCGCCTATTGCATTGTAAAAGGCTCGAAATAACTACTGCATGTTCCAGCCATGAGAAACAATCAGCGACTGCCCCGTCAGGGCATTGCCAGAAAATGTTGCAAAAAACAGTGCTGTATTTGCAATATCATCAATTGTTGAAAACTCACCATCAACCGTATCTTTAAGCATTGAAGCCTTTACTTCTGACTCACTCAAATTCTCTGCTGCAGCGCGAAGTGGGATCTGTTGCCTCACGAGATCGGTCCACACATATCCGGGGGCAATAAGGTTCGCAGTAATATTGTGCTTTCCTCCCTCTACTGCCAGAGATCGGGTGAGACCTAGCTGGGCATGCTTTGCTGAAACATAGGCAGATTTATTTTCAGAGGCGCATACAGAGTGAACAGATCCGATGGTAATTATCTTTCCGCTGCTAGCAGACTTAATCATCTGTTGCATGCAGTATTTAGAGATTAAGAAACTTCCTGTCAAGTGAACATTTATCATTTTATTCCAGGATTCAAGTTCAAACTCCTCAACGGGTGATATCGTCTGTATGCCAGCATTATTAACAAGAATGTCAATTTGACCGAATGTGATCATCGCTCTTTCAACCACATATTTAATCATCTCCTCGCTCTCAACATTCAGACGCAGACCCAGAGATAGATTACCGGTTTCACTGGTAATCATGGCAGCAAGATCTTCGGCCTCTCCTAAATTAAGGTCTGCAATGACAGTATTTGCGCCATGTCGTGCAAAAGTCTCTGCGATTCCCCGGCCAATCCCCCTGGCTCCGCCAGTGATAATTACGACCTTTCCGGCCAAATCAAACATGGTAAATTCCTATATGCTATATTTAGAACTACATATTTTTATTGTTTTTATTCAATAATCTATAGATTACTCATAGAAAAATCAGTAATCTATACACAATCTGGAAGGTCCTGTTAGTTCATCTGCAATAAAATTAAATCAACCCCTGCACTCGGTGAATTACAAGGGTTGATTCATCACAATGAAAGAAAGGCTATTAATTATCTATCATGGTTAAGATAATCGATTGCAACCTCTCCATAAGGCAGGGTCAAATCCGCGATAAAGTGAGATGCCGAAACAACTCTTTTAATCGGTAATTCATTCACCGGAGCCATCGCATGGGCATGCAACTCCAGCGCCGCCGGCCCTGTATAAGCCCACTTCACCTGAATATCTGTCATCTGGTAACGAACCAGCTGGCAGATGGCTGGTGTTCCATCCACATGTGGGATCGACTTAACCAGGAAGTTCTGACCCCCAGAGCCTCCTGAACCGCCAGTTTATCCAGCTCTTCAAACTTAAAGCCCATGGTGCCTGTCGCAACCCGGGTTTTGCCATAGTCCAGGGTGCCGAGCAGGGTATCACCGTCTACTTCCAGTTTTGGTGCACCCAGTTTCTTAGGAAAGCCCCAGATCTCGCGGCCCCCGGCGATCGGCGGATGGCAATCCAAAAACATCGAGTGCACATAGGTTCCTGGCTGTCCCTCGAAAGTCACAGGGATCACCTGCCCCGACTCATTAAAATCTCCAAAGCCGCTTGAGTTTGGCATCCGCATAAATTCATACTTAACCAGAGGCTCCGGCGCTTCCAGCCCCGGTGGTAAGATACGGGCCAGTGCATCTGGATCTGTTTCATAGGTAATAATGAAATATTCACGATCCACGAATCGATTCGGCGCAACCGTATAGGCTGGATTTCCCTGCTGTACAGGCATCTCGAATGGATATTTACTCGGCTTAGTTTCCATAATACTTCCTGATGAATCTTTTATTCATAATAATTAGCAATGGCATATGGAGTAATTCCAAACCATGGATAGTTACTGGTTTGGTGAGGTTTTGAAACTCTCTGCGACTCCATGATGGAAAGGGCCTTTTTTCCATCAACAGCATTGACTTGATAGGGAGATACAGTAAAACCCTGGTGTAGCAGACTAATCACAATATCCCCAGCATCATGATCGTCCAGAGACTGTGCCATGGTCACATTATCTTTAACCATAAAAATGTATCTGCTTTCTTTCATGAGCTGAAACATTCCTTCTGTACTCAACAGATTGATCATATAACGAGCCAAAAACCTTACGTTTTTGGCTCCCCAATCTGTTTATATTTTAATAGTCCAGAATTGGTCTTAATCCACGCAGCGCATCATAAGTCCCCTGACACAGTGCCTGCATCTCATCCTCACCCGGATAGATCACTACCTCAGGTGTAATGAACTGTACCCGGCTGGAGATCCAATCGGTGAGAAGGCCTGAGTGGGCAATGCTGCCGGTCAGCAAGATTGCATCCACCTTACCGGACAAGGCAACGGCACAACCACCGATCTCTTTGGCAACCTGGTAGGCCATCGCCTCAAAGATCTGATTTGCCTTTACATCACCTTCCAGCGCACGGCTTTCTACTTCACGCATATCCTTGGTTTCCAGGTAGCTGTAGACTCCGCCTTCACCAATCAGCTTCTTATAAACTTCCTGGTAGCTGTACTTACCGGAGAAGCACATATCGATCAAAGCCAGAGGTGGCACACCACCGGCACGCTCAGGTGAGAAGGGACCATCACCACCCAGAGCAGAGTTCACATCAACAATACGGCCGGCCTTGTGCGCACCAATGCTGATCCCGCTTCCCAGGTGAGCCACAATCAGGTTTAACTCTTCGGTCGACTTGTTCTGCTCTTTGGCATAACGCGTCGCAACAGCTTTCTGATTCAGCGCATGGAAGCTACGAACCCTGGAGATATCAGCCATACCGGAGAATTTTGCAATCTCCTCATACTCATCAACCATGACAGGATCAACGGTGTAGGCGACTTTGTCAGCAGACACCTCTTTGGCCAACTCATCGGCCAGGATCCCGCCCAGATTCGAAGCGTGCTGACCATTCAGACCGACAGAGGCATCCTTGAGATAAGCCTCATTGATCCGATAAACACCGCTCTGAAGGTTTCGCACCATGCCGCCACGGCCGACGAACTGATCGATCTCGTTGAGCTCTAACCCTTCCTCTTTCAGGGCTTCAAGAATCAACTGCTTACGATATGCTTTTTGATCGGCAATCTTCTCAAAAGGAGCCAGTTCATCCATAGAGTGATTGATCGACCTGCAAAATAGCTCCTGTTCATTTTCATAAACTGCGATTTTGGTCGACATGCCACCCGGGTTGATCGCTAAGATTTTCATCATCACCCCTTACTTAGTTTGCGCTACAACGCAAGCCATAGAGTAGAACTTGGTTTCAATTGAGTCAGAGCGTGATGGGAAGTCGATCGGTGCCATGGTTCCCATGATAAAGCTCGCACCTTTAGCGCCACCCAGGAAAGTACAGGACTTATAGAAAGCGTTCGCGGCATTGATATCCGGCAGCAGGATAAGATCTGCATCACCACCCACCGGAGTCTCCATTCCCTTATGCTCAACAGACTCTTTGCTGAATGTCAGGTCAACAGACAAAGGCCCGTCAACAACACAACCTTTAATACCACCACGACGGTTCATCTGAGTCAGGATCGCAGCATCAATGGTCGATGGCATCGCAGTTTTAACCCCTTCAGTCGCAGCCATGACGGATACTTTTGGATTGTCGATTCCCACGCTGTGGAATACTTTGACGCAGTTTTGGATCATCAAAGCCTTGTCATTGACATCCGGCGCGATGTTGATCCCTGAGTCAGTGAAAGCAAACACCTTGTGATAGGTTGGCATCTCGAGAAATGCTGCATGGGAAACCAGGCGCGCATTTTTCAGACCCTTCTCTTTATTCAGAATCGGTCTCAGGTAATCCGGAGTGCTCAGAAGGCCGCGAGTCAGAACGTCCGCTTCACCTTCACGAACCAGCTCAACCGCTTTTTGACACGCTTTGAATGGGACTTTGACATCAATCAGCTGGAAGCTGCGAATATCAAAATCGATCTCATTACAGATTTGCTGAATCTTCTGTTCATCACCCACCAGAATCGGAGTCGCGATCCCCTCTTCAACAATTCTTTTAAGCGCCTGCAGCGTGGTTTTATCTTCGGCGGCAGCGACAGCAATCTTTTTGCCAGTTTTAGCTTTTGCAAGTTCAACGAAAGTTTGGAGCGACTTTAACATCTTCAAATCCTTAACATCAGGCCCGCCAGGCGGGCGATTATTGTCAAAATATGTCTATTAAAACTGCGAAGTGATTACAGCATCTCAACCGTTGCCGCGATGCCCATTCCTCCACCAATACACAGGGTTGCCAGTCCCTTTTTCAGGTCCTGACGCTTCATCTCATGAAGCAGAGAAACAAAGATCCGGGTTCCGGAAGCACCGATTGGGTGTCCCAGTGCAATGGCACCGCCATTGACATTAACCTTCGCCAGATCCCACCCCATTTCGCGGTTGACTGAGATTGCCTGGGCTGCAAATGCTTCATTTGACTCGATCAGATCAAGTTCGTTGATTCCCCACTGCGCCTTATCTAGCACCTTGCGAGATGCCTGAATCGGTCCGGTGCCCATGATTTTCGGATCAACACCTGCCGTCGCGAAACCAGTGAATTTAGCCATGGGTGCAAGGCCAAGCTCTTTGGCTTTCTGAGCAGATGCCAGAATCACCATAGCAGCACCATCATTGACGCCGGATGCGTTGCCCGCCGTAACACTGCCATCTTTTTTGAAACAGGGGCGCAGCTTGGAAAGACCTTCCTGAGTAGTCTCTACACGGGGGAATTCATCCTCATTAAACACAAGCGGTTCTTTGCGTTTTCTTGGAATTTCAACCGGAACAATCTCTGAAGAGAAACGATTGGTCTGCAGTGCTTTGGCAGCCTTCATCTGAGACAGGTAAGCAAACTCATCCTGCTCTTCACGAGAGATCCCATATTTCTCTGCAATATTTTCTGCAGTCTGACCCATGTGATAGTCGTTAAACGCATCCCACAGCCCGTCTTTAATCATGCTGTCCTCAAGAGACCAGTTGCCCATTTTGACACCCGTTCTTGAGTTTGGAGCCAGGTGGGGAGCCAGACTCATATTTTCCTGACCACCGGCAATGACCAGATCCGCATCACCATTTTTAATCGCTTGATAAGCCAGTTGCAGTGACTTAAGTCCGGAGCCACAGACCTTATTAATCGTGAGGGCGCTAACCCGCTCAGGAAGACCCGCTTCAATGGTTGTTTGACGCGCAGGATTTTGCCCACAACCTGCGGTGAGGACCTGACCAAGAATGACTTCATCGACGTCATTTGGATTTATGTTATTTCTTTCTAACAGCGACTTGATTACTGTTGATCCAAGACGAGTGGCGGCAACACCTGACAGGCTTCCACCGAAAGCACCCACAGCGGTTCTTGCTGCATCCAATACTACAACGTCATTATCGCCCACAATATTACTCCTTAGATGAAGGTTATATCTTCTCGCTGGTTTCCAAAGACAAGCACCCCGTATATCTTCCTTAGAAGATACCCAGAAGTTTTTGTCTTATTAATCCGAAATATTAATTAAAAAATGTTCAGGAAATTATCTCTGATATCTCAACTCATCGTTACGCAACTCTTTGCTGTGATGACTGATAGAGTTCATACAGAGACTTTCCCCAAAAGAGGGTGTAAATCCTCTTTTATAATTGACCCTGACATATTTGCTGTTGTCATTATCCATGACAATCGCAAATCTTTTCTGGCTATTGGCGTAGATAACACGGCCAATCTTTTTTCCTGGATTCATTGTGGCACCCTATAAATTCATAATTATCCATAATCATTTTCCATAATATCAGGACAGCATAAGAGAACATCAATCCATTGAGCTAAAATATCAAACATCTGACATTTAATGAATCATGGGTATTGGCTTTAATAAACAGCCCAATCTGACTCTCTGTCACACCTTGTCACATTAGCGATAAGCTTAATAAGCAGTACTCAAGTGTGCATTTAACGAGACACAATATACATAAGTGATTTTTCACATTCCATAATATATTTTTGCTTTTTTATGGTCGTATTTTATCGTTTGTGACGAGAATTATTCTTAAATGAGTATCTTCTACCATTATCTGCCTGATACGACATCATCTATCTTACATATGGGGATAAGCTAACCGAGAATATATCGCAGAAGCGTTTCAACCCGACAGATAAGGCAGAACACTAGGCGAAGCCATAACCTCAAGGGGACTAAGGCTTCTGCTGTCCTTTCCCTGACTGATTGAATCATTAATTTATTTGTGGATGAACATCGCAGCACCTTATCCAAGTTTTCATATAATTAATTTTATGTACACCAGATCCCAAAATGATAGTTCGTGACTACCACCTATTATTTGTGACCGTACATGCTGAATGTTACAGAGTGTTTCCTCAGATGCCTGAATAGAGAATAATTCGGAACACCCAACCAATAACAGTTTATTAACATCCCTCCGAATTAGAAAAGAATATCCTTTATTTCGTACAGGTTTTATTCATATGCCTCCCTGAATTTAAATAAATCACTCCAAATGAGTCTTCGCATTATTTACAACTCTCCCGTCTTGAATCAGCCAACCTGTGTTACATAGCTGGTTCCGCCTCAAGCCAAGATTGCCGATAGCATTATTTTGTGTCACGATTCTCATCTAATTTTCATACTTGACAGATGGCGTACAGAAATAACGCCTTAATGCCGTCAAAGGTATTGCTGGCAGCAGACGTCTGAAGAAGAGACAGAGATAAACCAAAGGATTTTGATGTTCTACAGATAAAATAGGCGCTACACAACCATGTGCGACAGGGCCAGAAGGGAAAAATCAGGAAACCTGTTGAGCTAAACCAGTCACAGCCTTAGCTCAACCAGAGTCATCTATCTTCTCTTGAGTCATCACCACCTCCTCAGTCAACTGCTTTTGATTCGGGAGCACCCTGTTCTGACATGAATAAAATGCTCTATTGAGCCTCCAGTTTAAGGACGACCTAATCTCATTTTTCCGTCTGAATCATAAGGAGTTTTGATGACGACAAAAATTTTGCTCGTTGAAGATGATGCCGACCTCTCGCAGCTCATCACAAGCTATCTGTCTAAGTATGATTATCAGGTGCAGTGTCATACACAGGGAGATACAGTTTCTCAGGCGATCAGGCAGTACAATCCGGATTTGATCCTGTTGGATATCATGCTTCCCGGCCTTGATGGACTAGAGGTGTGCCGCAGCATTCGTCCTGCGTTCGATGGTGCGATTATCATGATGACGGCTTGTGATGAAGATATGGATCAGATCCTTGGATTGGAGCTCGGGGCCGATGATTACCTGGTAAAACCGGTTCAGCCCAGACTCCTGCTTGCAAGGATCCGCGCCCTGTTTCGCCGCCGCCCCGTGACAAAGTCAACCTCGGGTAATCAGGTTCTGTCATTTGGGCCTGTTGAAATAAACCCTGCAAACCGGACCGTCTTCATCAGTGAGACCCCTATCGAAGTTGCCTGTGGTGAGTTTGATCTCCTTCTGATCCTGGCGCGTAACGCAGGTACGATCCTCAGTCGAGATGAGCTGGGACAAGAACTAAGAGGAGCCGGATTTGATGGGCTCGATCGCACCATTGATGCCAGGGTATCACGGCTGCGCCGTAACCTTGGAGCTCATCATGATTGTCCTCTCGAAATAAAAACCGTACGCAACAAGGGATATCTGTTATCTGGAGCAGATATAGGATGAGCTGTGAAACAGATGACTACAAGCTGGTCACCTCCCCCGGCGTATATTGACTCACTTTGGTGCACTGGTCCTCTTTTGTACTCTGCTCCCCCTGCTGATGGGTGGTGCTATCATGTATTACCGTAACCACAGCTCCCCGGATCAGCCTAATACACTGAAAGCTAAAGATATTCCGGTTATCTTTAAACAGTTGAATGATCTACCATCCGCTCACAGACAACAGAAATTGGAGGAACTTCAACGAACCTATAATCTCCCATTTCAGCTGACTAACGGCTCTCACTCTCATTCAACTCAAATCTATCCCAAAGGCAAAGTCGGTGATTGCCCTATTGATAAGCAGGATAGATCCACATTAACCATCACGGATGGTCAGGGAGCAACGCTGAAGGTTGGCCCTCTGATTGAGAAAAAACGCCCAACGCCTCTATGGATGGATAGCCAGATCGATCTGCTCATTATTTGGCTTTTTTCCAGCCTACTGCTCTTTACTATCGCCACCTGTGTGTACCTGCGCTACCATTTTCGCGACCTTCTCAAGCTGAACCACACAACCTCCCGCCTGGCTGGCGGAGAGTTAAACGCAAGGTGTGACAAACTAAAAAGCCCGCTTTTAAATCCTCTCCACGACTCGATTAACCAGATGGCAGGAAAAATTGAGACCATGGTCCAGGGGTGGAAAGCGATGACCAATGCGGCAGCCCATGAGCTTCGGACCCCACTTGCCCGGCTGCAATTTCGTAACTCGATGCTGAGTGAAGAGGACGACCCACAGCTGAGGGCAGAGCTTCAGGAGGGGATCGAACGTAACATTAAAGAGTTGCAGTCGATGATTGATGCCGTTATCCAGTATGGGCGGATCAGTCGCTGTGATATTCCTCTAAGCCGCGAACCAACCCGATTGGCAGAATGGATCGATAAACTTGTCGCTCAATTGTGGGATCTGCCGGATTCACTCACCCTCTCAGTTAAGTGTCGATCACAGAGTGCCTGCCTTGATCGTAAACTGATGTTTGTCGCCCTACAGAATTTATTGGGAAATGCACGAAAGTATGCCCGAAGCCGGATCCTTCTGAAAATCCTGAGTTTCGGCGAGCAGACCCTGTTCATCATTGATGATGATGGTCCTGGCATCCCGAAAAAATACTGGGATAATCTGTTTGATCCCTTCTATCGGCTGGATCGGCACCAGGACTTTACCAAGGGAGGATCGGGACTGGGGCTCAGCTTTGTCAAAATGATCGCTGAGCATCACCGGGGGCAGGTCAGTGTTACAAAGAGTCCACTTGGAGGTGCTCGGTTTATCCTTTCGATTGCCAGCTGCTAACCCCTTCTTTATGGCTAGAGCGTAACATGAGGTCGGGCTAAATAGTTGCTCCTATTACTGCTACATCTGTTGATGTGTGCTAGCAGACTCGCTATGAATCCATCCATGGAAGCTCCACCACATCGGCTATCATCCCTGATAGCCTTTCCCAGTTCGGCATCCATACCTCTCGTTCAATGGCTTAAAACCATTTCACCCCTGACGCAGAGGGTCTGCTCATTCACAATTCAACAGCTGCCTCAGGGACCTACTGTTAGGAACAGTTATTTAGAGCATTTTTGGTTTAATCCGGGTAATTATTCGCGCCCCTCAAGTTCAAGTGCTGCTTTGAGCTTTGTTAAGCTGACCTTCTGCAGCAAGGATGCTGCAGTAGAGCAACATGGATGTGACTTGCGAGTCAGCGATAAAAGTCAAAGCTGCTTTCATGAGATGAACCGGTTTATCCGGAAAACGCTCTAGCAACGAACCCGCATCACGAAACAATCGCTAGTATCAACATCCGTCGTCAATCGTGGACTTTTCACGCTCAGTGATGACAACTTGCCACCATCGCTGATATAGCCTCACGAATTTGACTATTGGTAGGCGTTGTTTCCTAAATCGATGGAACCTTTTGGTTTGAGCAAGATCTGATCTCCCATCGTCATGATGGGAAGCTTCAAATGGGTAAATCCAACGGCAAAATCAAGAACTGGTCTCAATACAATAAAGCATTGGTAAAGCGTGGCTCGATCACCTTCTGGTTGGATGAGAATGCAGTCAAAAACTGGCATTGTCAGGAGCACCATGGCGACAGAGGAAGAGGCTTCACGTTCAGTGATACCGCTATCGAAACCGCGTTGATGCTCAAAGGAGTATTCAGCCTTCCACTGAGGGGGTTGCAAGGATTCCTTGATTCGGTCTTTCAGCTCATGAATGTTCCTCTTAAGTCACCGACTTATAGCTGTATCAGCAAACGAGCGAAGACCGTTGAGATAAAATATCGCCGCCCCAGCCGAGGCCCTGTTGCTCACGTGGTCGTTGATGGGACAGGGCTCAAAATCCACGGTGAGGGAGAGTGGAAAATGCGCAAGCACGGAAAAGAAAAGCGCCGAGTTTGGCGCAAGCTCCACCTGGCTGTTGATGCTCAAACTCATGAAATCATAGCAGCCGAGGTCAGCCTTGATAGTGTTGGAGATAACGAGGTGTTGCCGACCTTATTAAACCCACTACGACGCAAGATACAGCAAGTCTCAGCAGATGGTGCATACGATACAGAGGCTTGCTATGCACTGTTACAGAGAAAGGGTTGTAAACCAACGATTCCTCCCCGCAGTAATGCAGCTTACTGGAAAGGAGATCATCCCAGAAATGAAGCTGTCGAAGCGCTTAAAAATGGGCAGCTTTCACAATGGAAGCATGACAACGACTACCATCAGCGCTCGTTAGCAGAAACAGCAATGTCTCGCTACAAACAGCTCAATTCTCCACAGCTGAGCTTACGTTGTTATAACGGTCAGGTTGGGGAAGCCTTGGCCGGAGTTAAAGCTTTAAACAAAGTGATCGGGCTTGGTATGCCTGTCAGGCAGCAAGCTGCCTGAATGGGTACAAGTCAATTATCAGACTCGGATTTAGGAAACAACGCCCTATTGGTAAATAACCCCCTTTTTCCTAAATCGCTCTCTTTGAGCCATCTATCGGCAGCGTCAACACAGTGAGTATTTATTAATAAACATCAATTCAGATGACGGAATCATTGCTCCTCAAGGAACAGCTCACTATGATGGCTGACTGATTTGAGGCATACCTCCTCCCCGAACGATGGGAGAAAGCCATTGTCTCGGGGGTAGTTCACCCGAACATATCTTTTCTTATCGCGCTCGATGACAATAGCAAATCTCTTTTGGCTATTGGCATAAATAACGCTCCCGCGACTTTCTACATAACTCATTGCTCGCCCTCTGATAACCCATGATTCTCTATAGCCATGTTCCAACACTTGGATAGAGAAAGCTTAGCGCTGCTAACACTTTCCCTTCAGCAGGTGATAAATAGTGGCTATTAAGATAATAAATGACCGTTCCTAAATTTTTCTAGCTCTGGAAAGATACATAATGTGCTTTGATTGTTCCACTGTATATTTTTTCTTTTTTATGATGATTTATGACCTTCTCACATCGATTTCATGTATCACTATAGCATTTGAAAACTTCCTATATCCGCACACCCTAGGGTCAGGTGTCAGTGGTCTACTCAACTTCGAGTTGAGTAGCTGCTATATGGACAAATCCATCATTATTTGATGGTAGGTGACACAGTGTGACTTTTTATATTTTATTGTGATCTCGTTAGCCCATCTCAGGTAAAATCTTTTACCTCCACCCTGAGAGGAGATAAGGCACAACTCCCTCATGGGTATTAGGTTTTCAATCGAATCACTAATTGCAGCACTGAATAGCAATAGTTCAACAGACTTATCCAGCCAGAACGATAAAACTAAGGCAAAAGCCTTAGTTCATCTACAACACAAAGCAGTTATAATGAAGTTGCCGTTATTAATACAGTCCGATCAAATGTTACTCCCAGCCAGCAGCGGAGCCGCATCCCGTGGACAAGTAGCAGGCATCAGGGATGTCACAAACCGATAAATTTAATATCGAAAAATGTATCTACTTTAAAAAACAACAGAATATTGTATATCTTGACTCTGAACCCGCTTTGAACTGCGCCTGTCTGATTGCTCTCAGTTTTATTTTATGACATGATCTTCTCTCAATTGGCGAATAAAAACCATAAAGACAATTTCACATCCTGGTCATGCTTTACTTATTTCATAAAATAATAGCACCTCCAGTGTTTGAGTTTAAACCAGGCATTAGATATAAATTGCAAATCTTATAGTTTCTCTGTTTTTTTAAAAAATTGGCCTTACAGAGCATAATAGTTCACCAATCTCATTATGCTCTGTAACTTATTTTTAAATTTTCACCCAGCTCCATTACTTAACGTGCGTGGGTATTTAGCTCTTAACCAGTATTAAACATCTATGATGACAAAACGAATTTTACTTGTAGAAGACGATTCCGATCTGTCGCAACTCATCACAACCTACCTTGAGAAGTATGGCTATCAGATCCAAGCTCATACTCAGGGAGATACGGTGCAACAAGCGATTAAGGAGTTCAAACCGGATCTGGTGGTGTTGGACATCATGCTTCCCGGTCTTGACGGACTCGAAATCTGTCGGACCATTCGCCCCGGTTATCAGGGAGCGGTGATGATGATGACGGCCTGCAATGAAGATATGGATCAGATCCTGGGGCTTGAGCTCGGCGCCGATGACTATCTGATCAAACCCGTTGAGCCCAGGCTGCTCCTCGCCAGGGTGAGGGCGATGTTTCGACGTCGCGCGGCAGAGCTCCAAACAGCAGACTCTCAGCTCCTTTCATTTGGTAATTTTGAAATTGACCAGGCCAATCGTACCGTATCCATTGCCGAAGAGGCCATTGAGTTAGCGGGGGGTGAATTTGACCTGCTATGGGCTCTGGCACGTCACTCAGGAACTATCCTCAGCCGGGATGAACTGGCTCAAGAGCTCAGAGGTGCAGGATTTGACGGATTAGATCGGACCATAGACGCCAAGGTTTCTCGCTTGCGCCGCCATCTCAATTCCCACCCTAATTGTCAGATCCAAATCAAGACAGTTCGCAATAAGGGATATCTGCTGACCGGGGCAAATGCCGGATGAACACTAACCAGCTAACCCATATTCCTCACAAAGTGCTGTTCCACTTTATCTCTTTGATGTTCCTGTGCACACTGCTCCCAATCTTTCTGGGAGGATTGGTCGAGTATCTGTATCATGACCACTCCTCATACCTCCCCGAATCGTTACGACCCAAAGACATTCCAGGTATCATTCAACAGATCGATCATCTTTTACCTGAGCAGAAAGAGCAAAAGCTGCAACAGCTGAGTAAGCGCTATGGCGTGCCTTTTGAGCTAAAACCGCCTGAGATCTCAAGCCCATCACTATTTCATCGAACCCTGCAGATCGAGGGGATTCCTATGAGTTATGAGGGGCGAACCATACTCTCTATCCCCAACCCCTACGGTGATACCCTGCAGATTGGCCCATTGCCTTTGAAGTTTCCAATAGGAACATCATGGGTCAACAGCAGGATCAAGCTACTCGCTGTCTGGCTACTCTTTTGTGCCCTACTGTTTTCGGTAGTGACCTACCTCTATCTTCGCTCCCACTTTCAGGATCTGCTCAAACTGAACCAAACCTCCAGCAAGCTCGCCGCCGGAGATATGAATGCAAGGTGCTACGGCTTAACCAGCCCCTGCTCAGCCCCCTTCAACACTCAGTCAACCAGCTTGCTTGTAAAATTGAGACCATGGTCCAGGGGTGGAAAGCGATGACCAATGCGGCAGCTCATGAACTGCGGACCCCTTTGGCTCGCCTTCAGTTTCGAAGCTCACTTTTAAGTGAAGAGGAAGATCCCGAGCTCAGAGCCCAGCTTCAGGAGGGGATCGAACGCAACATTAAAGAGCTCCAAGCGATGATTGATGCGGTACTCCAATACGGGAAGATCAGTCGATGTGATATTCCGCTGCATCGCGAGAAAACCCGACTTTCAAGCTGGCTTCATAAAATCGTCACTCAGGAGCGGGAGACCTGCTCCCTCAAGATGACACTCAAGTGTTTTGCCACTGAAGCCTCGGTCGATCGTAAGCTTCTCTATATCGCTTTGCAGAATCTTTTAGGTAATGCCCGTAAATATGCACGTTCCCAGATCTTACTCACCGTCTGCCCAAGTGAAGATAAAACACTGTTTATTGTTGATGATGATGGTCCCGGTGTCCCACAGAAGCACCAGGGAATGCTCTTTGAGCCCTTCTACCGACTTGATCGAACCCAGGATCTCACCAAGGGGGGCTCCGGGCTTGGACTCAGCTTTGTCAAACTAATTGCTGAGCATCACAGGGGACAGGTGAGCGTGATCAAGAGTCCTTTGGGAGGTGCCCGATTTATCCTGACCATTTCAAGCGCGGGCTCGGATACGCTCGGCAATAGCCGATGACAATACGAATAAGCCATTGCAGATCGCAGGGATGAGGGTAGACAAAAACTGTATTTGAAATACCATCAGGGATTGCCTGCAACAGCAATCCCCGGAAAGTTGCAGCCAGGAGGAGTACTCCTCCGGGCTCTTCATTACTGCTCCAACCACATCCGTGAGGAGCGCGCCGGGATTGTGACATTCACTCCCCCGTTACCATCGGTATAAAATGTTGAGTCGTCTAACGTCTCCTGGTAGCCCTTGTTACTATCCAGACCACTCACCCAGCCAGATTCAGCCGTTCCACACTTATTTATCCCCACCAGGCCCTGATCGCCACGACGGAACAGCAGGATGCAATCACTCGCCTTAACCACTGTCATGGGTTGGCCCTGAACCGAGTTATGGAAACGGATCATCGCCTTGATATCAGAGCGATTATAGTAGTTCACCCAACGAGAGTTATCCTCCGGATGGCTGGCATTGCTCTCTCCATGATCCGAGTAGACCATAGGCACACCACCATCACGCCCCAGAATATAGGCATAGCCGAGCTTTTCATCGGTTGGATCCATGATATTGCCACGGAAAATATCGTTATTCGGTATATCGTGAGTCACCACAAATGTGAGTGCCCTGAACTTGTTCAGTCCATCGGGATCACTCAGATCGCTCATCTTCCCGCTAAAGCTAAAGGTGTTCTTAATGATTGTAAATAAGGGGAAGTCATAAGCATTGTGCTCCGGGTTTTGGGACAGATAATCACTTAAAAAGTGGTAATCTGAAGCACTCTTATTCCCCGAGATGATCTCACCAAAAACATACATTCCCTGAATAATTTCGGGCGTGAAGATCGCTTTAATCTGAGCCTCAGTCATATGCTTGGCCGCATCGATGCGAAACCCCTTGATCCCCATCGCCTTGAGGGCCTTAAGATATTGCTGCTGCTGGCTGACAACCCAGCTGTTATCGTTGAGATCCGGCAGCCCGAAGTCACTGATATTATTGTTGTCACCGGCAGCACCCAGCCAGCCATACTGAACCTGACCGGTATTGTTGTAATCATGAATCACCTGGCGATCATGAAAATCACCTGAGCCCAGGAAGTTCTTATCCAGATCATCCCCATCACTGTTATAGAGCTTCTGGCTCTGATAATAGTCCCAGCGGTTGGCATAATCGCTGAGCACTGCAGCACCCGGATAACTAAGATCCCAGCCCCGACTCTGATATTCATTGGCCATATGATTCAGCACAATATCGGCATACACAGAGATGCCACGGCTTTTCATCGCATCGATCAATGCCTGGAGATCCTGTTTATTGCCCAGGGGATTATCAATGACCCGGTAGTCCTGGGGCTGGTAGCGACCCCACCAGGCATCACCAGAGGATTTGAGGGGGGCGAGATCAACACCTCCTTATAGCCGGCATTTTTTATCTCATCGGCCTTGCGCGTGACCTCACTGTATTTCCAGTTAAACGCATGGAGGATGACGTCCGCCTTCGCTCCAAAGGTAAGCAGCATGCAAGTTGCAACAACAAGTTGCCAAAAATTTCTCATTATCATCAATCCTTAATTTTCATGTTAAGTCAGTTCCTACTCAACTCGTATCATCACCCACTGTTTTCCTTTTGTGGCTCTTTATACTTCTCTCCTTTGTCAGATTAAAGTTTGATGCCCGGGCAAAGAGACCCTTTCACCCGAGCCGTATTAATTCTTTTTAGAGTGCTCCCGCCCCTGGGCTGACACACCCGCTTTTCGTTGATGAAGCTTCTGCACCCCGAAGATAATCACCGCCAGCAGGACCAGGAAGGCCGGCCCCAGCAGCATGGCGTTGGTACGGCCAAAGGCCTCTCCCAGGATCCCGGACACAGAGGTGCCAAGAGGGATGCCGATCGCACCACAGGTCACCAGGAAGGAGGTCGCATTGGCGCTGACATTTTTCAGCTGATCCATCCCAAAACCGAGCACCGAGGGGTAGATGCAGGAGTCACACAGTCCGAGCAGGACCATAGCCACCAGCAGCGCCGTGGTGGAACTCAGGTTCAGGTAGGCCACCATCACCAGGGCAAAGAGTAGAGAGGCACTCACTATGTATTTATAGGTTTTAACCCGGGGCAGCAGGAACTTGCCAAATACCGCCCGGCCAAACAGCTGAGCAAAGGTATAGGCCGACACCATGAAGCCTACGGTCTGCATGTTGAGCTTGAGACCATAATGAAGGTGCGGCTGGTTGAAGTAATTCATGATCTGCTCGACATAGACGATGAGAAACAGTGCCAGGGCACTTAACGCCAGTCCCGGGGTGATAAACTTCTCGCCCTTAGACTTACGTTTAGTTTCCAGGGCTCGTTCCACGGTTTCATCGACCCGAAGCGACAGCAAAAAGGCGATAAACAACACGAACAGCACCATCACCACCACAAACACCATCTGCCAGCTTCCATGCAGAATGATGGAGCCCACCACCGGAGCACTCACCAGAAAACCCAGGCTGAAAAAGACGTTGAGCAGGCTCAGCCGTCCCTGGGACTGCCCCTCTTTGTTGACGGTTCCCATGATCATGTAGTTACAGGAAACCAGTACATAGCCAACGGCCATGTTACAGATGAACACCATCAGGGTGTAGAGGTAGACGTTGGGCGCAAAAATCGATGCCAGAGAGCCCAGGATCATCAACACCGCCGCCAGGATCAGGGTGTTCTTGCCTTTGATCCTGCGGATCACCATGCCGCCGGTTGCCATCGCGAGGATCTGTCCCCACAGGCCGAAACCATCAAAAAAGATGATCCGGTTGGGATCCAGGGCAAAGTGTGCCGAGATGGGAACCGTCAACATGCCATAGATTGCACACTGAAAGCCGGTAAACAGAAATGCGATAAAGGTCAGATACACCGCCTTTTTCGCATCAAGCTCAGTTGGAAATATCATTTTACGACTGGCTTGATCTGAGTTGATTGATACTTGAGCCATCCTATTCTCCTGATCGAAGTTTCACGTTTTTTGTGGGGCGGACTCCCTGGCCCGCCCATCTGATTTTTTTATTCGCCCTTAGGACAGGGTCAGAATCAGCTTGTCGTTGACCTCCTGCTGCTGACCATTGAGATAGATATGGGTTGGCTGGCCTGAGCATATCTCAATCTCGACCGATGAAAAATCAGGTGTATACCCCTGATGTAAGATCTGTGAGGAGATCATCAGATCGCCGCCCTCATAGGTGTATTCCAATTGGAGCTTCCAGTAGCCTCCATCCTGATGATCAAAGCTCAAGCCATCATCAGCGTAGTGACAATAGCCCTGGCCCTTAACACTCTCATCCAGGAACAGCTTGAAACCGAGGGTCTCTGGCTTCTCTCCCAGGTATTGGCAAAGTTCGGCTTGCGGCAAAATCGCCCCGGCCCGCACCAGCAGGGGGAAGCGCTCCAGCGGTGCCCGATAGAGATGTACTCCTCCCTGGTACTGCTCACCGGTAAAGTAATCGATCCACAGCCCCTGGGGCAGAGTCACCACCCGGTGATCCTGCTCCGGTCTGAGCATGGGCGCCAACAGCAGGGAATCCCCTACCATGAACTGGTCCGAAATCGACTCCAACTCGTCCTGCTCAGGGAACTCCATCACCAGGGGGCGGATCATCGGCACGCCACTCTGGTTCGCCTGATAGAAGCAGTCGTAGATATAGGGCATGAAGCGATAGCGCAGCTCAATAGCCTCACGGATCGCCTGCTCATAGACCTCACCAAATCGCCAGGCCTCCTGATAACGCCCATCCAGGTTGCAGTGATTGCGGAAAAACGGGGTGAATGCTCCCATTTGGGTCCAACGGGTCATCAGCTCTCCATTACTATCCCCGGTAAAGCCACCACAATCGACCCCGGCAAAGCTTATTCCGGATAAGCCTAAGTTCATCAGCATCGGCATGGTGAGATAGAGGTGCTCCCACATGCTACGGTTATCGCCGGTCCATACCGCCGCATAGCGCTGCACTCCCGCAAAACCGGCACGGGTCAGGATGAAGGGGCGCTCATTGCGCGACAGCATCCCCTGGTAACTCGCCTGGGCACTGTGGAAGCCATACATGTTGTGATACTCAAGGTGGGTCAATGTCTTACCATCCCCCCGGTGCAGCACATCTTCATCCATGGTGTTGGTATCGTTGAACACCGCAGGCTCGTTCATGTCATGCCAGATCCCGCGCACCCCGGCCCTATCGGCAAAGTCACGCACCTGCTCGCCCCACCATTGACGCACTTTCGCCGTCGAAAAATCCGGGAACACACTTTCGCCGGGCCAGACCTTGCCACTATAGGTGGTGCCATCGGCGTATTTGCAGTAGTAGTCATTGACCGCCCATCCACATAAACCCCATAGTGGCTGTCTTTTTTCACCCCGGGATCCACTATGGTGACCACATTGAAGCCATCATTTTTAAGATCGGCCATCAATTTTTCCGGATTCGGGAAGGCATCGGGATCCCAGCTAAACACCCGGTAGCCATCCATATAGTGGATATCCAAAACCAGGGTGTCACAGGGAATGTTGCGCTGACGCAGGGTGGTCGCTATCTCGCGTACCTCATCCTCGGTGCGATAGCTATAGCGGGATTGCTGGTAGCCAAGACACCACTTGGGAGGCATGGGCGCCCTGCCGGTCAACAAAGAGTAGCGGCTCACCACAGACTTGAGGCTGTCGCCACCTATATAGTAGAAGTCCATCTTGCCGCCTTCGGCGCCAAAGACATACTCACCGGGATCATCGCGCCCCAGATCGAACTGGCTGCGGGCATAGTTATCAAAGTAGATCCCGTAGTAGCTTTGCTGATGGCGGTGGATAAAGAAGGGCACCGACAAATAGAGCGGATCTGTGGTATCCACATGCGGGTCAAAGATGTCGGTATTCCACATCACATACTTGCGCCCCTTCTTATCCAGGTAACCCGTCTTCTCCCCCATTCCGTAAAAACGCGCCTGCTGAGGCGTTGAGAAGTGGCTCATCGAGGTTTTCTTATACCAGTTAAAGGGACGGGTATTTTCGGTTTTAAGATGGCCCTGGCTATCAAGGATTTTCAAGGTGAGATCCTGCCTGGCGATCTCGACGGTCAGAGCCGGGCTGCTCACCCGGTAGTGAGTTTGTGTCTCCTCCAGGGAAAAGTCAGCATAGGCCAGGCCGTGTTCGATCAATGCATCACTGGAGTCCAGGCAAGGTTGTTGCTCAGGGCTCAGTACCACCCGGAACATCTCATCGCTGAGCCACTTCAGGGTCATGGAGCCATTCTCGGCCCGGACTATCAGGATTGGCTCATCGATGCTGTAGCCTGTCGCCTGACCCAGCTCTTTGTGACGATGAGGCTTTACCGCCTGATCTTTTTCCTGCTCCAGGATCTCTCCACAATGCATAAATACTCCTTTGTTAACCGGTTAACCTACCGGTTAAAATTTTTTATGAGGTCTGACGTTCTACCAACGCCAATGGAATTGTGACGCGAGATTCGGTTTGAGCCGAACCACGCAGCCGAACAAGCAGCTGCTCAACAGCTGTCTTGCCTTTAGAAAATACATCCTGATCGATTGTGCTCAGAGCTGGCACCATGTATTGGCAAGCTTCCAGGTTATCGAAGCCGATCAGGGCCAGCTCTTCCGGGATCTTGTGTCCACGGGCGTTGAGATGGGCGGTGATACCAAACGCCACAATATCTGCAATCGCAAACACAGCCTGGATGTTGGGATCCTCCACCAGCTGATCGGCTATCTGCTTGCCCCCTTCGAAGCTAACCTCGGTGCAAAATCTCTGGGTCTCGCTATAGTCAACACCCGCCTCTTTCAGGGCGCGCTGAAATCCACAAAAACGTAATCGGCTGACCTCTCCGGACAGATCGTCCCCCACAAAGGCGATCCCCTTGTAGCCCTTTTTGAGAAGATGACGGGTAGCCAGATAGCCCCCTAACTCATCGTCACTGCCCACCGAGATCGCATGTTGAAAGCCCTGGGGCTGGTGATCGATCAACACAAAGGGCAGATCCAATCGATCCACGGCACACAAGAGCTCGGTATTTTGCAGCCCCATCAACACCAGGGCATCCAGGTTGCGCTTACCCACCCATTCACACAGGTACTCCTGGGCCGAAGCCTCATCCGGGCAGCTTCCCATCACCAGATCGTAGTCAGGCTCACGATTAAGAGCCGCGTCCATACCCGAAAGCAGGGTACTATAGAAGGGGTTACTCTGAAGGAGACCCTTGTTGAGGACAAAACCAATAAGGTGCGAGCGCTTGGTTGCCAGGGCTTTCGCCGCCAGGTTCGGCCGATAGTTCAGCTCCTGCATCACCTTCTCTACCTTCAGGCGAGTCGTCTCGCCGCAACGGGCCTTGCCGTTGATGATATAGGAGACGGTAGCCACAGATACTCCGGCTGCTTTTGCGATGTCGCGAATGGTAACCTTGCTCAAGGGAACTCCAAATGAAACGTTAACCGCTTCACTTTTATTCAATTGCCGGGGGGGATTCAAGTTCTTTGTCACGACAAATCATAAAATTTTGAACCCCTTCACATTCAGCGGGTCACAGTTCATGGTCACTTTGAATTTACCGTGACAAACGCCACAAAAAGAGAGGAAGATGGTGAAGAACTCATAAATCCTATCAGTTTCTTCATTGACCTCAGTCACTTATGCCAAGGGAGTAGCGTTAAGGCGATGACATCCGAGATCCCATTACTGATTGCCGGCCCGATCATCCGCCGCACCAGTCCTAGCCAACTCTGCCTATGGCTGGTTACAGCCAAGCCCTGCACACCGAGACTGGAGATTTTTCTGGCTAACCGGGATGCGCCGACCATGACCCTGGACCATCAGCAACTGCCAGTTGGCGAGCACGCCTATATCCAGCTGCTGAACTACCAGTTCGATGAGGCGACACCTCTGCCCGAAGATGAGCGGATTGAGTATGATCTCAAGCTTAGCCATGACAGTGGCAGCAGCCTCATCTCTGAGTTACTCAAGGCAAGCCTCTATCCGGGCGAGCTGCGCCCCAATTTCGTCATCAAGCGCCACATCGATTCACTGCTGCATGGCTCCTGTCGTAAGCCCCACTATCCGAGCCCGGATGGATTGCTCAGGGTCGATGACAGAATCGCCCAATCCCTGGAACAGCCAAAGCAGCGTCCGGCTCTGCTGATGATGAGTGGCGATCAGATCTATGCCGATGATGTGGCCGGCCCGATGCTGGTTGCGATTCATCAGGTGATCGCGCGACTTAAGCTCTTTGCGGAAACCTGGCAGGGTGCACTACTTAATGACAGTGAATCCCTGTATGCCAGCCCTCTTTGTTACTATCAGCGCGAGGAGCTGCTGCCACACAACAAAGCCAATGAGGCATTGCGTGAGCGATTTTTTGGTGGCGTCTCCAAACCGATTTTTACCACGGACTCCGCCCATAACCACCTCATCAGCCTGGCCGAAGTGCTGGCGATGTATTTTCTTGTCTGGTCTCCCAGTCTGTGGGATGGAATCGATCTCAGTGCGCCGGACTCGCTCTCCACCGAACAGCTTAAGCTATATCGCGAAGAGCTTACGGCCATCGAAGCCTTTATTCCAAGCCTCAACCGGATACAGCGCTGCCTGAGCCATCTGCCTGTGTATATGATCTTTGATGATCACGACATCACGGATGACTGGAATCTGACCCGCAGCTGGGAGGAGAGCGCCTACAGCCATCCCTTCTCCAGACGGATCATCGGCAATACCTTGATCGGTTACTACCTGTGCCAGGGCTGGGGAAATGATCCCGCGCCTTTTAGCAATACCCTGGCTCCCGAGGTTGCGCGCTTTTTGCAAGACCCAGACAGTCAGCGGCAAGACAAGCTAATCGATCAACTTCTGGAGTGGAGCCACTGGCACTACCAGCTGGAAACCACCCCCAAACTGCTGGTGCTGGATACCCGAACCCAGCGCTGGCGCTCAGAAAGTAATGCAGCCAAACCGTCCGGCCTGATGGACTGGGAATCCCTATGCGCCCTGCAGCAGCAGCTGATGAATGAGCCTTCGGTGATCCTGGTCTCCCCCGCTCCTATCTTCGGTGCCAAACTAATTGAGGCGGTGCAGCGTACCCTCACCTACTGTGGCCATGCCCTGGCGGTGGATGCCGAAAACTGGATGGCCCATCCGGGAGCAGCCAATGTGCTACTCAACATTTTTCAGCACCCTAAAACCCCGCAACGCTTCACGATTCTCTCGGGAGATGTGCACTACTCTTTTGCTTACGATGTCAGCATTCGCCATCGCAAACATAGCCCCACCTGTGGCAGATCACCGCCAGCGGTTTTAAAAATGAATTCCCGAGAAAGCTGTTAACGGTCTTCGACTTTCTGAATCGCTGGCTCTACGCCAGCCACTCCCCGCTCAACTGGCTGACCAAGCGTAAAAGGATGCGGATCAAATCCCGACGCCTAGAGGGCCACAGCCCATTACGCCTGCTCAATGCCAGTGGGGTCGGTGAGGTTGTGTTTGACCCGGATGGAACCCCACAGCATATTCGGGTGCTGACAGCCGAAGGCACAGAGGTTGAGTTTAAAGCGGGGTAAAGCTGCTGCGGCTCTCCCGGCGAGAGTCGCCTTGATCTGAATAAATCAGGAATAAATATTCATCAAATAACCCGGGATGAGTTCACAAAATAAAATTAATAGATATCAATTCGTTATAGATAATGGCCGGGGAGTGCATCCTGGCTGGGTCGCTTGTTCCGGGGAGTCAATACTCAAAATGATATATTAACAACAAATGAGAAATCACTCGCGAAATCTACCATTCACGGTTGACAGGAGCCAGCAGAATGGCAAGCTGTCGCTTCACATCGTAAACCAAGGAGTTGTCGTGTGAATCCCATCTGTCAACAGATCAGTTCATCTCCTCCCAGTCACGCATAAATATGTAAGGGGTTGTGTGTTTTTACTCACTCCATTATAGTAGCCCCCTGCCCCGAACGGCTCGTCACAGATCACCGGGTTGGGCTATTTCTTCAAGCAACACAAAAGACACATTTATGGATAAAAAGTTAGGCTTAGGTGCACTCATCTGTTTGATCATTGGATCCATGGTCGGTGCCGGCGTATTTAGCCTCCCACAAAATATCGCGGATCAGGCAGCCCCCGGGGCTGTTGCCATTGGCTGGCTCATCACTGGCGTCGGCATGCTCTGTTTGGCACTGGTCTACCAAAACCTGTCGATTCGCCGTCCCGACCTCGATGGCGGGATCTTTACCTATGCCCAGGCAGGCTTTGGTGACTTTGTTGGCTTTAATGCCGCATGGGGCTACTGGATCTGCCAGATGCTGGCCAATGTCTCTTATGTGGTGGTGGTCTTTAGTGCCATCAGCTATTTTACCGACTCCCCAGGACACGTACTGTTTGGCGACGGAAATACCCTGCCGGCCATCGTCGCCGGTTCCGTCCTGATGTGGGCCCTGACCCTGCTGGTGCTGCGTGGGATCCATGTGGCAGCCATGGTCAATATAGTGACCACAATCGCTAAGCTTATTCCCCTGATTGTATTCTGTATTGCGGTGATCCTGGCTTCGCACCTCAAAGAGTTCAGCTTCGACTTCTGGGGCAGCCAAACCCCGGGGCTGGGTAGTGTGATGGACCAGGTGAAGACCACCATGAAGGTCACCCTCTGGGTATTTATCGGGATTGAAGGGGCCGTGGTTGTTTCCGGACGGGCCCGTAAGCGAACCGATGTGGGTAAGGCCACCATTATCGCTTTTACCGGGGCCATCGCCATCTACATCATGGTGACCCTGTTCTCGTTTGGTGTGATGAGTCAGCCTGAGATCGCCCAGCTGAAAAACCCGTCTACGGCGCTTATTCTGCAAAAAATTGTCGGCCCTTGGGGAGCGATCTTAATCAACATCGGACTGGTGATCTCGGTTTTGGGAGCTCTGCTAAGCTGGATCACCCTGACCGCCGAGGTTCCATACATTGCCGGTAAACAGGGCTTGTTTCCTCGCTGCTTCCAAAGAGAAAACGGCAATCGTGCCCCGACTGTCTCTCTGATCCTCTCCAGCTGCCTGGTTCAACTGTTCCTGATCATAGTGCTGTTTAAGAACAGCTCCTACCTGGCGCTGGTGAATATCACCACCTCGGCCGCCCTGGTTCCCTATGTCTTCTCCGGCGCTTACGGCCTGAAACTGGTTCTCAGCGGTGAGACCTATGACAAAGACAGTGCAAGGCGGCGCCGTGCCCACCTGCTGATCGCAGGGATCGCAACCTTCTACGGAGTATGGCTGGTGTATGCGGCCGGTATCGAGTACCTGCTGCTGGCGACCCTGATGTACTTCCCCGGCGTCCTGGTCTATATGTGGTCGAATAAAGAGCATGGGCAACGCAAGCTCAAAATGGTTGAAAAAGTGATTTCGGTTGCCCTGTTTGGGTTTGCGATTATCGCCCTGCGGATGGTTCTCAACGGGCAGATCTCTTTAACCTGATGGTAAAAAAGGGGGCTTGATAAGCCCCCTTTTCATTTTGAAAACTGATTGGATTAGCGTGTCCGGCGACCCGGTTCACTCCTGGTCTGGACACGCCTTGTGTGACTGAGCTTCTCGCCCCTCTTATAGGCCTCTTTGAGTAAAGAGACCAGCTCAATCTTCTGTAAATCTTGCTGAGTCTGTTTCATACAAATCCCTTTCGTAATCGTTCGGGCTATCCTGCCAAAAAAAAATCTCCCTGTCACTCCCTGATAACAATTAATTAACCTGGCAATTGAAGAAGCATAAAACCCATAAATTAATGATGGATATTGTGGGTGTTTTACCATCAATCCGTCATCTATCTCACATTTTCATCCTATTAACAATTGATCACAATATCCTCTCACCGCTACAATGCGCCGCCTCCCCAAGAAACATTTATGTAACATCATGATTTGTTGCGGGGGCGAAGTTAAATCAACAATAATTTTAGGGGATTTTCATGCAGGTACGGATTGTCGATTGCCAGTCAGCAACAGCAGCCACGGACTTTGCTGCATCGCTCAGAGAAACAGGTTTTGCCGTTGTCAAAAATCACGGTATCTCATTTGAACTGGTCCAGGGATCTATGATGAGTGGCTGAGCTTTTTCCAGAGTGATGCCAAACTGGGTTACCCGTTTGATAAACAAAAACACGATGGCTACTTCCCACCCGAAGTCTCCGAAACAGCCAAGGGACATAGCCAGAAAGATATCAAGGAGTATTACCACATCTTCTCCTGGGGACGCTATCCGAGCGAAGTCAGTGACAAGGCGCAGCAACTTCAGCTGCAGTCCACCGAACTGGCAAGCAAACTGCTGCAGTGGCTCGAAGAGGCGACTCCGGATTCAATTCGCAGCCAACTCTCGGAGCCCCTGTCACAGATGATCCAGGGAAGCGAACGCAGCCTGCAGCGGATCCTGCACTACCCTCCGATGACCGGAAGTGAAGAGCCCGGAGCCATCCGTGCCGCGGCCCATGGTGATATCAACCTGTTGACGGTTCTTCCCTCCTCCAATGAGCCCGGACTCCAGGTCAAGCCCCTGGGCCAGGATTGGCTGGATGTTCCCTGTGAGCCAGACACCCTGGTGATCAACGCAGGTGATATGCTGGAGGAAGCGACCGGTGGTTACTATCCATCGACCCTGCATCGGGTGATCAACCCATCCAGCGAACGCTCGCAAAACTCGCGGCTGACCGCTCCCCTGTTTCTTCATCCTCGCCCGGATGTGGTGCTCTCGAAGCGTCACACCGCCGAGAGCTATCTCGATGAGCGGCTGACCGAGCTGGGAGTAAAGTAACTCCGTCGAATGAGTCATCAGGCCCCGGCTCCAGCCAGGGTCCTGATGACTCTGTTTATAACTTCCCGGTCTACCTCATGCAAAACAAGTCTTGCGAACTTTGCTTACTCCCATGTATCCTCGCGCCCTTCGTCGTGTGTCCTCAGGCACCAGACCCTTCACTGATTGATTGGAAGATAAAAAGAGATGTCCCGTAAACCGACCTCTATTGAGCAAACCACCGAGCGCGTCATCTTTGCCAGCCGCTGGTTGCAGGCCCCCATGTACCTGGTGATGCTGCTGATCCTGTTTGCCTTTGTCTATTTTGCTTTTGCAGATGTCTATAGCCTGTTTCGGCATCTTGGAAGTATCACCGAAGAAGATCTCATTATCACCTCTTTGACCCTGGCGGATCTCATCCTCATCGCCAACCTCATCGTAATTATCGTGATCAGTGGCTATGAAAATTTCGTCTCGCGGCTGGATCTGGAACATCAGGAAGGAGAGCCAACCTGGCTTAAAAAGATCAGTCCGACCGGGGTTAAAATCAAAATAGCGGCCTCCATTGTGGCCATCTCATCGATTCAGCTGCTTAAGGTTTATTTTGAAACCTCGACTCACGCCAAAGCGATCGATACCCGATTATTACAATGGACGGTGATTATTCACATCACCTTTATCCTGTCGGCGCTGCTGCTAACGGTAATGAGCTGGGTGGAGAAAAGGATCTAGAACATTTTCTCCATAAATGGGGTTAATGCTATGTTTAATCTCTGGCTTTGCAGACTGACTCGCAATGCCGATTATCATCCATGATAATCCTTACCAGTTCGGTCTCCCTGCCTCTCGCTTTGTTGCGATGCAACGACGCCCCTGGTGCTCTACTGCAGCGGGTATCTTCCCTGATACTCGCCTCCAGTTCAGCGATATCCATCCATGGATATCTATCCCAGTTCGGCATCCTGCCTCTCGTTCAGTTGCTTCACAACTTCACCCTGCTTCTCGTTTCGCGGCTTTGCAGCAACACCCTTGCTGCAGAGGGTCAGCTTAGCAAAGCCAGAAATTCTTTATCTCAGGCCAAAGTGATGACCCGGGTTAGTCCGAAAGTGCTCTAAGGCGCTGAGACATGCCCGATAACTCTCCCTTTTGGGGAGGAAAGTGCAGGCTTTTCGTCATTTGATCGACAAAGAGGCATGTGTAAATATGCGTCATACCTTGGACAAAGTAGTCAAATGATTCATGAACCCAGCTCAATTAAATATTCGGGAAACCAATGCTGACGATCACCCGCTGATCCGACAGATCCATGAAGATGCCTTTGGTGAGCCCGAAGGTAAAACCATCGCCCAGCTTGCCTGTGACATGCTGAATGATGAGACGGCTAAACCATTGCTCTCTTTAATTGCTCACAGAGATAACAGGCCGGTTGGCCACATACTGTTTAGCAACGTCACCATTGAGGGGCATGAGCAACAATCCGTATTTATCCTTGCCCCACTCGCCGTCTCAAAAGAGTGCCAACATCAGGGCATTGGTGGCCAATTGATTCAGCAGGGTTTACAGCGACTGAAAGAACGTGATGCAGATATTGTGATTGTGCTGGGCGATCCAAACTACTATGGCCGATTCGGCTTCGGTGGCTCTCATCATATACAAGCGCCTCACCCTCTGGCTTACCCACAAGCCTGGCTCGCTTCAGAGCTCAAACCAGGCGCTCTGAACACTGCTGTTGGGATTGCTCGCTGTGCGGACGCTTTGAGTGACCCGGAGTATTGGTGACAATCTCTTTATGTCCCGTAAAAGAGATTGTTGGTGACTGATTCTACAGCCAGTTTTTTCGGGTCGCGGCTCAGCAATCCAGTACCACCCGCTCTGCGAAATATCGCCCCAGACTCTGATCCGATTGTTGATTTGCGTCCAGAGAAGAGGCATAGGCGACGAGCTTAGGATCGGGATCAGCGGGGATCCGCTTGATATGACAGAGCTTTTGTAAGGAGGGATTTAATTGGATATCTTTCCCTGTGGCATAACTCATATCGACATAGTAGCCCGGCTCATAGATCTGTAGCTCGACGCTCTTGCCCTGCATCGCCATGGGATGAGCGAGTGGCAGGGTAAAGCTCAGCGCTAACCTGTGATCTTGATAGGTGAGCTGTGGGTTAGTGGCCAGGCGATATTTCACTGGCTTCCCCTGGTCATACAGGTAACTGAAGTAGTGATCATTGCTCATATTACCGACCATAAAATCTGCGAGCTTTTTGAGGGTCTGCGCTCGGTGCTCCGGCGTAAGATCCTCTCCATCCAGAGTGTAAGCCGAGGTCATCTCATCAAACACCCAGGTATAGTGCAGGGCGGTCAGCTTGCCCTGTGGGCTGCCAATAAACCGGGTGTGAAGCTCAATCCATGAGTGGGGATGCGCTTCCCCATAGCCGCTCATTACAAGAAGCGCTATCGGCATTATGAGTTTTATGGCCTTATTCAAGCTGCCTCCCCCTCAATCTTTTTATTTCACATCAAGGAGATACGAATGATGAGCTCCATCGACCTGAATAGGTGATCGAACTATAGCTGACTTTGAGTTAGGTTAACCTGTCCTGTAAAAACTATCTATCGGATCTTCTTGTACAGGCCCTCCCGCCCGGAGGAGAATACCGATGGCTTTATATCACTTAACTCTGCAAAGCATCTGATAGCCGAGAGTCAGATTTAATGGATATTGCAACAGGTATCATGCACCAGCGGAGCACTCATCACAGACACAATTAAGCTCAAGTTGTGGACTCACCAGCTGGAAGTTAGCTTGCTCCACATCATGTTTTAACTCTTCTTCTGTAATCTTCCCAAGGCTTATCTCTTTGACCCTCTGGCATTTTCCACAAATCAAAAACAGTGGAACCTCATGGGAGTGGCTACAGCTAATATGACAACAGGCGACATACTTGTTGGCCAGGTTTAATTTATGGACAAGTTGCTGCTGCTGCAAGAACTCTAATATCCGATAGACAGACATGGCCGGTATCACTTCACCAAGCTCCTGCTGACAGAAGTCGACCAGTTCATAAGCAGACATGGCTTTTTCACAGAGCAATAACCCGGATAACACCAGTTTTCGTTTACTGGTTAAGCGTCCCCCATTATTCCGACACTTTTGCTCTGCATGCTCCAGGGCTTTTTGCACGCGGTTCATCTTCTCACTTCCCTCTTTAAACTCAAGATCGCCCCTTTGAACTTGGGGCGGTTGCTATGATAACAAAGGGCAATCCATCTGTGTGACTCGGGCTCCAGCTTTATCTTCTGAGCAATGAGCTCAACGGGAGCCTTTTTAATCAGCTTCCCGCCAAAGAGATCCAGAGGTAACCGCCAAGCTTAACCAGCTTCATCGGACTTTAACCATTTTCGGCTAAAAACAAGCGGGAGTAATTTAAAGAGTCCACTCGTCAGAACAAACAGCAGTGCACTGATGCAGACTATGGTTGGGCCTGTCGGGGTATCCAATACATAAGAGGCCCTAAGCCCCGCCAAACTCGCGCAGGCACCAAGACCCGCCGCAATCAGGGCCATCATTTCCGGTGTCCTTGAAAAAGGCCTCGCAGTCGCGGCGGGGACAATCAACATGGCAGCGATCAGTAACACGCCGACGACCTTGATGGCAACTGCAACGACGATAGCCAGGGCAATGGTCAAAATCAGTTGCTCCCGTTTGGGGTTATAACCGCTGGCCCGCGCCAGATCCGGGTTGAGGGTCGACAGCAACAGAGCCGACCAACGCCAGGTAAGCAGGGCTAATACCATCAGGGCACCGCACCCGATCACTATGAGATCGCTCTTGCCAACGGCCAGGATATCCCCAAACAGGTAGGACATGAGATCAATACGTACCCCGGATAGGAAAGAGACAGCCACCAAACCTATGGCTAATGAAGAGTGCGCCGTCACCCCAAGCAGGGTATCCATGGCAAACCCTCTTCCATTTAAAGAGGAAACTGTCATAGCCATCACCAGGCAAACCGCCAGCACCCCCACAAAGATGGGGGCGGACAGCGCCAAAGAGAGGGCCACCCCCAGGACGGCCGCATGGGCGGTGGCATCACCGAAATAAGCCATGCGTCGCCAAATGACAAAGCAGCCTAAGGGCGCGGCAGCCAGTGCCACCCCTATACTGGCCAGGGTGGCTCGGATCAGGAAATCATCAAACATGAGAGCTGCTCCGTGCATGGGCGTATGGGAGGTTGTTTCGGTGCACACAGAGGGCGCTCTCCTCATCTTGGCCCAAGCCAAAAAGGCTGTGATACGCGTGGGAGGCGCTGACGACTTCGGGGGTCCCCTGGCAACAGATATGCCCATTTAAACAGATGACTCGATCCGTTTGGCGCATCACAACCTGTAACTCGTGGCTGATCATCAGGATGCCACATCCTAAGGTTTCCCTTACCCTGGAGATCTGGCGGTAAAAATCTGTGGTTCCCCGGTGATCCAATCCTTGGGTCGCCTCATCTAACAGCAGTAGATTCGGTTCCCCTAACAGGGCTCTGGCAAGTAAAACCCGCTGCAGCTGCCCTCCGGACAGATCCATGATCTGCTGCTTATCCAGGTCCGGTACACCGGCATGAGCCAGAGCCTGAGAAACGGCGGTCGAGCTATGTCCACCCGGCAAATTCATAAAACGCCTGACCGTCATGGGAAGTGTTTCATCAATATGCAGTTTCTGGGGTACATAACCGACCTTAAGGTCCGAGGCTTGCTTTAATCGCCCGGAGCTGGGTTGCACCGCACCAATCAGGGCCTTGAACAGGGTCGTCTTCCCTGAACCGTTAGGACCTATAATGGTGACAATCTCCCCTGCCTCAACAAACATAGTGATCTCATGCAGGATCTTGCGCTTTCCAAAGTGGACGGATAACGCATCACACTCAATCAAGCTTTTACTCAACATCGGCTCCTCATGGGGTCGGCTGTTTAATTTTCGGCTAAGTAATCTTCATATCTCATTCTGTTATGTTATAACATAACATATGTTCTTGCTACTCGATGCTCGACTCATCCGATTTGTATGCTTAATCGCTCTGGAGAACCCCATGCCCAAAAAGATCCTAGCCTCTGCCCTACTCAGTCTTGGCCTGCCACTTGGTGCCGAAGCTGCAGCCCCCTCAGTTGCCGTCGATATAGCCCCCTACACTCCCTGGTTAGTCAAGTCATGGAGGGGGTAAATCAACCTGAGCTCCTGATCCCAGCCGAAGCCTCGCCACACCAATATAGCTTGCGCCCCTCCCAGGCCCGGGCATTGTCTAATGCCCAAGTTGTGTTCTGGATGGGGGAAGGGCTCACACCATGGCTGGAAAAAGCCATGGTCAATGTGGCAGGCTCTGCACAAAAGATAGAGATGCTAGAGGTCGATGGTACAACAAGGTATCAGTTTCGCGAGGGAGCAAGCTTTGAAGGTCACAGCCACCACCAGGAGGAGATCTCTCATAGCGAGGAGCACCATGATCACCAGGCTGATGAGAACTCGAGCCATCATCATGAGCAGCACGACCACCAGGGAGTCGACCCTCACGCCTGGCTGGATCCGGAAAATGCCAAGGTATGGGTGGTCGAAATTAAGAGAGTACTGTCAGAGCAGGATCCGGAGCATGCCGTCGTCTATGAACACAATGCCAACAAGACCATAGCATCTCTGGATCAGCTCATAGCAACAACAGGCAAGCAAATCAACGGTCTGGGCAAGCCAAAGTTCATTGTTTTTCATGATGCCTACCAGTATTTCGAAAAACGCTTCAAGATACCGGCGACAGGGTCGATCTCGCTGAGTGATGCCGAAGATCCAAGTCCGGCACGCATCGCCAAGATCCGAACAACCGTGAACAAACTTGGGGTGAGCTGTATATTCACCGAGCCACAGTTCAACCCGGGCCTGGTTAACAATGTCTTCGAGGGAACCAAGGTTTCAGTAATTGGCGTCATCGATCCCTTAGGGGCCAACATTAAACCCGGCAATGAGCACTATACAAAATTAATTCAGGCGATGGCGAACAGCCTGAGTCAGTGCAAACAGTAAGACTCGCTGGCAGAGTTCGTTTAGTGAGGGACTCTGAGCCCCTCTGCTTTTTCAACTGTGTAAGACCAACAAAAAGCCTGTCCGATGACAGGCTTTTTGAATCATGGTACTGATAAATCAGTTAGATTTTTTCATGTAGCAGCTCAGCAGTACCACCCGGGTACCATTGACCCGCCCCTCAATATGCTCCGGATTGGCGCACAAGGAGATATTGCGCACTGCGGTGCCTCGCTTAGCCGTAAAGCCTGCCCCTTTCACCACCAGATCCTTGGTGATGGTGACCGAATCCCCCGCCTGTAGAAGGGTTCCGTTACAATCAAGGGTCGCAGCCGTCTCTTCATCTTGCTCGCTTAGCCCGGCATCAGCCCAGGATTTCACCTCATCTTCCAGATAAAGCATCTCTAAGAGATCCTGTGCCCAGTTTTCTGTGGCCGACAAGTGCTTGAGCTGACGATACGCCATCACCTGAACCGCTGGCACCTGGCTCCACATGCTATCGTTCAGGCAGCGCCAGTGATTCAGATCCAAAGACTGCGGATTCTCAAGCTGACTGCGACAGGTTTCACAAAGCAGCACCGCCTGTTCGACACTGCCATCACTTTGTGGACCGACTTCGAACACACTGAGCCCTGAATCACTGCCACACAGCTCACATTGATTGCTGCTGCGTTGCTCTAGAGTTTGCT
The DNA here is from genome assembly GCF_003072645.1 of Dongshaea marina. NCBI lineage: Bacteria > Pseudomonadati > Pseudomonadota > Gammaproteobacteria > Aeromonadales > Aeromonadaceae > Dongshaea > Dongshaea marina. The sequence continues at coordinate 2,835,365 of NZ_CP028897.1, forward strand.
GGATATTCATACTGATGTTGCCCCGGGACTATAATGACCCGCTATTATGCATGGAATCACCTTTATGAAAAGCACCGGTAATCAAAATATCATTCCAAATAGGAATCAGTAATCCCCTTAACTTTCACTATTTTGATAAATAGAGCCGTGTTACCTTGTCTCAACCCTTTCCTTTTGAGATTTTGTTGTGGTTATTACTCCCGAGATGTTACTGCTGCTGTGTGGTGTAGCCATGCTGGCAGGCTGTATCGATGCCATCGCCGGTGGCGGCGGCTTACTCACGGTTCCGGCACTGCTGGCTGCCGGTCTTCCTCCCGCTCACGCCCTGGCGACCAACAAGTTACAAAGCTCGTTTGGTAGTTTTTCATCGAGTTTCTATTTCGTGCGAAAAGGGATCGTTAAGCTCAGTGAGATGAAACTTCCCATCGCCTGTACCTTCATCGGAGCCGCCATCGGGGCGATCCTGGTCCAGCACATCCATGCCTCGATTCTGGAAAAGGTGATCCCCGGTCTTCTGATCGCCATCGCCCTGTATTTTCTGTTCTCACCCGGCGCCAGCCAGGTCAAGGGAAAACCCAGGATCTCAGATTTCTGGTTTGCGATTATCCTGTGTAGTGCCATCGGCTTTTATGATGGCTTTTTCGGCCCAGGTACCGGCTCCTTTTTCACCATCGCTTTTGTCAGCCTGGCACGGCTGGATATTGTGCAGGCCACCGCCCGAACCAAGGTTTTGAATTTCACCTCAAACATCGCCGCCCTGCTGTTGTTTATTTTGGGAGGCATGCCAATCTGGAGCATAGGGCTCAGCATGGCGGTGGGTCAGTTTATCGGAGCTCGTCTTGGAGCTCGCCTGGTGGTCACCCGCGGCCGCAAGCTGATCCGCCCGCTGATCGTGATGGTTGCCATCGCCATGGCCTTTAAACTGCTGATTGCACAACATCCCGAATGGTTTGGGCTAATTGCCTGACCCGATCCCGCTGCAGGGCCGCATGGCGATAACAGAGGCTGATGGGACGCTTTAGCTGCTCCAAAAAACCAAATTCATGGCAGTGCTGAGCATCAATCTGCAGAGCCCGCACTATGCTTTGAGGCACCAGGGCCGGAGCCACTCCGGCCAGGGCCAGCTCGGCACTCGCCGTGTAGGAGTCAAGCTGCATCAATGGCTCAATCCCATGTTGTTGCAGCACACCTGCCTGGTAACGATTCGCCGGATTACTGAGATCATTGGTGATCAATGCTCTTGGTTTTTCACACAGCCTTGATGGGCTAACCAGCCAAAAAGGCTCCATGGCCAGACACTCAACACTGACTCCGGAGATCTCCCCGAGGTAACCCGCACAAAGGCCAAGGGCCGCCTCTCCGGACTGAACCCGACTGGCAATCACCGGGGTATGATAGGTGGCAACGCGCAACCAGGGATCCCGCCGGTAATACTCTGCCAATGCCGGAGCAACCAATCCCGCCACCAGAGTTTCTGAACAAGCCAGGATCATTGGTGAATCCTGTGCCTGCTCGGTTTCATCGAATAAAACACCCTTAAGTTGCCCCAGCGCTGGCTCTAAGCGATCCAGCAACCGATGAGCATGAGCTGTTAGTTCAATTTTACGTCCACTGGGCTCGATCAGCGGCCGCCCCAGCCGCCGCTCAAGATTGGCGATCCGCTTACTGACGGCCGATTGACTCACATACAGCTGACCTGCGGTCTTGCCCATTGAGCCCTGCCGGGACAGCTCCAGCAGTGTTTCCAGCTCCTCAAATAGCACACTCACCTCACTGAGTTATCGACCCATACCAACCCGCTTCACAAAGAGAATACCTACAAGCCAAGCTTATTCCCCTCTGGCCCACCATCGCTCCAGGACAAGGCGGGTGATCACCGCTAAAATCCCGATAAAGCTTAACAGATAGCCCAATGGAATAAACACAAACCCAGGCTCATGCAGGTAGCCCTGAGCATCCACTGTGCTGCCCATCAAAGACGATAGGATAAAACTCAGCCCGGAGAGAGCAAAAAGGAGCAGACAGCCACACCAATAGCCACGCGAACTTTTTCCACGAACCAGTTTCATAATGGACAGCAGCATCAGCAGCCAGGCAACCCCGAGGGTTGTGAAAAAAACCAAACTGCTCATCGCTGTCTCCCTCTAACAAGTACCGGGACCGATAAAAATGGAGGCCTTCGCCTCCAATCGTCCCATATCATATTTGCTGGCGGTTACTTGCCTTCCATCTCGGCAATCTTCACCTTCCAGATCTCCGGGCCCTGCTGATGGATGTTGGTGCCCTGGTGATCGACTGCAACCGTGACCGGCATATCCTCAATCTCAAACTCATAGATAGCCTCCATGCCAAGTTCAGGGAAGGCAACCACCCTGGATTTGCGGATCGCCTTAGCCACCAGGTAAGCCGCGCCACCGACCGCCATCAGATAGACGGCATCATGCTTCTTAATCGCCTCAATCGCGGCAGGTCCACGCTCAGCCTTACCTATCATGCCGATGAGGCCAGTTTGTGCCAGCATCATCTCGGTGAACTTGTCCATTCGGGTCGAAGTCGTTGGCCCCGCCGGACCAACCACCTCATCTCCAACCGCATCTACTGGCCCCACGTAATAGATAAAGCGGTTGGTGAAATCCACTCCCTCGGGCAACGTCTCTCCCCTGGAAAGCAGATCGGCGATGCGCTTATGGGCGGCATCGCGGCCGGTCAGGATCTTGCCGGAAAGCAACAGGGTTTCCCCACTTTTCCAGGAGAGGATATCCTCTTTGGTCAGCCCATCCAGGTTAACCCTGCGGGTGCCAGCCCCCGCCTCACGAGTGATCTCAGGCCAATCCTCAAGGCGTGGCGCCTTCAGCTCGGCGGCACCTGAACCATCCAGGGTAAAGTGAACATGACGGGTCGCAGCACAGTTAGGAATGATCACCACCGGCTTGGAAGCGGCATGGGTTGGTGCGCTCTTCACCTTCACATCCACCACGGTCGTCAGGCCACCGACTCCCTGGGCACCAATTCCCAGCTCATTAATTCCCTTGAACAGGGCAAGACGCAGCTCCTCATCGGCATTGTTAGCACCCCGCTCAAGCAGCTCATGGATATCCACCGGATCCATCAGGGATTCTTTGGCAAGCACCGCCGCTTTTTCAGCGGTCCCGCCGATCCCTATCCCGAGGATCCCGGGAGGACACCAGCCCGCTCCCATCTGCGGCACCGTCTCCAACACCCAGCTGGCAATATCGTCAGAGGGGTTGAGCATCTTCATCTTGGTTTTATTCTCAGAGCCGCCACCTTTGGCCGCCAGAATCACCTCAACCTTGTCCCCCGCAACCATCTCAATATGCACCACCCCAGGGGTGTTATCCCGGGTATTTTTACGGCTGCCGGCCGGATCGCTGACGATGGAGGCACGCAGCGGGTTATCAGGATTGGTATAGGCGCGACGGATCCCCTCATCCACCATCTGCTGCACCGTCCAGTCCGTATCCCATTGGGCCTGCATCCCAATCTTGACGAAACAGGTCACAATTCCGGTGTCCTGACAGATGGGTCTGTGCCCCTCGGCCGACATTCGAGAGTTAATTAAGATTTGAGCAATCGCATCCTTCGCGGCCGGGTTTTGCTCTTTGTGATAGGCCTTATCCAGCGCCTGGACAAAATCAAGCGGATGATAATAGGAGATATATTGCAGCGCATCTGCAACTGAATCGATGAAATCCTGCTTTTTTATTATGGTCATAAATGCCCCTTGCTGCGGCAATCTGCCGGCTCCATGCCAAAAGTCATACTTTAGCTTTCGAATTTAGTGTTCGACGGGCGAGTATGATACGCTTGTCGGCCATTTTGAACCAGCTTTGAGATCACAAGTCAGTCATCGCTCAAATGAAACCAACTCTTCATCGAAAGCCCCTGTGTGACACAGACGATATCCATGGGCTGTTTGCCCCGCTTGCTCATCTTCCCTGGGCCATGCTTCTCGAATCAGCCGCAGCGGACCATCCCGATAGTCGCTATCACATCATCACAGCAGACCCCCTCGCCACCCTGACCACCTACGGCCAAACAACCAGAGTAAGGTATGATGGCATAATAGAGGAGAGTGCAGAGGATCCATTGCAGCTTCTCCAAGCCTGGCAACATCAACTGCTGGGAGATTGCAGCCAGATCCCCTGCGAACTGCCATTTTTTTCCGGTGCCATGGGGTTATGGAGCTATGATCTGGGGCGGCGCTTTGAATCCCTGCCTCAGACGCTGGCTGTGGATGACTCTGCGCCGGATATGGCCGTTGGGATCTATGACTGGGCCATAGTGATCGATCGCAGCACGGGCAAAACCGAACTGCTGCAGCTTGGGGGTGAACAGCAACTGCAGGCGCGCTACCAGTGGTGGCAGCAGCAAATCACCACGGAGCAAGCCCCCTTTGCCCTGAGCTCACAGTGGCACTCCAATATGAGCTACCCCGAATACCAGCAGAAATTTACCGCCATCGAGCAGTATCTTAAGAGCGGAGATTGCTACCAGATCAACCTGACCCAGCGCTTTAGCGCCCGCTATCGGGGTTGTGAGTGGCAGGCCTATTGCCTGCTTAGCGAACAAAATAGGGCTCCCTTCTCGGCTTTTATCCGCCTGGATGAGTGTGCCCTGCTAAGCATCTCACCGGAGCGTTTTATTGCCGTCGATGACCGGCATGCTCAAACCAAGCCGATCAAGGGCACCCGGCCCAGGGGCAGTAACCCGGTTGAGGATCGGCAACAAGCCGAGTGGCTCCTTTGTTCAACCAAAGATAAGGCCGAGAATCTGATGATCGTTGATCTACTACGCAACGATTTCAGCCGGGCCTGTGAAGCCGGCAGTGTCAAGGTTCCGATCCTGTTTGGCCTTGAGAGCTTTCCCGCGGTCCACCACCTGGTCAGTACAGTCACCGGCACTCTGGCCCCCGGCCAGCAGGCAAGCGATCTGCTACGAGCCTGTTTTCCCGGTGGATCCATCACCGGAGCCCCCAAGATCCGGGCGATGGAGATCATCGAAGAGCTTGAGCCGACCCGCCGTTCCGTATACTGTGGAAGTATTGGATATATCAGTGCCCATGGACGAATGGATACCTCCATCACCATCCGCACTTTGCTTTGCCACCAGCAAGTCATTCATTGCTGGGTCGGTGGCGGGATTGTCGCCGATTCGACCGTTGAAGAGGAATTTCGTGAAGCTGAGCACAAAGTCGCCAAAATCTTACCCCTGCTTTCAGGAGTTAACCAAAGCCCATCTTCTCAGCCGCTTTGTTCTGCAGCAACCGCCTGAGCCGGTTCATTTCAAACACTTTCTTCCCAAGCGGATGTCGGCGGTGCTGATCCCGATCATCTCACGCGACGAGCGGCTCAGCGTGCTGCTGACCCGGCGCAGCGAAACCCTGCGCCATCATGCCGGTCAGATCTGCTTTCCCGGCGGGCGCTGCGATCCTGAGGATCAGGATGAGGTTCAAACTGCGCTGCGGGAAACCCATGAAGAGATAGGGCTGCAACCCCAAGAGATCCAGATCCTCGGCAAACTCCCGGGCCGGGGTACCCGCACCCAATTTCATATCACCCCCATCGTCGGCTTGATTGAACAGGAGTATGCGCTGCGCTTGAACCACACCGAGGTAAGCGAAGCCTTTGAGGTCCCTCTGCATGTTCTGAGACAACAGCTGCCCCCCTTTAAGAAAAACCATCATCTGGGCCCCTACCCCAGCTTTATCTGGCACCATCACTTGATCTGGGGAGCAACCGCCGGGCTCCTTGAGGAGTGCCTGCAGCTATTCTCCGAGCCCTGTTAACCTCTTCAGTCGCAGAGCTCAGCTTTTAATCAGCAACACAGACCAGCTCACACCTTACACAAAAACCGCTCAACACAGAGGAGAAAAGCTTGTTAGGATGGTCAGTGCGGCAGGATGCCGTACCTGGAGGGATGCATGAAGCGATTCGCCTTATATCTAGTAGTTATCTCTGTGACATTTTCCGCCACTGTGGCGGCCCAAACGCCAGACTTTACCAGGTCAACTCAGCTGACTTTTATGCTGAGCACCTCCTCGGGAGAGCTCACTGCCCACCAGCTCACCCTCAACAATACCCCCTGGTGCTTTATTTCTCAAAGAAGACTCCCCATGACCCGGGACTTTTGAGCCTTGGCTATTATCAAAAGCTCTGGTCAAACGGCGAGCTCCCTTTATCCAAGGCGCCGGATGCCACCCTGACCCTCCATGTTCAGGGCAAGCTTCAGGAGACAGAGCTCAGAGTGAGTGATCCCAAATTTGCAGAGCACAGGGTCAGCTTTAAGTCACAGATACTCAGGGGAAAACCACTTCATCACTTTGGCTCTGCATCGCTCTTTATTAAAACCGGCTAACCCACCCATGGCCCAACTGGCACAGCCTTACGAGGCGCAAAACACGACACAGGAGAAGCTCATGTCCGACCACCCACTGACGATCCGTACCATGATGCCTGATGAGCTCAGCCTTGCCATTGACTGGGCCCGCCAGGAAGGCTGGAATCCGGGCCTTCATGATGCCACCACCTTCTACACTGCCGATCCTAATGGTTTTTTTATCGGTGAAATCAAGGATCAGCCGGTCGCCGTTGGAAGCGCCGTCATCTATGATTCATCTTACGCCTTCTGTGGCCTTTACGTAGTGAGCCCAAAGGATCGCGGGAAAGGCTATGGCATGGCCCTGACGAAGCACCGCCTCAACTACTGTCAGGATCGCAACATAGGTATCGATGGGGTTCTGGAAAACGTTTCTATCTATGAGAATATTGGCTACAAACCCTATTATGAAAACCGCCGTTACCAGTTTATCGCTAAGGCTCCACAGAGTATCAGCCCATCAATTGTCCCACTGGCCCGGATCGAAAGTGCCCCCCTGCTGCGCTATGATCGCCAGTGTTTCCCAGCGGCTCGTGAGCAATTTCTAAATCATTGGGTGTCGCAACCCGACTCCCTGGCCCTCGCTTATCAGGAGCAGGGTGAGCTCAGAGGATATCTGGTTCGTCGCCGCTGCCATCAGGGACATAAGATAGGCCCTCTATTTGCCGATACCCCGGATATTGCAGAAAAGCTTCTGCAGGCTGCGCAGCAGGGGATCTGCGGCGAGCCGCTGATCCTGGATGCCCCCGAGATTAATCAAGAGGCGCAGCAGATCGCTCGGCAGTACGGGATGAACTGTATCTTCGCCACCGCCCGGATGTATCAAAAAGGCCAGCCGAAACTCGCCGATCATAAGATTTTTGGGATCACCAGTTTTGAATTAGGTTAGAGATAAGAGATAGAGATACAGGCAGGAGGCTGTATATATCAGGCCTGTTGCCTGGGTAATCGCCGACAACTGATCTTTATTTGAGCATTTACCCTGTCTTGCGGGCAAAAATACCCCCACAGCATAGACGTCTACTATGTCACTGGTTAGGATGGAAGACACAAACAGGCCCGACCCAATCACAGCGCAGGTGCTCCCAACCATGAATTCAACCGAACATACCCTGCTTGCCGAGCGCATTCATCAACTGATCAAGCAACTCTCCGCGGGACTCTATGAGCGGGTAGATGCGATGCGCCTGAGTCTTCTTGCTGCCCTGGCGGGTGAGAGTGTTTTCCTGTTGGGGCCTCCAGGTATCGCCAAGAGCATGCTGGCCCGGCGTCTCATCAGCGCCTTTGAATCCGGAAACTCCTTTGAATACCTGATGACGCGCTTTTCAACCCCGGAAGAGGTGTTCGGTCCCCTCTCTATCAAGGCTCTCAAAGATCAGGGAAGCTACCTCAGGCTAACCCAAGGGTACCTGCCTGAAGCCGATGTGGTATTTCTTGACGAGATCTGGAAAGCCAGCCCGGCGATCCTCAACACCCTGCTCACCGTCATCAACGAAAAAACCTTTAAAAATGGCCAGCAGATCAGCAAGGTTCCAATGAAACTACTGATCTCCGCCTCCAATGAATTGCCGGAGCAGGATGCCAGCCTGGATGCGCTCTATGACCGATTGCTACTGCGCCTTTATCTGGGGCGGATCCGCGAGAAGGGTAACTTCCAGGCGATGATCACTGCCGAAGGCCATAACTCTCACCAGATCGATCCCGGATTGAAGATCAGTGACAAAGAGTACCAATACTGGCAATCTCAGATTGATCACGTCCAGTTCCCCACCGAATGCTTTGAGAAACTGTTCTCCCTCAAGGAATCGCTGGAGCTGATGGCCCTTGAGAGCGATGATGAGCAGACCAAGCGCAGCCTCTATATCTCAGACCGGCGCTGGAAAAAATCGGTACGCCTGCTGAAAACCAGCGCCCTGTTTAATGGTCGAAACAGCATAGATGCCAGCGATCTACTACTGCTGCGCGATTGCCTGTGGCGCGATCTGGCGGGGCGCCAGGTGATCTATCAGTTGTTTGAAGAATTCTCGGCTCAAAGCGCCTTTGATCAGGATCAGCTCATCGGCAAGACCAGCCAGCTCAAGCAGCAACTGAGTAAACTTCGCAAACGGCTACGCGAAGAGTTTTCATCATCCTTCTCCTTTGAAGAGCAGGGAAGACTACGCAAGAAAAACAGTTATAGCTTTCCCTTTCACCAGGCTCGTCGCTTCCAGTTCCAGGGCAAGCAGGATCTGCTCAAGCTGGTGTTTCTTGAGACCAATGAAGCACTCACCGAACACCCGATGGAGCCGGGTCAATGGGCCTATGTCCCAGCCCGCCTTTTTGCCCGCCGGATCAAGTCGGGTCAGTGCGAGTTAACCGGCTATCTCAATGGACGAAAAAAACCGCAAATGCTGCGTTTTGCCATTGAGGGCAAACAGCTGGTCGGTAAGGATATCGCCAATCATGGGATCCGGGCCGCTATAGTTTGCGACCCAGCTCCTGAGCCCGGTTTATTGAAACAGCTTCGTCAAGAGCTGTCCGAACTCAACCAACAAACAGCGCCTCTGGAAAGAGAGCTCAAGCAACTGCTGCAACGCTTTACCCAGGGAAGCCATAACCACTTCGTACCCTCGTCACTGCTGGACCGGGCCGAATCCAGCTTCAGTGAGTTAACCGTCACCCTTGGGGATATCCAACATCAGCTGGAACATGTGAGCCCTCTCATGGATAACCTCAATCAGCTCTGGCCTGAATAAAATGAGTGTCGACCGCCAGCAGCGGCTGGCCAGTGGGGCACAATCGCTGCAGCAAAGGCTGGAGGCAGAGAGCCAGGAACTCCAGCAAGATCCCAGGGTATCCCAGTTTTTAAATGAGCATAACAGCCACCGCCAGGCGCTTAGCTCGGAGCTCACCCGCTGGCATCAGAAGGTCAGCCAGCAGATTTTGGAGGTTCAACTACCGGATGCACTTGAGTATGAAATAAGGCTGTTTACTCAATGCCAGAGTTGGTCCGGAGCCCAGCTTCTTGAGGGTCTCATCAGATCTCTGGAGTCTTGTGATTCGGCCTTCCTGGAGGATGCCCGGCTACTGCTGACTCAACTCAAAGGCGTTGAGCTTGAGATGGAGCAGCGCCTGCTGCTGCGCCGCTGGCAGCAACACCTTGAGCTATGTATCATCACAGAGCAGCTGGCCGCCATCGACAAGGCCCGAGCCCAGATCCTCGAAGAACTCTATCGCAAGATGAACGCCCAGGAGGAGCTCTCATCTGTAATGGGCAAAAGCGATCCCAAAAAATCCCAGCGATTGTGGAACATGGTCGGTGCAAAACTCGAACGCCAACAGTACCAGCGTCTTAAGCAGATGGCTGAGCTTCTGGAGCACTACCCTAAACTGATGGAGATTGCCGAAGAGCTGGGTCGTCAGGCAGCAAACTCAACGAGTGTCAACGATCTGAGCGCCCAGCACCCCGAGCTTCGCCCTGTGCTTCAGCAGATGCAATCCCTGCCTGAAGAGCTCGGTGGGATCTGCCTGAGTGATGAACTGGCACGCCTCATCCTCTCTGAGACCCTGTTTCTCTCTGATCCCGATCTTGAGGTGATCTTCTATAAACACCTCCTGGAAAAGCGGCTGCTCAACTATCAGTTCCGGGGAAAAAATACCGAGCTGGACGAGGTGATGATCTCCCACGCAAAATCCAGGGATGAGCTGCAACCCAAAGGACCCTTTATTGTTTGTGTCGATACCTCGGGCTCCATGAGTGGCTTTGCCGAGCTATGCGCCAAGGCCCTATGCTTTGCCCTGATGCGCATCGCCCTCAGCGATGAGCGAGAATGCCAGGTTTTGCTGTTTTCCACCGATGTTCTGGAATATCAGCTTACCGCTCGCCGCGGGCTCAATCATGCCCTGGACTTTCTGGGCTACAGCTATAAGGGAGGCACAGATCTGGCACCTGCGATCCGCCACGCCATAGAAAAGATGGCCGAGCAGAAATTTGAAAATGCCGATCTGGTGGTGATCTCTGATTTTATCGCCCCCAAGCTCCCGGACGATCTCCTCAAAGAGCTCAATAAGCTCAGGAAGAACCAGAACCGGTTCAATGCCATCACCCTGTCCCAATATGGTAATCCGGCCCTCACCGAGTTATTTGATAGCAGTTGGCACTTCAACCCAACCCTTTACCAACGCCTCAAGGGACGCAGTCACTGAACTATGACTACAGAATCACTCTAACAGTCAAAAAAACGGTTGAAATCGATTGTTAGCTCTGAGAGAGCAACTTGCTAGGGGCTGTCGTCATGAGCGGACTAGTTTGAGTACAATATATTCTTTCATCATTAATCTGGAACTACACAATGAAGAGCCCAGCCCACCGACGCCATGACATATCAGACCGAGTATGGAGCCTAATCGAACCCCATATATTGGGAAGAAAAGGTGATTGGGGAAAGGCGGGTCGAGATAACCGACTCTTTATCAATGCTGTTTTTTGGATTTTAAGGACAGGCTCACCTTGGAGAGACCTTCCTCCCGATTATGGCGACTGGAAAAATACCCATCGACGCTTCAGTCGCTGGCGTGATAAGGGAGTTTGGGCTCGCCTCCAGGAACGTTTAATCCATGAGCCTGATTTTGAGTGGCTGATGATCGACGCCAGCCATATCAAAGTCCACCCAGATGCCAGCGGTGCTCAGGGAGGTAATCAGGATATGGGGATAACAAAAGGGGGCTAAACAGTAAAATCCACTTGGCTGTAGACTCTCATGGCATGCCTGTTAAGTGCTTTGTTACCTCAGGTACAACGGCAGACTGTTCTCAGGCCTTGGCTCTGATTGATAGTGTCGATGCTGAGTATTTACTGGCTGACAGAGGCTACGATACCAATGCCTTGGTCTCCCAAGCCGAGTTTCTGGGAATGAAAGTGGTTATTCCATCGAGGAGAAACCGGAAGGTGCTACGGGAGCATGATAAAGGTCTCTATAGAGTTAGGCATTTGGTAGAAAATGCTTTTCTTCATCTGAAGAGGTGGCGAGGAATCGCGACACGATATGCAAAAAATACCGCTTCATTTGAAGCGGCGGTTCAAATACGTTGTGTAGCACTATGGGCTGCCATCTTATGACGACAGCCCCTAGCCATGATGAAAATAAACTTCACGGCTAGCGGCGTAAATAACTTAAACACTTAAACCTTGCAATAAACCTTTGCAGTTCTTGGGGTGTAGATACCCAGGGTAACAAAACCGATCAGTCCATCAACAAAGTTCAGTCGAGCTTCAACCTTAGCCACCTTATCCGCTCCGCCACACACTTTCGCAGCATTGGTCATTTGAGTTTGCCCGATACCACTGACCCAAAAAGATTGCATTTTCTCTTGGGTTGGAGTTTTCACAGCCTCATCATTGACCACAAAAGTCTGTGTGGCACACCCCGAAAGAGCGATAATTGCGATCACCATAATTAGTTTTTTCATAACCATCCTATTTGAAAATTTGATTAAGCCAATAATGGCTTGCAGCGTCCAAAACAAAAAATCAATAAAATAATTAACTTAGTAAGCTGAACCAGAGTATTCTAAATTCCTTCTTTAGACAATGCAGAGTAAATTTACATCACTTGGCCTCAGTCAGCCTATCGACTTCTAGAATCCTGGTTTGGGCTCTGCTATAACTGGGGCTGGATTTTATATGGAGCCCTCTATGAAACTGACACTCCACGAAGCCCGGGTGATCGGCAGCCTTCTCGAAAAAGAGATCACTACCCCGGAGCAATACCCCTTGTCACTCAATGCCCTCACCCTCGCCTGCAACCAAAAATCCAGTCGCGATCCCGTGCTCTCCCTGAGTGAGAGTGAGACCCAAAACGCTCTCGATAGCCTGGCCAGTAAACGCCTCATCTCAGAGCAGAGCGGATTTGGCAGCCGGGTGGTTAAGTATAAGCACCGCTTTTGTAATACCGAGTTCAGTGAACTCAAGCTCAACGGTGCCGAGCTTGCGGTGATCTGTCTATTGCTGCTACGTGGCCCACAAACTCCCGGAGAGCTGCGCAGCCGCAGCAACCGCCTGCACGGATTTGAGAATGTGGCAGAAGTTGAGAGTACCCTGAGAGCCCTTTCTCAAAGAGAAACACCCTTAGTCAAACAGCTGGCTCGGGAGCCAGGTAAACGAGAAGCACGCTTCACCGAGCTCTTTTCAGAGGAGTTGTCGGAGCTTGCCACTGACGAGGGTCGAGTTTCAACCGATGAGATAACCGAGCTCAGCGCCTTGAGTGAACGAGTCGGTCAATTGGAACTTGAGGTCGCCACTCTCAAAGCCAGCCTTGCAAAACTGACCGGCGAAAGCTAACGATCCTATCCCGGTACCCATCCGGATACCGGGAAGCTTTAGCAGCCACTCTCCTGCTGAGACTTCAGCTCAATCTCGGCACGTTCAGCCTTGGACAGGTATTTCGGCTTAGGGCTGGCATGCAGCTTTGCATTGGCCTTCTTGGCTTTCTTCTTGAGGATCTGATTAATTTTCTTCTTGCGGTTCATACTATCATCAGGCTATTTGGAAGGACGCAGAGTGTAGCATAGCTTGAGAGACCAATCCTCAAACCTGCCCCAGCTTCACCCTCCCCGAGATAAAAAAAGCAATTCCCACGACTGATCTCCATTAAGATCAGCTGCTCGTGATTAAGATGGAGTGACATCAACAACAGATGAGTCTCCAACACTGGGTTATGTCTCAGATCCGTTGCTCATACAAAGGGGTACTGACTTCAAGATCACCAGCCTTCTGTCGCAGGGGTGAAGCTTCAAAGAAGCGAAACGAGAGGTAGAATACCGAACTGGAAGAGGGTATCGGGGATGATAGCCGGGGCAGCAGAGGTTCCATGGACGGATACACACCCTGTTGGTGAGACGTGAAATCAGACATCAACTACAGATGTAATACCATTCATGAAAGAAATGTGATCGGCTTGCTGATAATCCATGAGTCATTTGAGCCACGCAGCGAGTACATCCATGTATGCCCGATGCCAGCATCCATGCTGACAACGGGCTAAATCACTCACAGATTATCCCAATCAGTGCAAGTCATATCCTGATCACCTAACTATTGGGATTGGTATAAAACACGCTCCAACACTGAACCCAGCCGCACCTTTAGCGAAGCATCGAAATCGCTATAGCTCATAGACTTTAAGGGGTCAAAAGCCGCAGGCTGTCAGTGACTGCGTCGCTCACCTATGACGCACCCAACAATTTGTCACTGCCCGTCACATGACTCAAACAATAAGCATACAGAAGCCTTGGCGATTATTTTGTAATTTAAACAAGGCATTAGGATAAGTCTGCCCTTCAAACAATATGACAAATAAACAGAGCCGATTAAATATCGCAACACATTTTATTGAAGGTGCAACTGCTACTTATTTTTTATAGTGAGTGATTAAAAGTGATAGAAAATCGCAGAAAATGAAACGCCTCATGATGAAAATACTGATATATTTCATCGCTTATTTTCAGAAAAAATAAACAGATAACCCATCGAAATCAAATATAGGGTATAAGTTGCGAAAAAGCCGGATGTCAAAAGCCTGCTTTGAAGGGGCCGCCCATTTTGTGGTGAACCCAGCTCGGGATAGAGTCAGGATTCATCAGCATCAAGACCTTGGAATCTCATGATGAAATATACAGAATTTGCAACTCTAGGGAGTCGCTCAAAGCTTATTTTTAGCCTGCCCCAATTATCTTCATTTATCTATCCAGGGATCCAGGGGGTTAAAAAAATACGCTACGGTGGGCGTTTTTGCCTGTGGGGAGTATTGCATCTGAATATCCTCCACAAGATGGTGAAACTTTTTTCTGACAAGCAACTCTACCCCCTTCTGGAGAGTCAGCCAAGGTTATTGGAAAAACCTCTAAAACCTTACCTGAGTGTTAAATGGAAGAGGAGTGAGCGCGCCGGACATATTCGTCAGCACTACACCCTGATGCAGAACATCTTTGCAGAGCGACTCTATGAAATCTTCTGCGAAGGTGGGTTTGAACTGATGCAGTTTAACGCGGGTGACGGCGGAATGTACAGGATCCAGCTCTGCTATGACGGAGGCTTATCACGCGAGGGCGATCTGACAATTCGCCTGACCGATGCTCAAAACCAGCGGATCTACTCCCTGGCTTGTAGCTTCTCTCACCTGGATAAGAGCACCCTGTTTATCGGTGCCCTGCAGGGTCCCTCTGAAAGTATCCGTGATCGACAGGAGCTCACCCGGCAATTGACCAAATCCCTCTACGGGCTACGCCCCAAGGCGCTGATGATCGAGGTTGCTCAGATGCTGGCTACCACCCTGGGCTTTGAACAGATCCTGGCGATCAGCAATAAGGGGCATATCTACCAGGCGCTTCGTTATTTCGGCTCCCTGAGAGGAAAGGTCAGTTTTGATTATGATGCCCTGTGGCATGAGTTTGGCGGCGAAAAGATCAGTTCATCCTTTTACCGACTCCCAGTTCATCCTGAAAGAAGGCCGCTCGAATCGATTAAATCTAAAAAGAGAGCCCAGTATCGCAATCGGTATCAGTGGCTGGATAATGTCGAAGATCAGATTAAAGACAAAGGATTAATCCCGATTGCTAATGCCAGATAAACTAAGGGAGACCCGAGGGTCTCCCGACAATGATTAGTTCCCCATATGGAACTTGATCCCATGAAAACAAAGATTCAGCAGAGTTTCCAGCTCTTCAACACTGGGTTGCCGAGGGTTACAACCGGTACAGGCATCCGCCAAAGCGTTCTTTGCCATGGCCTTAACATTCACATCCCACACCTCTTTGCTCAATCCATAAGCTTCAAAGCTATCTTCAATCCCGACACACTTACGCAAGGCTTCGATAGACTCGATTAACTGTTCGCAACTGTCCATACCGACTGCACGTGCCAGCTCATCATACTTTGACTTACAAACCTTGCTGTTAAAGCGGATCACGTTGGGCAGTAAGATCGCATTGGCACGACCATGTGGTACACCAAACATACCACCAACCTGGTGAGCCATCGAGTGCACAATTCCCAGTAGCGCGTTGGTAAAGCTCATGCCAGCCTGACAAGAGGCATTGTGCATCTTCTGGCGTGCATCAAGTGATTTACCATCAAAGTAAGCCGCGGGAAGGTTGGCAAATATCCGCTTAACCGCACGCTCAGCCAGGGCATCGGTGTAATCATCCGCCAGTGGCGTCACATAAGCCTCAAGGGCATGGGTCAGAGCATCCATTCCGGTGTTTGCTGTCACATGTTTAGGCATAGACTGACATATTTTACCATCGACAATGGCTACATCCGGTGTTAACTCATAGCTGACCAGCGGATACTTGGTTCCTTTGGTCCGGTCAGTAATCACACTGACACAGGTCACTTCAGTTCCCGTACCTGAAGTACTTGGAATGGCTACAAAGCGCGCCTTCTTTCTCAGGGGCTTGATGGTAAACGGAGGAATTATCTCCTCAAACTTTGTTTCAGGATGCTCATAAAACACCCAGGCAGCTTTGGCCGCATCGATGCAAGAGCAACCCCCCAGACCGATGATCCAATCGGGCTTCTCCTGATTGAGCATGGTGGCGATTTTCATGGTGGTTTCAATGGATGGATCAGCCTCGACACCATCAAAAACAGCACTCGCAATACCTGCCTGCTCTAAATATGCCTGAGCCGATGCAACAAAACCTTCACGAATCATAGAGCCCTTACCTGTCACTATGACCGCTTTCGCTCCTGCCAGATTCGACAGCTCGGACAGAGTTCCGATGCCATGAAAAGTTTTTGCCGGAACAATAAAGTTATTCGCCATTGTCATATCCTACTTCATTCTATATAAAATGATCTGCTCAGATAAACTTATAAATTAAACTTAAAATGGCACCCTAATATCATATTAAATAAATATAAAATCCAATTTTAAATGGCGCTTGGTTTAACCTCTATATTCTATCCAAGCCACGCTCTCACCACATAAGTTAATCAAGGATTTGAAAATTGATTCACTATTAACGCAACACATTGAGTTGATGCTGTGTTGTGGTTGCGCTAATCATAGATTTAACCAACGAAGTGTCAATCTATAAAAGTTTCATAGATGGAGAAACCATTAAATTTCAACAGTAAAAAGTGAGGATGAAGTTGTATCTCATTGTTTTAAAAGGAATTAGCTGGTATTCAAATGAAAACTAAGCCAAAAGACCTATTTTTAATTGACCTTGTTTTAAATAGCCAGAGCCCATCACCCTGAATTGATATAAATTGATCTACATCAAAATAGATTAGTAAGCAAACCGCGCTCTTAAGCAGGAGCTGATGGTCATAAATAACTTAAGATATTTTTATTGCGCAAAACAAATTGTTACTCCAAGCTGATGCCTAAAGCTTTACCCTTGTCCCCCCTTAAAGCAGCCGAGTAATCATGAATTCAGTGGTTATCATTTGTCTTGGGTTGGGCTGCTTCAGCTTAATCAAGGCTAAATAACTGTTCCAAATAGTAGATCACTTGAGGCAACTGTTGAATTGTGAATGAGCAGACCCTCTGCGTCAGGGGTGAAATGGTTTTAAGCCATTGAACGAGAGGTATGGATGCCGAACTGGGAAAGGCTATCAGGGATGATAGCCGATGTGGTGGAGCTTCCATGGATGGATTCATAGCGTGTCTGACAGCACACATCAACAGATGTAGCAATAATAGGATCAGCTATTTAGGTGTGGTCGACACCCAGGGCTCAAATACTCGCAGACTCTTCAGCCAAAAGTGCAAGTTCATGACAGGTTAGATCCCGGCTCTCACCGGGCTTCAGCTCAGGGTCAAGCTCTAATTGGCCAATGGCGGTTCGATGTAACTTGAGGACCGGGTTACGAAACCGGCCAAACATCCGTTTGATCTGATGGTACTTGCCTTCACAGAGGATCACCTCGGCGCAGTGATCAGAGAGGATCTCAAGCCTGGCTGGCAGGGTGGTGATCCCCTCATAGGGGAAGTAAAAACCCCTGGCAAAAGCATCGACATAATCCCGGGTCAATGGCTTACCCAGGGTGACCCGGTAACGCTTGGGAAGTTTGCTCTCGGGAGCAGTCAGCCGCCTGGACCACTGGCCATCATTGGTCAGCAGCATGAGACCCGAAGAGTTCAGATCCAAACGCCCGGCAAGGTGTAACTCGGCCCTGTCGGGCCGCGCCATGAGATCCAATACCGTTTGATGCTCAACATCCCGGGTTGCACTGACCACGCCCACCGGTTTATGCAGCATCACGTAGCTTGCTGAGCGTTCCTGTAACACCCTCTGATCCAGAGTAATATGGGAAAACTGATCCACTTGCAGGTCGACATCCGTCGCTCGCACACCATCCACCTGCACCCTCCCCTGAGCCAGCAGCAGGCGAATATCTTTGCGCTTGATTGCGCAGTGTGCGCTAATGAAGCGATCCAGGCGTGAACGTTTTGAATGCATAGCGAGGATAGATCTCAGTGTGAGTTGGTTTAGGCTCAGCCTGGCAGCGTGAGCCTCAGGGGGTACTTAAGCCACTAACGGCTCAACAGCGCCTTGGCACGGGCCAGATCTTCAGGGGTATCGATTCCCGCCGGGGGTGGCTCGACCACAACCTCAACCTGGATCGACTCACCGTGCCACAGCACTCTGAGCTGCTCCAAGGCTTCAATCTGCTCCAGAGGGCTCACCGGCCAGCTGACATAGCGGGCGATAAACCCTGCGCGATAGGCATACAGGCCGATATGCCGCAGACAGACATTGGCAAACTCGGGTGGAGTCTGGCCAAATTTTTCCCGATCCCAGGGGATGGTTGCCCGACTAAAATAAAGAGCTCGTTGATCGGCATCTGTGACCACCTTTACCGCATTAGGATTAAACAGCTCCTCGGCATCGTGAATAGGACAAGCCAGGGTCGCCATTGAACGATCGGGCCGGGTCTCTAAAGAGTCAGCGACCAACTTGATCAGCTCAGGGGGCAACAGGGGCTCATCTCCCTGCACGTTCACTATGATCTGCTCGTCGCTAAATTGATACTGCTCACAGACCTCGGCCAGGCGCTCGGTTCCGGACTTATGGGTGATAGCGGTCATACATGCCTCACCGCCAAATCCCTTTACCACCTTTTCGATTCGCTCATCATCGGTTGCGACAATGACACGCTCAGCACCAGAGCTTTTGGCACGCTCAACCACCCATTGGATCATCGGCTTACCATCAATATCCGCCAGGGGCTTTCCCGGGAGGCGGCTCGATGCGTATCGAGCCGGGATCACAACCACAAAACTCATGATGAGATCTCTTCCAGTGTCAGCTCCCGCGCCCGGCTCTCAAGAAGAACCGGGATATTATCTTCGATCGGATAAGCCAGGCGATCTCCTCGGCAGATCAACTCCTCTTTGGCCTTGTCATAGTGAAGCTTCCCCTTACATACCGGGCAAGCAATAATCTCAAACAGACGATGATCCAAAGCCATCGGTTTTCTCCTTGATTTTAGTAACGATCGCCTCGGTCAGAGGCTTATCAAAACGGGCACTCACCGGCAAATACCACCAGTTATCGCGGGCAAATCCGTGACACTTGACCGCATCTTTTTCGGTCATCAGCAATGGCAGCTCCCGGGACAGGCTCTCGAGCTCCTCGCTCTGGTAGGCATGGTGATCGGCAAACGCATACCGGCCGGAAAGTTCATAGCCAAGACCTTCCAGGCTCTCAAAAAAACGTTGGGGATTACCGATGGCCGCTACCGCATTCACCCGCTTATCCATGAGCTGAAGGCTTGGGTCTTTTAGGTTCTTAAGCGGATCGGCCATCAGCTCCATCTCATACTCACCCGGTTGCGCTGTGCCACCGTTGCAGATAATGAAATCTGCGCTGTTTAAACGCCAGACCCCCTCACGCAGCGGCCCCATCGGCAGCAGATGGCCGTTGCCGAAACGGCGTCCCCCATCGATGACAACCAGCTCTATATCCCGGTCCAGGGCGTAGTGCTGCAGACCATCGTCTGAGATGATCACATCCACCCCAAACTCTCGATAGAGCTGCCAAGCCGCCTCCGGGCGTTTGGGCGAAACCACCACCGGACACTGACAACGGCGACGGATCAATACAGGCTCGTCACCGGCAAGAGCCGTAGAGCAGGCATCATCAACCACCAGGGGTACTCGGCGGCCTTGCCGCCATAACCCCGGCTGATCACCCCGGGATTAAATCCCTGAGTTCTGAGGGTTTCAACCAGGTGGATCACCACAGGTGTTTTGCCGTTCCCTCCAACCGTGAGGTTTCCCACTACGATCAAAGGTACCGGCGGCTTATTAGCCCGGCGCAACCCACTGCGGTACAGCCATCGGCGTACACCACTGATGAGGGCAAAAAGCCCCGCCAGAGGGGCTAGCAGATAGAGCCAGCGCTTGTGCGCAAACCAGGCTGAGGTGATATCCATCAGGATTGCTGACCAAACTGCAGGGTTCGCAGCTGAGCATAGGCACCACTTTTCGCCATCAGCTCGGTGTGATTGCCCTGCTCAACAATCTGCCCCTCATCCATCACCAGGATCAGATCGGCATTTTCTATGGTGGATAAACGATGGGCAATCACCAGTGAGCTACGTCCCTGTTGCAAGTTATCCAATGCTCCCTGGATAAAACGTTCCGACTCGGTATCCAGGGCCGAAGTGGCCTCATCAAGGATCAACACCGGAGATTCGCGCAGCAGAGCCCGGGCAATGGCGATCCGCTGACGCTGACCTCCGGACAGAGAGGCACCATTTTCACCTATCTCGGTATCCAGGCCCTGTTCCATCTTGCTGACAAACTCGTTTACATAGGCAGATTCGGCCGCTTGCTCAATCTGCTCACGGTTAAACTCTCCCTCACCCGCATAGGCGATATTCCCGGCGATCGAATCGTTGAACAGACACACATGTTGAGACACCAGGGCCATCTGGCGCCGCAGGGGTTTAAGCTTGTAGTCTTGCAGGTTCACCCCATCGAGTAGGATCTCCCCCTCCTCAATGTTATAAAAACGGGTGAGCAGGCTGGCAATGGTGGTTTTTCCTGAGCCGGAACGTCCCACCAGCGCCACCGTCTGGCCCGGTTCCATGGTAAAGGAGATATTCTTAAGAGCGGGTCTGTCACCTTCAGGGTAAGAAAAGCTGACGTTACGAAACTCCACCTTCCCCTTGGCTTTCTCGACCTCGATCTTGCCCGGATCGGGCTCCAGTTTACTGTCGAGCAGATCAAACAGGCTCTGGCAGGCTGCCATCCCCTTTTGAAACTCGCTGTTGATCGATGTGATGCTGCGGATCGGCTTAAGCATCGCCATCATCGCGGTCATCACGGCGGCAAAAGCACCTGCGGTCAGTCCCTCTTTAATGCCAGGGAATGAGGCCAAAAACAGCAATACCGACAGGGCACAGGAGGCGATCAACTGTACGATCGGCGTTCCGATGGCATTGACCGCCACCAGCTTCATGTTTTGCTGGCGCACATGATTGCTCACCTCACCAAAACGGTCCCCTTCAACCTTCTGGCCACCAAACATCAGTACCTCTTTGTGGCCCTTGATCATCTGCTCGGAAACCGTGGTGATGCTACCGACCGCATCCTGGATCCGCCGGCTAACCACTCTGAAGCGACGACTGATGATCCCGATCAACACCCCGACAATTGGGCCGACCACAAATAAGATGAGCGTCAGTTGCCAGGATTGATAGATCATCACCGCCAGCAGACCTATGATGGTACAGCCCTCCCGAACCAGAGTCACCAGGGTGCTACTGGCGGTGGAGGAGATCTGAGTTGAGTCATAGGTGATCTTGGCCAGCAAACGGCCGGTCTGTTGGCGGTCAAAGTAGGAAACCGGCATCGAGACCAGGTGATTGAACACGTTGCGCTGCATCCGCATCACCACATTATTGCCCACCCAGGACATAAAGTAGTTTGAGACAAAGGAGCACAGGCCGCGGATCACCACGATACCGAGGATCGCCAGCGCCATCCAGCGTAGGACAGAGAGATCCTTATCGCCAAAGCCATTGTCAATCAAGGGCTTAAGCATGTATACCAGGGCACTGTCTACGGCGCCGTAACCGGCCATACCGATAATAGCCACACCCAGTGCCAGCTTCATGTCGGAAACATATCCCAGCAAGCGTCTGAGTAACGGCCAGGAGCTTCTCTTTTGATTCTTCATCCAATAACTTCAGGTAATGGAAATAGGCCGACCATTCTAGCGATTATCGCCAAGACAACCAAGGGTTGTATTTGCGATACCAGGGACTTAATCGATTACGGTAAGCAGATGGTTCAACTTTATCCGGATAGATAGCAAAGCGGATCTGGCCACTTTGCGCCGTGCTCCACTGTTGACGCCCCCATAGCGTTTCCTGACCTTGGGGTCGGGAAAGCCCCAGGGGTTGTTGATACTGGCACTATGAACCACATACTCTGGATTAACCGAATCAATAAAACGAGGACTTGATGAGGTTCGGCTTCCATGGTGAGGGGAGACTAAAATGGAACTCGCGAGCTTGTCACCCCAGTTGCTAACCAGCTGGCTCTCACTTCTCTGACCGATATCACCGGTTAATAGCAGCTGGTGCTTTCCGTCACTCACCTGTAATACGCAGGAGTTCTCATTATCCCCCTGCCCGGCTTGCCTGGGTGTAGTATTGCCACAGATAACCCCTGCCACTCAAACCTCTGGCCAGCCCGGCAGAGCCGTTTCCCCTGCGCTCTCCAGGAGCCGATATGTTCGCCGATTTTAACTTTGCCCGCCAGAAACGCCGCCCCTCCTGCATGATCCCTATCCCTGTGACTTAGAATAAGATAATCCAGGCGGTCAACTCCCGCTTTTCTCAGGGTGGGCAGGATCACGGCCTGGGCGTAACTAAAACCGCCTGGGTACGCATTTCCGGTATCATACAAAAGAGCCCGCCCCTCTTTAATCACCATTACCGCCAGTCCCTGGCCGACATCCAGCACCCGTACCTGCCAACCTGGCCCCGGGCTAAAACAGGAGAGCAGCAGGCAGGCCACCCCAACAACCATAGGGAGGTGCATCTTAAGTCTCCAGCAACTCAGCAGAAAAACCACTGCCACTATGACCATGACCCACTCCCAGGAAAAAGGAAGCCATAGCGGGAGCTGACTCTGCAGCCCTCCGAGAGCAAGATGAACCCCGCTAAGTAGCTTATCAGCCCCATAAAACAGCCATGAGGAGAGAGCTGGCCATAGCAGTGAGCATCCTGTTGCCAGCAAAACCCCGGGGATCACCAGCAGGGTAAACAGAGGGATCAGCAGCAAGTTGATAAAAAGCGCGACCCAGCTCACCCCATCAAAAAACAGCACCTGCAGGGGAAGAAGCCCAAGTAGCAATCCAAGCTGGATCCCGACAAGACCACTGCGTGGATAGAGCCAGTGAGTCACCAGGATCACCGACACCGCCCCGAAAGATAACCAGAATCCGGCGTTCAGCAGCTGTAAAGGATCAAATAGCACCAGCAACAGATAGGTCCAGAGCAGATAGCGCCAGGGAGGCCAGTACCTCTGGCACAGGGTCACCCCGCTTAAGATCAATAACATCAGCAAGGCTCTCTGGGTTGGCAGAGTAAAACCAGCCAACCAGGCGTAGCTAATGGCGAGGGCAGCCGCCACCAGATAGGGGCCATAGCGACCCAGTCCCCTGCCAAGCCACCATCCCGCCAGGGCCACCAGCCCAATATGCAACCCGGAGATCGCCAGCAGATGGCTGATCCCGGCTTCACGATAGAGTTGCCAATCGGAATCATTGATAAAACGACGATCGCCAAAGCTAAGGGCCAGGATGATCCCCTGGGATGAAAAACCCCGGGTTAACTCGCGCACCCGATTGAGCCAGTCCAGGCGAAATCCGGGATGCTGAGGCACAATAGCCTGCCACTCTTTAATCGTGCCGGTGGCACCGATCCCTCTGCTATAAAGCCAGCGGGGATAATCAAAACCGGCAGGATTCGCGATCCCATACACAGGCCTTAGCCGCGTCGCGACCGTCAGCTTCCATCCCGCCTCGATTGTCTGCTCACTATCATACCAACTCAGTCTCAGGTAGAGTGGACGAAGGGATGAAAAATGTTGCTCATCCACAGAAGTTGCTCTTAAAGTCAGCCGTCCTGAGCTATCATTTTTATATTGAATATCAACTACTTGACCTGAAACCATCTGAGTCCCTTTTCGTGATGGCTCAGGCAGGGATAGAGCCCCCAGGCGCCAGTCGATCATGGCGCTTGCCGACAGGGCTCCACACAGCAACAAACAGGGGGCTCTGAGCCAGGGAAGACTCCAGGCAACAACCAGCAGCAAGGGAATAGCTACCACAGCCCACCAGGGGGTGAGCCAGGGAGAAATAAGGGCCACCAGTGTCGCACCAACGGCCAGGAGAATAAGCGTGCGATCCATATGGTTCAGTATGTAACAGGGAAGGACAGCCATGCCGAAAAAAATGTTCCGGCGCTTCATGCCCGATCCGAAGCAGCTCAGGAAACATAAACACCTGAAGATCTTTGGGGCGCTGTTGCATGATGCCAATCTATGGCACCTCAATCGTCGCTCCGCCGCCGGTGCCTTTGCGGTTGGACTATTTATGGCCTGGATGCCGATCCCCTGTCAGATGCTATTTGCCGCCGGAGCCGCCATTTTGTTTCGGGTCAACCTGCCTATTTCGGTGGCTCTGGTCTGGATCTCTAATCCCATTACCATGCCTCCGCTGTTTTATGCTGCCTATGTTCTCGGGGCTAAGCTCACCGGCCTGTCGATCCCTGCCGATCAGGGCGATCTGACCTGGCAATGGCTGCTCTCCGCGATGGGAACCGTGGGGCCCGCATTTCTGCTGGGATGCTTCATCTTCGCAATCCTCAGCTCAAGCATCGGCTACTTCTTTGTGCGCCTGCTGTGGCGCTACTCGATCCTGCGGGACTGGAATAAGCGCAAACTACGCCGCTCACAGCAGCAAAAACACTAGCCTACCTCTGCTGTTTTGGATAAAATCCGCTCATTACCGAGGTGTTACCCCCTCCTATCATAAGCTGTGGAGTCGTCATCTCCTTGAAGTTACAGAGACGAATCAACCGGTTTCTTCCTGATCCGGCAAAAATCAAACAAAACCGCTTCCTCAGGGTATTTGGCTCTCGCCTTTACCGGAATAACTTGTGGCAACTCAACCGCCGCTCGGTGGCAGGGGCCTTTGCGGTCAGCCTGTTTATGGCCTGGGTTCCCCTGCCCTGTCAGATGCTGTTGGCCGCAGGTGCCGCGATCCTGTTTAGTGCAAACCTACCGGTTGCCGTTGCACTCGCCTGGGTATCAAATCCGGTGACGATTCCCCCCATGCTCTACTTTGCCTATAAAACCGGTGCAGCCTTGCTGCAACAACCGCCCCTGCATCTTCCTTTTGAGCTCAACACTCAGTGGTTGTTGCAATCACTCCAACAGGTAGGCCCTTCCCTGCTACTTGGTTGCCTTTTGTGCGCTCTATGCTGCAGCCTTGCCGGTTATATTGCAGTTCGCGGACTATGGCGCTACTCTGTCGTCCGCAGCTGGCAGCGACGCTCCCAGGCGCGCTCCCTGTATAATTGACGGCCGAATTTCAAGCTTATGAAAAAACACCTTTGCCCGGAAAAGCTCAGAGCCAAACTGATGCAGTCACGCTTTGACTGGGTTCGCAAGATCATTGACCGACCCGGACTCTGGCACAAAAACCGGGTCAGTATTGCACGGGCGGTTCCTATCGGGATCTTTATCGCCTGGCAGCCCTTCCCTGGCCACATGATAGTAGCGGCCATCGCCTGTGCCATCGTCAGTGCCTATATCCCTCTGAGTATTGCCCTGGTGTGGCTTTCCAATCCCTTTACCTGGCCATTCCACTATGGGCTGGCGTTGGTCACTGGCGAGAAGCTTCTCGGACTGCCACTAAGCCCCCTGAATATGCACCATGTGATGGCCAGCCTGGGTCAGGACTATGTAGCGCTATGGTGCGGAAGCCTGCTTTGGGGAACGATAACTGCTGTACCGGCCTACCTGATGGTGCGGTTGTGGCAGCGCTATAACAGAAATTCACAGCCGTAATATCTAGGATCTGTTGACACTTCCAATTTTGAACCTGTTGCCCCTGAAAATGTTCTGTTCCGGCGCGAATCATGAGGTTTAGTTGTTCTAAATGAGTGATGAGCAACAATCAACAGGGCTTTTTCAGGCGCAACCCGAAGGGCAGTGGCTATTTTCCCTCCCAGCTGCGTTATCAGATGCTCATGTAGAGCAACTACACCACACATCTACTGCCTTGCTGGATGAAAAAATTTCCAACTGCAGAACCAAATCTGAAACCTCAACAGAGCCTAGAGCATTTTTCGGATATATAGGTTCACCCTCATAAAAGCAGCTTTGACTTTGATCGCTGACACGCAAGTCACATCCATGTCGCTCTGCTGCTGCATCCTTGCGTTTGCGGGGGTCGATGACCCGGATTAAATCAAAGATGCTCTAGTGAAACACGAGGAGGAACAGCCTCTGCATCACTCTATTTCACGACAGGGGTCCTGGGCTCTGTTGTAAGAAAGAGCGAAAAGCAGGTCCATTTATCAAATGAACCTGCTACCCAACCTTCTCGCTCGGCTCCTCTGGAGAGGCCTGGCAGCCCAACAGATTCTATGAGTATTAGGTAAGCTACCTCAAACTCTTGTATTGCGCGCAACCAAAGGAGTCGACCTCGATCACCGCATCCATCAGGGACTGAGCCGCTTCGAGCTGATTAAACTCCTCGCTTGAGATCACCCCCTCATCGAGAGCCGCCTGGTAGAGCTTCTCTCTTGCCACCTGTTTCAGCGGACCGCTCTTGCGAGCCTTGTGGATTTTCTCCTCAATCGGCGCAAGGGCCTTAAGTGCCTCGTAAGCCTCCTCCAGGGCACCAAGTGCCTTACTCCCTGAGGCCACCGAGCTTATTCCTGCCGACAGCTTGCTTCGACCATTTTGCTCGCCCATCACCCGCCGGGCTAATCTCAGGGTTTGCTTGTCCGATGGCCCATAACTTCGCTTACCCAGAGCGAATAAGCTTAGGTGCAGCAGCCGCCCAACCCAGGCGATGGGATAGTGGTGGCACGCACCTCTGAGCGCCTCTTCAATCTGCCGGTAGGCATGACTACAGAACCAATCCAGATAAAGCTCATCCTCCTTCAGGCTCCCCTCATCCTCAAAGCGTTTTACGGCCGAGGTGGCAAGATAGAGCCAGGACAGGGCATCCGCCATCCGGCCACTCAAGATTTCCCGGCGCTTAAGACTACTACCCAACAGCAACATAGACACATCGGCAACCAGTACAAAGGCCGAGCTATAGCGGGTGATGGTCTGTTTATGATGCTCGGCTCCATAATGGCCGGATATCTTGAGTAAACGTCCGCGGGTGATCCCATCGACTGCGGCCCGAACCCCATTGCCCAGGGTAAAATTAATGTGGCCCCACAGCGCCTTATCAAAAGCGTAAAGATCGTTGCTGGCGGCGGCCTCAAGCTCCCGGGGCACATAGGGATGGGCACGAATCGACCCCTGGCCAAAGATAATCATCGAGCGGGTCAGAATATTCGCCCCTTCGACTGTGATGCCGATCGGTAGCCCATCATAAGCCCGGCTCAGCAGATTCCTGGGCCCCTTGCTGATGGCCGCGCCTCCCAGTATATCCATGGCGTCGATCACCACCTGGCGCATGTTTTCGGTCAGATAAGCCTTCACCACACAGGAGAGAACCGAGGGGCGCTCACCGCTATCAACGGCCCCACAGGTGAGTCTGCGGGCCGCATCCATCCCGTAGGTCAAGCCACCGATATGCGCCAGCTTTTCTGCAACTCCCTCAAAGCGCCCGATGGGAAGACCAAACTGATGCCTGACCGAGGCGTAGGCACCACATATGTGAGTGGATAATTTGGAGGCTCCAAGAGAGAGCGAGGGTAGAGAAATAGAGCGCCCGGATGCCAGCGACTCCATCAACATCCGCCAGCCCTGACCAATCCCGGCTTCACCACCTATCACCCAATCTAAGGGGATAAACACATCCTTCCCTTCGGTCGGACCATTGGGGAACGGGATCCCCATGGGATCGTGCAACTGGCCCACCTCGACCCCCGGAGTCGCACTCGGGATCAGGGCGCAGGTGATCCCAAGTTCATCCTGCTCCCCCAGTAGTCTCTCGGGATCCCTTAATTTAAAGGCAAGCCCGATGACGGTGGCAACCGGAGCAAGGGTGATATAACGCTTGCGCCAGTCGAGGAGGATCCCGAGAGTCTCCTCACCTTCAAACTCCTGCTTACAGATCACCCCCTGGCTCTGAATCGAGCCGGCATCACTGCCCGCCTTAGGCTCAGTCAGAGCAAAGCAGGGGATCTCCTCACCCGAGGCCAGCCTTGGAAGATAATGCTGCTTCTGCGCATCGGTCCCGTAGTGCAGGAGCAGCTCTGCCGGCCCCAGTGAATTAGGAACCATCACCACCACGGCAACCGCCAGAGAGTGGGAGGATATTTTTTGAACCACCGCCGAGTGTGCCTGGGCCGAAAACCCCAGACCGCCATACTCTTTGGGAATGATCATCCCGAAAAACTTCTGCTCCTTGAGCTGCCGCCAAACCTCGGGAGGAAACTCACGTTCCTGGGTGATCTGCCAGTCATCGGTGATCCGACAAAGCTCCTCTACCGGTCCATCCAGAAATGCCTGCTCCTCATCGGTGAGAGAGGATACCTCAAATTCAGCCAGCTTCTGCCAGTTGGGGCGGCCACTAAAAAGCTCTGCATCCCACCACACGGTTCCGGCATTGAGCGCCGTCTGCTCGGTCTCACTGATCTTGGGCAGCCCTTTTTTGATAAGCTTCATCAGCCTGAGGGTCACCAGGGTTCGCCGCAGATTATCCAGACCAAAGAGGGCGGCCAACAGCGCGGTGATCACCAAGGATGTGACGATAAACCCCGAGGAGGCACCGCAGATCCCGGCGCCAACAATCAGGATCACCAGGGCTGAGATCCAGCTCCAGAAACCCTTTCCCCGGTACAGCAGAACCAGCAGAGCCAGAATCGCAACGAGTATGGTCAGAACAACTATCATAGTTAGCACCTCTTAGTTAATTTCTCAGGGGCTTACCGGTTTTTAACATGTGATTGACCCGTTTAATCGATTCGGGATCCCGGCTCAACCGATGAAATGCCTCGCGCTCCAGCTCAAGTAGCCGCTCTTCGGTCACCGGCTCGGTCATGTCTGCATCCCCGCCACTGAGAACGCCAGACAGAGCCTCACAGATCACCTGATCCTGGGAGGTCGCCTTTGCTGAGCGATGCAAGCCGGCAACCATCAGATCCAGGGGGATCTTTCCGCTCTGTCCGGGCAAAGAGATAGTAACGGGCTCTGGAGCCTGGTAATCCCTGGCAAGCTCCAGCGCCCGGGTTTTGGCATCCGCTAATAGCCGTTGCCGGTTCATGATGATCGAATCTGTGGGTCGTAAGATCTTCATCTCTTTGGCTTCTGCGGCCGATTTAGCAACCTTCGCCATACCGATGAGCTCAAACACCTTGGTGACGGCAGGCATTGGTCCCCTGGCAGCATCCGGGGCCTGAGCCCAGCGCCCGAGCATCTCTTTACATCCACCCCAGCCGGGAATGATCCCGACTCCAACCTCTACCAGACCGGTGTAGGTTTCGGCGTGAGCCACAATCGCATCACTATGCAGCAGCAGCTCACAGCCTCCCCCCAAAGCCATCCCCGAGGGGGCCGACACCACAGGGAAAGGTGCAAACTTCAACGCCTGATAGACTCTCTGCCCCCTGCGGATCACATAGTCGATAAAGGGGTAGGCCCTTAATCTGGCGGCGATCGCCAGTAACCCAATATTGGCTCCCACCGAAAAATTGCTGCCATCGTTATAGATCACCAGAGCCCTGAAATCACTGTGTTCAATCTTCTTAATCGCCCGCTCCATCATGGAGAGACTCCAGAGATTCAGGGAGTTCATCTTGCTGTGAAACTCAAGACACAGAACCCCATCTCCTATATCCCACAGCGAAGCAGAGGGATTTTTCAGCACGGGCGCCCCAGCAGCCTTGATATCCTCCAGCAGTAACACCCCGGGAAGAGGCTCCAGTCGCCGGTAGCCATGATGCAGGGTAAAGATCTCCCGCACTCCGCCGCTGTTTCGGTAAAAGTGCCCCTCACCAACGGCTTTTAATATGGGAGGGACCGCCTCTACCCGTGCCTGAAGCTCCTGGCATAACCACCCGGCCCCCAGCTGATCGATGAGCTCAAAGGGGCCGTATTTCCAGTTGTAGCCAAGCTTCATCGCCAGATCGATAGCTTCAATATCTTCACTCACATCCGGGACCAGCGACGCGGCATAACTCAGGGTGCTCGCCATCACCGACCAGGCATAGGCGCCAGCATCCCCTTTATCACTGAGCAGCTTACGAAGCTTGTTGCGCGCAGGCTTTCCTTTCACCGGAGGTTTAGGTCGCATCGCCCTGGCGTAGTTTCCAGTCTGAAGATCGATCGCCTCTTTGACCTTAATTCCGCTCTCGGTGTTGAGCCGGTAGAAGCCCCCTTTGCCTTTGCGCCCGATATAGCCCTCGGCAATCATCTTGTTGAGAAGCTCAGGCTCCCGGTAGATGGCATGAAACGGATCGGTAGCGGCGAGGCTTTTTTCCAGTGAGCTCAGAACATGGGGCATGAGATCCAGCCCCACCATGTCGAGCAGTCCAAACACTCCGGTTTTAGGGATCCCAAAGGGGCGGGAGATCACCGCATCGGCAAGCTCAATCGAGATCCCCTGCTGCATCGCCTGCACCACGGCACATTGCAACCAGAAAATCCCGATACGATTGGCAAGAAACCCCGGAGTATCCCTGCAGTTTAATACCCCCTTTCCAAGCTTCTCATCACAAAAGTGGCTCACCAAACTTACCAGCTCAGCAGAGGTCTCCTCACCGGCCACCAGCTCCAGTAGCCGCATATAACGGGGAGGATTAAAAAAGTGAGTGATCATAAATTCGCGGGTAAATTCCTCAGGCATGCCATCGACCAATTGCGCCCGGCAAAGAGTCGAGGTGTTGGAGGAGACCAGACTGCCCGGAGTACGAACCTCCTGAATTTTCCGGTAGAGGCTTTGCTTCACCGAAACCTCTTCGAGAATCGCCTCAATGATCCAGTCGCATTCAGCCAACTGCCCCAGATCATCCCGGGTATTGAGTGGGGTGATGAGTTTTGCATTCGAGGGGTGCATCAATGCCGCCGGGTTGCTCTTAGCCAATCGGGTCAATGCCCCCCGGGCGATCGCATCGGGATCATCCCCATCACTGACGCGATCAAAAAGCAGCACCGGAACCCCGGCATTGGAAATCTGGGCCGCAATCCCCGCCCCCATGACACCTGCACCAATCACAGCAACTTTATCTATGGATCTCATTCATAAGCCTCCAGAATGGTTGCTATGCCTTGTCCCGCCCCGATACATTGAGTTGCCAGGGCAAAACGTCCCTGCTCCCGCTTTAACAGCTGGGCGGCCTTGCCGGTAATTCTGGCTCCGGTGGCCCCCAGCGGATGACCTATAGCAATGGCTCCACCATCGAGGTTGAGTTTGCCCTGATCCAGCTTGAGATCCCGAATGCAGGCCAGCGCCTGGCTGGCAAAGGCTTCGTTGAGCTCTATGACATCGAGATCATCAAGGGTGATCCCGGCTCTTTTCAGAGCCTTGTGGGTCGCCGCAACCGGGCCGATCCCCATCACCTCCGGCGCACAGCCGGTCACCGCGATTGCACGAATTTTTGCCAGAATATCTAACTGCTGCTCACGGGCAAAAGCTGCACTACAGACGATGACAGCCGAGGCTCCATCGGTCAGGGGCGATGCGTTTGCGGCAGTCACGCAACCGCCCTCTTTAAATGCAGGTGTCAGCTCGCTCAGCGCCTCCAGGGTACTGCTGCCGCGGATACAGCCATCCTGCTCGATGAGAGCTCCCCTATCGTTCCTGACCGCAATGATCTCCTGAGAGAGCTTGCCAGACTCCTGAGCCATACTGGCCTTTTGATGACTACCCAGAGCAAAGCTATCCTGTTCGCCACGGCTGAGCTTATATCTGTCCACCAGGATTTCGGCGGTATCGCCCATCGAGATATAGGCCTCGGGGAGCTCTGCGGCCAGGGTTGGATTGAGCATAGGATTAAAGCCCATCATGGGGACCCGGGTCATCGACTCGATTCCGGCACAGATGTAGGCCTCGCCGGCTCCCATGCTGATCGCTCCTGCCGCCATCTGGATCGCCTGCATTGAGGAGCCGCAAAAATGGTTCACCGTCACCCCCCGACCGAGCGGGGTAGCTTGGCCAGAAACACCGCCAAGCGCGCCATGTTGAGCCCTTGCTCAGCCTCGGGAAAGGCACAGCCCATAAACACAGCCTCGATGGCTTGCTCCTCGATTCCGGAGCGATCAACCAGGCCCCGGATCACCTGGGCCACAAGATCATCGGGACGCGTCTTGGCCAGAGCGCCTTTATGGGCATAATGAAAAGGTGATCTTGCATAGCCCGCAATGACAATATCTAGCATTTTAGCCTCCCGTGCTCTTATGCTGATGTTCTTCCCTCAGCTCTTTTTTGGAGAGCTTGCCGATCATGGTTTTAGGAAGCACCTGACGAAACTCTATGGCCCTTGGCATCTCCATCGGCGACAGGTGCTCCTTGAGAAACTCCAGAAGCTCGGCTTCACTGACCTCCATGCCTTCAACACACTTGATAAAGGCTTTGGGGATCTCGCCATGCTCCGCCTCTGCAACTCCGATCACCGTCACCTCCGCAACCGCGCCATGACGATTAATCGCCTCCTCAATCACTCTTGGGTAGATGCTATAGCCGTTACAGATGATGATATCCTTGAGTCGATCGAGCAGGAAGATATAGCCCTGTTCATCCATATAACCAACATCCCCGGTGTGTAGCCGCCCCTCTTTAATGGCGTTTGCGGTGGCTCTTTCGTTGTGCCAGTACCCCTGGGTCACCTGGGGACCCACAATACAGATCTCCCCCTTCTCACCGACATTGAGCAGCTGGTGAGGCGATTCAATCTCCCTGACCTCGATCCGGGTTTCGGGAAGCGCGAGACCGATCGATCCCTCCTTATTCACACCATCCATCGGGTTGCAGGCACAAACCGGCGAGGCTTCTGTCAGTCCATAGCCCTCCACCAATCGGCAACCAGTCAGGCTCTCAAACTGCTGCTTGGTATCCATAGGCAGCGGAGCGCCCCCCGAGATGCAATATTTAACCGAGGAGAGATCATAGCGCTTGACCAGGGGAGAATGATTCACCGCACTATAGATGGAAGGGACCCCCATCATCAGGGTGGGCCTCTGGCGATCGATGCATTTAAGCATCTGCTCGAGTTGAAAACGGGGTAGCAGAACGATCTCGGCTCCAAGGGCGATCCCCATGTTCAGGATGCTGGTCATGGCAAATACATGGAACATCGGCAGTACCCCGAGGATCCGCTCCTCGCCTATCCTGGCATCGGCGAACCAGGCCATGACCTGAGCCGTATTGGCGATAAGGTTTCCATGGGTCAATATCGCACCCTTGGGGTTTCCCGTGGTCCCCCCTGTGTACTGCAGGACCGCGATATCGTCTCGATTTACTTTCACGGGAGTCACTTCGCCGGAATTAGCTATAAGCTCAGCGTACTCGAGAAACTCCGCTCCCCTGGGATGGAGCGTTTTATGAAACTGGAATAGTGAAAACAGAGCTCCCTTGACGGTTGACATCGCTCGGGCGAGGCGACAGATCAGCACTTTTTCTAAACCTGTGTGGGGAAGCTGCTTCATCACCTTATCGCACAAGATCTTAAGATCCAGGGTGATCAGAATTTTTGCACCACAATCCTGGATCTGGTGCTCCAGCTCACCCGGGGCATACAGTGGATTGGAGTTGACGACTATGGCACCAATTTTTAGCAGGGCGTAATAACTAATCACATAGTAGGGGCAGTTTGGCAAGAAGAGGATCACCCGATCGCCTTTAGCAACTCCTTGCTGCTGCAACCCGGCGGCAAGCTGCTGCACCTCATCATAGATCGCCTGGTAACTGTAGCTTCGTCCCAGAAACTCCAGGCAGGGGCGCTCAGCGAACTCGCTCGCAACCTGCTCCAGGTTCTGATAGAGCGACTGATTATCCGGCTGTGCCGGACTTCTCTTTGAACTCGAACCCTTGGGTTGCTGCCCAATCTGTTGCGCTATCTGTGGCGTTTTCTCCATTCACTGACCTCCCTGTAAGGTAAACCCTTGCCCTGTGCTAGCTCAGATCAACCTGTTGCTTCTCAAGCTCCCCGATAAAATCCAAAATCCTGCGCTGACAATCGCCGATATTCTGATGCAGGATCCCGTGGTTGACCGACTCAATCATCTGCAGCTGCTTATTCTTTGAGCCGATGAGTTTAAACAGCTCCTTCACCCCCCGGGCCTCCACCACGGGATCATCGGTTCCCTGATAAAGACGGATCGGACAGGATATTTCAGGCAGTTCCCGGGCAAGTTCGTCGTGTAACAGATGGAGTTCATAGGCGATCCGGGTCGGGAAACTGTGATAATTCAGCGCCGGATTCTCGGACAGGTAATCGCGAAAGATTCCCTTCTTCTTCACCACGGGTGTCCAGCTGGTGAGCTGCTCCCAGCCGTAGGCAAGATAAGCAGCCATCAAATGGCTGGTCTTAAACTCCCAGGGCACTGAGACTGCGGCAACCCCGCAGATACCCTTAGAGTGACGGGCCGCCTCTAACAGACAGAGGGTTCCCCCGGTTGCAAAACCTACCAGGAAGATACGATCGGCAAAGGCGGATAAGATTCTTCGACCCCGCTGAATCGACTCGAGCCACTCAAACCAGCGCCGATCCTTGAGATCCCAGGGTGAGGAGCCATGGCCCTTAAGGCGCACCCCCAAAGCCACATAGCCAAGATCCGATATCTGCCTGGCAAAACTCGAGAGCTCAGCCGGTGAGGCCAATAGGCCATGCACCAGCAGTACCCCGATTTTGTTACGGGGACCTTCCGGAAGATAGAGATAGGGTTTTCCCGCGCCCCTGGCCTGCTCCTTTTGATTGATCGCAAGATAAGGTTTCTTCTGAAATCTCTGCCAGTCAAATTGGGCGCTGCGCCGTTCATCATCATACAGATGCCAGGCCCACTGAGTTCGCTCCAGAGATAGCAGAGTGTTGCAGGCATCCTCAACGGAGGATACCGCCCCGTGGATCGGCGTAACCTCGTTAGCATAGACCTGGATGAGGTTTTCAAGACGAACCCGGTTAAAGCTGGATTGCCGGATCAGGGAATCATCAAAGCAGTAGTAACGCCCCTGCTGGCGGATATGCTCCGCACACCCCTCGGAGACAAGGTATTTTTCCAGCTCGGGGCAGGTTTGTCCCCGGGCGAGCTGCCAATAGTTCTCCGGGTTGTCCAAGCTAGCATGCAGATGCACCTTGTCATCGGCCTGACACGCCTTGATCGCAAGATACAGAGCCTTATGATAGAGGGGCTTGGGAAGCCTCTGCTTACCCAGCTCAACCAGGCGGCGGATCAACAGGGAGGCCAGGTGGTAGAGATTAACGGTCACCCCGGAATAGATGGCTTCCATATAATAATCACGAAGCCGACTGGTGCCACGCAGGCTGCAAATCTTAAATAGCTTTTGCGTAGTGGTGCCGGGTGCTTCAGAAAATCTGAAGAAATCATCCAGGGCATTGATCTGGTGAAACACGATTGCAAGCAGCTTTCTCTCCCACCAGTGCCAAACGTTCTGCACATGCAACGGACGACTGATCCGAATATCCATATCGCAATCTTTAAGGAGAATATTTGCTTCGATCAACACCTCCTCAACCAATCTTGGGTTACTCCCTTTGCTAAAAAACTCGGCGCTGCGGCTCAGGATATTGTCGCAGGCACGAATCGGATAAAAGGTGATATTGGCAGGGATGATCTCTGTCGGTTTATTGGCGACCTCAAGAAGAGAGTCAATGGAGTCAATTTGCAAAGCATGGGCCCAGCGCTCCAGCCGCCGGTGATCCTTAGCCTCAAAAACGGCCTGCACCCTTTGTTTGAAAAGCTCAACCATCAGCGCCAGAACCGCAGCGCCCTTATGATGCTTCCTTCTCATCTTAGCCGTGGGTGAGAACACACTGAACTCCCCGGAGTCCTCCATCACCTGGCGATCTTTGACCATGCCACCCTCGGGGAAGAAAATAACCTTTCGCCCCCTGAGAATTTCCGCAGCAAGAAACGGCAGCAGTCTTGGGTAGTTGTGGGGAAGTGCGCCCAATCCATACAGAAAGCTGGCAAAGGACTGGCTGGCATTAAACAGTTCTCCGGCGGCAACGCAGCGGCAGTACTGGCCGGTGGATTGATAGATCAGGTATTGAGGAATGATGGTTTCAAAGCGAGCGAAGTGATTAAACAGGTAAATGTCGCCATTGGCAAAGCTGTCGTCGTCATCGTGAAGACAGATATTGATCCCCAGGCGCTTTTTGACCAGCGAGAAAGCCCGAACACACCAGTCATAGGTCGGTTTAAACTCAAGATCCAGCTCTTTGTCCATTCCCTCACCCAAGCCTCTGTTATCCTTAAGAAGCTTAATCACTCATAGTTATGGTTTTAATCATCTCTATTTCAACACAACCCAGAGGGATATGAGCTCTTTATGGAACTCATCCCTCCCTTGAAGTAAAGCACAATCCGGGCCGATTTGTTTCGACAAAGAGCCGGTTCCCGTTCAAAATTTGAACTCAATCGCATCCAGCTCAAACCGTATTTGCCACTGAGGATTTTTTCTTCCCGAAAAGGTTGATCGGATGAGCTCTCGTCAATCGGAAAAAGCTGTGACAAAATCAAAAATACCTCCCCACAAAGGGCAAAGAGCGCGATGGCATACGATCAGGGATTAGCACAACGAGTCCTCGAATATTTTGAGAGCCGCCTGGATCTCGAAACCAAAAAGATGTTTGGCGGCCTCGGCTTTTTGATTGTCGGAAATATGTGTTGTGGTGTTGTCGGGGATAAACTGATGGCCCGGGTCGGACCGGATGAGTATGAAGCCTGCCTCAAGATGCCCCATGTGGCTGTCATGGATTTTACCGGCAAATCGATGAAGGGCTTTGTGTATGTATTGCCCGAGGGCCTGGAAGACGATAGTGACCTGGCCTTCTGGCTTGGTAAATGTGAAGACTTCATCAACACTCTAACTCCCAAGCTCTAAGGCTCTAAGGCTCTGTTGATATTTAAAGTGAACTAATTTAGCTTCAATAGAAGAAAGGAAACCGGCAGGATGAAATGAATTTCGGCGTAACATTCGAAACCTTAAAGGAGCAGTGATGATAGATAGCATACTGCAAGGCCTGGTAGGGCTAAGTTGCTTGTTTTTGATCGGGCTGGGCGCAAAAACCATGTTTGCCCCAAAATCGATGTTTGGAATTCTTGGCATCGAAGCCCAGGGGGCCACCGGTCTCAACAGCATTCGCGGTTTTCTCGGTGGCCTGTATCTTGGTAGCTCAATCTTGCTCGCCGCAGGGCTCGCAACAGGCAACACCTTGTTTTTTCTTGCCGTCGCAACGACTATGGGAACCGCTGTCATTGGCCGACTCGTCGGTATTGCGATGGATGGTTTAGATAAAAAAGTGATCGCCCCGCTGATCGCAGAGATTGTCATGGTCACCATTTTTATCACTGCCCACTTACAATTGGGGCTTGCTTAAGCGTATTCGCTACCACAACTATATAAGTTGAGTACTTATAAGATGAATCCTGAAGAAGGATGAATGGCTCAAGCACTCAATGCAATCAGTTTCCATGTTAAGTGGCTAGGATTCGTGGCCGTGATGCTCCAGTTACCGAAGACGGGTTTCAACCCCGGGACAGATGGCTTATGCTGCTGAAACCAGTATGTTTGATATGAGTTGCCGATCTGAGTCATGACAAACAAACTTGATGGCAAGTTTATTGTTTATGAAAGCTAAAAAATATTAACTCACCAGAGCAGGTCTATTGACTGAATCAAGCTTATAGCGCTCAACTTCATCACGAAAATTATGTGTGATGAAATCGATGATAAGCTGATTTTTTTTGGCATCTTTATCACCTTTTGGGTAAGCAAGATAGAGGGTGCTGGGGGGCTCATGATGATCCTTGATAACATGCATCAACTTCCCTGATCTTATGAGCGGGATCGCCTCATAGTCGGGTAGATTCGCGACGCCATGACCATGTAAAACAAAGAAGCTTCTCGTAATTGCACAATCACAAATAATATCTGCATCAAACTGATTCATATCCCCTTTATAGGAGATAACACAGTGGTTTATTAGATCCTCTATAGATGCTGGCTCACCATTTTTGATTATATAATTAGGCGATGCACAGAAGTAACGTTCAAATTCGCCTAGTGTCTTAGTATATATATCCAGCGCTTTCATTGGCCGATGGCGAACCGCCACATCAACACTGTCTTGAATTAAATCAGGTTCATTATCCGATAGGCGGATATCCAACTTGATCTTAGGGTATATTACCCTGAACTTTTCCAGCAAAGGCAACAGGATTTTTTCACCAAGTGCTACCGGGCTATACAAGGTTAGCTTCCCCTCTGGCTCTGCCGTAACCCTTTCCATCAGATCCCAGGTTTTATCTACCGTGGCCGAAATTTGAAGGCAATATCGATAATAGGACTCTCCGCTGGAAGTGAGACTGAATTTCTGGGATGTCCGGTTGATCAGGGTCAAACCACACTTACTCTCAAGCTTTTTTATGTGCTCTGTGACGGTAGAGTTGGTCACCCCAAGCAAGCGGGCCGCTTTGGTAAAACTCTTTAAGTCAGCTACATGTGCAAAAACAATCAGGCTTTTACTCAACTCGAACGAAGTCTTCATAGATGTTTCGGAGTTCCGAATTTTATTGGTCGTTTTTATGATATTGATTGGATATCCGAATGTAAATAGTATGACTGAACACCCAAGGAGGAGTTATTATGAAAAGGTCATACCAATCGAACCAGCTCCCTGAAATAAATGAAATTATTTCAGAAGTCGAGATGAGCGATTATATCCATGGTGATTTTATCCTGAGGGGACAGGATCCAATCATTCGCTCTCCCCATCGTTTAGGTTACGCAAGCGCTGTTGCTCAGGGTGCTAACTCACTACTGGCAGGGATGATTTGGCATGCCAGAACCGGTCACCACCTAACGGCTTCAATGCCTATAGAGAGTGCACTAAACTATCTTCATTACAGCCATTACACAAAGCAAAATGGCTTCCCGATGCAAGTAGGTGCCGAAACTGTCAGCGTCAATTCCTACTTTAAATGTAAGGATGGCAGAGCTATTCACACCATTGCAGGCCCTCCATACATGAAGCTTCTCAATGGCTACCTGGATTTCTTTGATTGTGGCAATAGCAGAAAACGTATTGCTGAAGAAGTTGCAAAGTGGAACTCATTTGAGCTTGAAGAGGCACTGGCAAAGGCGGGACTTCCGGCTTGTGTCGCACGCTCAAAGCAAGAGTGGTTAATGCACCCTGTGGGGAAAGCGCTCAATAAAAGACCTCTTATCTCTATTGAACACATTCATGAAGGTGAAGCTGTTCCTTACTCACCACAGCCGCAAGAAATTCTGGATGGAATCAAAGTTATTGATTTTACACATGTTCTTGCAGGGCCCATGCTAGGACAAAACTTGGGGCGATTCGGAGCTGAGACACTTCATATTTCCAGCCCTAAGCACCCTGATACATTAGCGCAAAACCTTATCACAGGATTTTGTAAACGGAATGCTTATTTGGATTTACATGATCATGAGCATCTTACAAAAATGAAAGAGCTCATGGCTGAGGCCGATGTATTTATCAACTCATATCGTCCCGGGATCCCTGATCGCTTTGGATTGGATGCAGCTCAAGTGGCTTCAATGAGCCCAAAAGGGATCATCTATGTTGATATCAGTTGCTACGGTCACGAGACTCTCTGGAGTGACAGGCCCGGTTTTGAAACAATTGGTCAGGCATGCTCCGGATTTTCAGTTGCAGAGGGCACATTTGATGATCCCAAATTCTCACCCGTTTTTTATTTAAACGATCCCTTAACCTCATTCCATGCCCTGAGCGGTGTCTTGGCTGCACTGCATAAAAGAGCATTATTTGGTGGCTCCTACCATGTGAAGGTCTCCCTAGCAAAGACTGGCATGTGGGTCACTGATCTGGGACTGTTAGAGGATGACAAATACAAAGACTGCCCTAAAGAGGATATCCATCAGCCTGAGACCAAAGAGATCGAAACCGTTTATGGGAAAATTACCCGGCTGGCTCCCTGCTACCAATTTAATGAGCTAAGGCTACCGGAAGAAAAGCCCGTAGAACCATTTGGTGCAAGCACACCAAATTTCGAGCATGTCTCAGACCCGATGTCATGATGGATTTCAAATAATACCAATCACCTTTTCGTACACTTACACCGACCGAGGAAAATTGCCCCTTCGTTGGATATAAAAGCCGCGGGTCAGGAGGTGCCTCCCGACCCGCACAAACCTATACCCTCCCCAGCTCCTGGGCAGGCTCCACCGTACTGGCGAGAAAAGCCGGATACAGGGTGGCGATCAGGCTCATCAACAGCACACAACCACTGACAATCGCCCCCCAAATGCATCTGGGATGGGATAAAGTCGATAAAATAGATCAAACTTTATTGCCTTTCGACAGAAATCCGCCCTTTCCTGGAGCTTTTGTTTTGGAGGTAAATCAGGACTATTCAGGAAGGAGGGTAGTTTATTTTTATCCACCCCTTAATTTACTACAGATGGCCCTTAAGAGTTCATGCGTTATGATATCTGGCGTTATTTTTCCATCGTTAATATTGCTAAACTGTGGGACTACATCAGAACCATAAGGGCAGCCAGGACCTTTATCCCAAACCGGCTTGTTTCCAATGGGATATTCCTTGATTATCCCATGCCTATACTCACATATCTCTTTACCGTTATGGTCTAGCAGTGGATTGCAGCGATAGAAGTGAAGAGTCAAGACACCTTCACTTGTAACATATACCCCCACACCATCGTCACCACGCTGAATCGCTTTCGAAACCAGCTTTTCAATTTTTGTTCTGCTTGAGTAAATCCTATCGAAGTCTACTTTCATACAGATAAGACTCATAGAGCTATCAATGGTCATAGGTAATTATAGCTACTCGCCTGCCTTAGGCAGCACAATCAAAACTCGAAAGCCCATTAAGACTTGGAGCAGCAGATTTACGATGCGGCTCAGATATCAGCAGGATATGCCAGGCCTCAGCTTAAGGCTTGATACTGAGCTGTGACTTTTGTGAGCGAACGGACATTTGATTTTCTATTCATGAAGGGAAAATCACAAAGCTCTTTGCAAATAGAATCGGTTTAGTGAGATTTATATATGGGCAAACCCCTTTAAGCGATATCGGATATCTCTCTAAAGCTAGATTGACGTTCATTCATTGCGATATTCGCTACCACGCGATACCAAGTATGACTCAAAGCTGTGTTCGCTAAGGCGACAAAACGCTGTCCACCACAGGTTGAATCTAACTTAATTATTGAGAATTAATTTCTTCGAGGCAAGATGCCGAGCTGGGAGGATGGCCAGGGATGGTTATCATCGAGCTTGGGAGATGTATCAGGGATGATAAATACGATGCGCGGGG
This sequence comes from Dongshaea marina, assembly GCF_003072645.1. Classification (NCBI taxonomy): domain Bacteria; kingdom Pseudomonadati; phylum Pseudomonadota; class Gammaproteobacteria; order Aeromonadales; family Aeromonadaceae; genus Dongshaea; species Dongshaea marina. Next base: position 2,876,488 of record NZ_CP028897.1, read on the forward strand.
CAAGTTTTTGATTACTTTTGGCGATACAAAAATAATGTGCCGTCGGCATCCCGACACATGTTGCGCAGCCACAAAATCGAGCAGCATGCCCTGCAGAAAAATCCGCAGATAATCATACGTGGATATAAAAGCCGCGGGTCAGGAGAAGCCTCCTGACCCGCACAAAACTATACCCTCCCCAGCTCCTGGGCAGGCTCCACCGTACTGGCGAGAAAGGCCGGATACAGGGTGGCGATCAGGCTCATCAACAGCACACAACCACTGACAATCGCCACATCTCCCAGGTGCAGCTGGGATGGGATAAAGTCAATAAAGTAGATGTCCGGATTGAGAAACTGGTGGTTAATCAGGTGCTGAAACGCGCTCGACAGTGGCGTCAGATACCAGGAAAACAACACCCCAAGACCAACACCGATCACACAGCCTATGATGCCATTGACCATCCCCAGGACCATGAAGGTCACGCGTATTCGCCACTGGGTCAGCCCCAGGGTACGCAAGATGGCGATCTCTGAGCGTTTATCATTAACCGCCATCACCAGGGTCGAGACGATATTGAAACAGGCGACCGCCACCAGCAGCAACATGATGAGGTAAAGGATGGTCCGCACCATCTGGATATCCTGATAGAGATAACCCTGAGCATTCATCCAACTTGAGACATAAAAGGGCACACCCAGACCCATCGCAGCCTGTTTAGTGAGCTGCTCCGCCTCAAAGATATTATTCACCCTCAGGGTGAACCCCTGGATCTTGTCCTGCCACCCCAGCAGGCGCTGAGCATCCTTGAGGTGAATAAAGCCCAGCAGGTTATCCAGTTGCCCGCCAATCGACAGCAACCCAGCCACCCGGAACCGCACCGTCTTGGGAGAGAGAATTCGCGAGCTATTCTCCCCCATCTGTGGCAACAGCAGGGTCACATAATCCCCCACCTTGAGCTTTAGCTTGTGGGCAATCCCGGCTCCGAGGATCAGATCGTCTGCTCCCGGTTTGAGGGCCTGCCAACCCTTGCCACTCATGAAGTGTCCCGCATCCGAGATCCCCTGCTCATCCTGTGGCAACACGGCCCTCAGTTGCACCGCCTTGAGCTTAGCGCCATTTTGCAGCAAACCGTTAAGCTTGATATCCGGAGCCACCGCCGTGATCCCAGGCTTGGCCGCCAGCTGCTTCATCAAAGGCTGCCAGTTGCCTATGGGAGGGGCCATCGCCTGCAGCTCTCCCTGGGGGATCACCATTAGCACTCGCTGGCGCAGCTCCTTCTCAAAGCCGTTCATCGCCGACAGGCAAACGATCAACACCATCACCCCCAGTGCAATCCCCAGCACCGAGGAGCGGGCAATAAACTGGGTAAAACCACTCTTGCCCCGCAACCGGCTAAATCGCAGCCCGAGTCTGAAAATCAGCGAGGGGCTCATCGTTGGCTCTCCAGTTTGCCATCACACAGGGTTTCACTGCGATCCAGCTGAGCCGCCAGCTCCCGGTCGTGGGTCACCATCACGAAGGCCGTTCCCATCTCACGGTTAAGCTCACACATCAAAGAGTAGACTGCCTCCGCACTCTGGTGATCCAGGTTCCCCGTCGGCTCATCGGCCAGCACCAGCTGAGGCTGGTTAATAAGCGCCCGGGCGATGGCAACCCGCTGGCGTTCGCCGCCGGAAAGCTCTGCCGGACGATGGGCCAGACGCTTACCAAGACCCACCCGCTCCAGCATCCGCGAGGCACTGCGCTTTGCCTCGGCAAAGGACTGACCCGAGATCATCAGCGGCATCGCCACATTCTCCTGGGCCGAAAACTCTCCCAGCAGGTGGTGAAACTGATAGATAAAGCCCAGCTTTTGATTGCGAAACGCCGCCTGCTGACGGGTGTTCAGGGTAAAGACATCCTTTCCCTCAAACAGTACCTGACCCGAGCTTGGCTGATCCAGTACCCCAAAAAGATGCAGCAGGGTGCTTTTTCCCGAGCCTGAGCTGCCGACAATCGCTACCATTTCGGCAGGCCTTAGTGAAAAATCGATCCCCTTGAGGACATCGGCTTTTACCGAGCCCTCCTGATAGCTCTTGGTCAGGCCGATTCCCTGCAATAGCCACTCACTCATAACGCAACTCCTGTGCCGGACGGATCTTGGTGGCGCGGTACGCCGGGTAGAGGGTGGCAAACAAACTCATCAATAAAGCTCCAACAATAATCAACAGGATCTGCATGGGGCGAATATCAACCGGCAGCGCCATGCCGCCTACCGCCTGATAGAAATTAAGTCCAACCATAGACAACAGGGGGTTGAGTTTATAGGTCGCCAGCAGGCCTACAATGCCGCCAATCAGGGTCCCCAACACCCCGCTATAGAGCCCCTGGAACACAAAGACCCGCAAGATAGTCCCGGGCGTCGCGCCCAGGGTCAGCAGTATGGCTACCTCCCCTCGCTTATTACTGATCACCATCACCAGGGAGGAGAGAATATTAAAGGCCGCAACAGCGATGATAAGACACAGCATCAGCCCCATCATATGTTTTTCCATCGAGACCGCCTGAAACAGCTCGCCGCGGGTGGCTCGCCAGTCACTGGCAACCAGCTGATCCGGGAGTGGCTTGGCCAGGGTCTCACCAACGGCAAAGGGATCATCGAGCCACAGCCGAACGCCTGTGATCTCTCCCTTGGGATAACGCAGCAGGCGACCCGCATCCTGGATATTGGTCAGGGCCACGGTATTATCGACATCGGCACCGACCCCGAAAATCCCGGCCACTGTAAACAGCCGCTGCGAAGGCATCTGTCCAAAGGGGGTAAAAATTGGCTTACGGGTTACCAACACCCGAACCTTGTCCCCCACATACACCCCAAGTTGATTGGCAAGCCCCTGGCCTAAGATCAACCGATAGGAACCAGGGGTGAGGCTCTTGAGCGAGCCAATCAGCAGGTTGTTGGCGATCTCATCCTGTTTGGGCTGCAGCTTGGGATCGATGCCGTAAAGCTCCATTCCCTGCAGGCGTCCGCGGGTCTGGGCCACCGCCTCATCGATGATCAGCGGAGCCAGGGCGGTCACATGGGGCAACTTCTCCAGGGCCTTGCTATAGGCGGACCAATGGGCTAACTGCTGGCTGGGATTACTCACCACCACCTGGGGAACCACCCCGAGGATGCGGGTTTTCAACACCCCCTGAAAGCCGTTCATCACGGAAACCACGACGATCAGCGCCATCACTCCGAGGGCAATCCCTCCGGTAGAGAACAGGGTGATAAAAGAGACAAAGCGGCTACGCTCGCGGGAGCGAGTGTAGCGCAGACCGATAAACAGGCTTAACGAGCGGGCAAAAGAGCTTTTCAAATCGAGTCGCTTAAGTTGCGTATTGATAGAGATACGAGATAATAAATGTAAACCGCTACCAACAACAAGGGATGGTCTCTATGTCCAAGGAGCAATATTTCACTGTGGCCCACAGATTACCGGTCAATGTGATCCCGCAACCAACCGGTTTTGAACTTCCGGACATAGAGCAACTTGAAGCCGAGATCCCAGACCCTTTCCGCATCTCCACCAGCATTGCGGCCATCGACATCAACAAATCCCGCCTGGTGCGCAGCTATGGAGAGGAGGTCCAGGAGCTGATTGAGATCATCAATCAACAGTCACGAAAAATAGATATGATCATGGGCTATGTGCTGGCCCAGCAGGACGATCCGGCCCATCGATTTCACAGCCTGCAGTTTGGTGGGGGGAGCTGGTCTACGCGGCCCCCGAGGCTTTAGATCTAGGGTGTTATGTCCGGCTCAAGATCTTTCTTCCCGAGGAAGCCGCCGCCATCTACTGCTATGGCCAGGTCTCGGGGAGCAAACCCCACCAGAATCAACAGCTCATCGCGTTGCGTTACGCTCAGATCCGCGAACAGGATCAGGAACTTCTGATCCGTGCCAGTTTACATATTCAATCAAAACAGCTAAAACAGCGAGCAGAGATGCGTTCGCGCCAACAACCGACTCAATAGTAGCCCCAATATCGAATGAAAATCGAAGCCGTCGCCACACGTCCCCGCCCCAAGGCCGGGGACAAAAAAACTCTTGCGGGCCTGTATGGTAGTGCCCTCTCCTATGCTATCGCCCGCTGTGTTGCCAGCCGGGATGCGCTGCAACTCCTGGTGGTCGCAGATACCCCGACCGCCCTGCGCCTCGAACATGAGGTGTCCGGCCTGCTGGACGATCCCAGCCTACCGGTGACCTTGTTTGCCGACTGGGAGACACTCCCCTACGATCATTTCTCCCCGCACCAGGATATCATCTCCGCCAGGCTGGAGACCCTGTACCGCCTCGGTAGCTGGCAGAAGGGACTACTGATTGTCCCGGTCTCGACCCTGATGATGCGCCTGCTCCCCGAAAGCTTTTTGCAGCAATTTACCCTGCTGCTGAAAAAAGGGGAGAAGATGGAGCTGCATACCTTGCGCGATCGCCTGGAGCAGGCGGGCTACTACGCCACCTCCCAGGTGATGGAGCATGGTGAATTCTCGGCCCGCGGCTCGATTCTCGATCTCTACCCCATGGGGAGCTCTACTCCCTATCGGATCGACTTTTTCGATGATGAGATCGACTCTATTCGTCCCTTTGATCCCGAGACCCAACGCTCCGAGGACCAGGTCAACTCCCTGTCCCTCCTGCCGGCCCATGAGTTTCCCACAGATGAGGCGGCGATAACTCTATTCCGCCAGCAGTATCGTGAGCAGTTTGAGGTGCGCCGGGAGCCCGAGTCCATCTACCAGCAGGTCAGCAAAGGTACCCTGCCCCAGGCATTGAGTACTACCTGCCGCTGTTTTTTGAGAAGCTCTCGACCCTGTTTGATTACCTGCCGACCAACACAGAGCTGCTGTGTCACGGCGATCTCCACGGGGCTGCCGAGCAGTTTCGCGATGACATCAGGACTCGCTACGAGCAGTTGCGCTACGATCAGCTGCGCCCACTGGTCAAGCCAGCAGCACTCTATCTTGAGGTTGAAGAGCTCTTTTCCGGTCTCAAACCCTATCCAAGCCTGCAACTCAATCAGCAACCCGAAGAAGGCCGGGGTGGGATCAGTGCCGACATCACCCCCCTGCCACCCATTCAGGTGCAGCCACAAAAAGAGCGCCCCCTGAGCGCCCTGTGTGAATTTATCGACGACTATAGCGGACGAGTGGTGCTGATTGCCGAGTCCGAAGGACGCCGGGAAGCCCTGCTGGAGCTGTTATCCGGCGCGGAACTTCACCCCAAGCTCTGCCAGAGCATGCAGGATGTGCTGACCTGTAAATCCCCGCTAATGCTGTTGGTCGCATCCATCGAGCAGGGCTTCACCCTCGGCGAATATCAGCTGGCGGTGATCAGTGAGAATGAGCTTTTAGGTGAGCGGGTTACCCAGAGCCGGCGCCGCAAGAGCCAGAAAACCAGCTCCAGCGATATCGCGATCCGCAACCTGGCGGAGCTGACCCAAGGCCAGGCGGTGGTACACCTGGATCATGGGGTGGGCCGCTACCTTGGATTACAGACCCTGGATGCCGGTACCCTGCCCGCCGAATATATGGCCCTGGAGTACGCCGGGGGGATAAACTCTATGTTCCGGTCACCGCTCTGCATCTTATCAGCCGATACAGTGGCGCCGAAAACCCGCCACTGAATAAGCTTGGCAATGAGACCTGGGCCAAGGCCAAGCGAAGAGCCGCCGAAAAGGTCCGTGATGTGGCCGCCGAGCTGCTGGATGTCTATGCGCGGCGCGAAGCGGAAGCAGGCCATGCCTATTCCCTGGAGCGGGATCTCTACGCCCAGTTTGCCGCAGGCTTTCCTTTTGAGGAGACCGCCGATCAGCAAAATGCCATCGACGCGGTTCTGCAGGATATGCGCCAACCCAAACCGATGGATCGCCTGGTGTGTGGTGATGTGGGCTTTGGTAAAACCGAAGTGGCGATGCGCGCCGCCTTTGTGGCGGTGCAAGCCGATAAACAGGTGGCGATGCTGGTTCCCACCACACTGCTGGCTCAACAACATTTTGAGACCTTCCGCGATCGCTTCGCCAACTGGCCAATTCGGGTGGAGGTCCTGAGCCGCTTTAAGAGCCCCAAAGAGCAAAAAACAATTTTGCAGGATGTGGCCGATGGCAAGGTTGATATCCTGATCGGCACCCATAAACTTTTAGGAAGCTCCCTTAATTTTGCCGCACTGGGACTCTTGATCGTCGATGAAGAGCACAGATTCGGGGTTCGGCAAAAAGAGAAGATCAAGGCGATGCGGGCCAATGTGGATCTACTCACCCTGACCGCGACCCCGATCCCCCGAACCTTGAACATGGCGATGCACTCGATTCGTGACCTGTCGATTATCGCCACCCCACCCGCCAAGCGCCTGGCGATCAAAACCTTTGTCCAGCAGAGCAGTGATGCCCTGCTTAAAGAAGCGGTATTGCGTGAGCTCAAGCGTGGAGGCCAGGTCTATTATCTGCACAATAACGTCGAAACCATCGCCAAGTGTGCCGAGAAACTCACCGAATTACTGCCTGAGGCACGGATCACCATAGCCCATGGCCAGATGCGCGAGCGCGAGCTGGAGCAGGTGATGAGTGATTTTTACCATCAGCGGCATAATCTACTGGTGTGTACCACCATTATCGAAACCGGCATCGACGTTCCCAGCGCCAACACCATCATCATGGAGCGGGCAGATATGCTGGGTCTGGCGCAACTTCACCAACTTCGCGGACGGGTCGGTCGCTCCCACCACCAGGCCTATGCCTACCTGATGACCCCTCACCCCAAGCGAATGACTTCAGATGCCAGAAAACGCCTGGAAGCGATCGAATCACTGGAAGATCTGGGTGCCGGATTTACCCTGGCGACTCACGATCTTGAGATCCGTGGCGCCGGTGAGCTTCTGGGGGAAGATCAGAGTGGCCAGATGCAGTCGGTGGGCTTTACCCTGTATATGGAGATGCTGGAGCAGGCGGTCAAGGCGCTCAAAGAGGGCCGCGAACCATCCCTGGATGATCTCTTGCAGCAGCAAAGTGAGGTCGACCTCAAGCTTCCAGCCCTCATTCCCGATGACTACATTCCGGATATTAATCTCAGGCTCTCCATCTACAAGCGGATCGCCTCCTGCAGTGATCACCAGGCCCTGGATGAGATGCAGGTTGAGCTCATCGATCGCTTCGGGCTACTGCCGGCGTCGACCAAGAACCTCATTGAGATCGCTCACCTTAAGGTGGATGCCAGCCAGGTCGGCGTCAGCCGTGTTGAAGCCCATGAGCGAGGCGGGTATATTGATTTTGCGGCCCATACCAAGGTGGATCCAACCTATCTGGTGGGGCTACTACAAAAGCATCCACAGCTTTATCGTTTAGACGGCCCGAGCCGTCTGCGTTTTATGATTGAAACCCCGGATCGCCGGGATCGGATCAAACTGATCCAGTCTCATCTGCGTGATTTTGCCGCTAATGCCGCTTAAGGAGAGTTCGTTGAAAAAAGTTGCCATTTTTATCCCTTTATTGATGCTTGCATCCATGAGTCAGGCCTGGGCTGCGCCACGCTTTGAAATTGAGATGATCCTGTTCGAGCGCAACGTCAATCCTGCAAGCATCAATGAAAACTGGCAGGCTGAGGCGCATCGCCCGGACTTCACCAAGGCGCGCTCACTGCTCCCTCCCGATGCACACCCTTACCCGGCGACGGTCACCAGCGCAGATATCAATCCATCACAGCTACCGCGTGGGGTGACCCTGCTCAGTAACCAGCAGCTCCAGCTCAACCGTGCATTTGCACGGATCAGCCAGGATCCATCCCTCACCCCTCTGCTTCACTTAGGCTGGCGCCAGCCGGTTTACTCCAAGCGCCGCGCCCAGATCTGGCATATTATCGGTGGCAACAATCTATGTCCGGTGCTAAATCAGGACGATTCGCAGCCAAACCCGCTCACCACCGACAATGCAGCGTCTCAGGAAAGTGAGGGTATGGTCAGCTCGGTCACTGAAAATGATGGAGCCACCACATTGGAAGTTGGTAGTCCCGACAGTAGCAGCTCTGATGAGGCTAGCAGTATCCCGCTGATCCCGGCGCCATCTTCAGACTTTCATCCCTGCTGGTCACTGGATGGGACCCTTCGCATCTACCTGCGTCACTATCTCTACATAGAAACAGATATGCTGCTTCGGGAAAAAAGCGATCAGCCCCCCACTGAAGTGAATCCTCTCGAGGACAAGAGCGGTGATACAACAAGCACTCAGGCTGACGATAGCACAGTGACGACTCAAGTCTCGGATGTCACCAGCAGCAGCGAAAACGAGCCGAACACGACAGCGGCCCCTGTATCAACCCCAGCCAATCATGATCTGAGCCCAAATGGGGATGGCAGCTGGATCATCAGCTATCCGATGGAGCAGTTCCGCCGGGTTCGCAGCTCAGAGATCCACTACTTTGATCACCCCCTGATGGGGATGATCATCCAGATCCGCAAGATCCCAAAGGCTGGCTAACTCCAACGGGAGCAGCCGCCGCTGCTCCCGACCCTCCTACATGAGTCCCAAGAAAAAGAGCAAAAACCCCCCTCTTAATCCATTTTTTTCAAGAAGAGTTTAAAAAAACAAGTTATCTTTTGATTGCACTGGGCAGGGATTGAGTGCTAAAAATAGCAAAAACCGACAAAAGGACACCCGATGAATCCTGTTGCCATTGCTGTATGTTTAATGTTGTTGCTCAGTCTGCTGCGGATCAATGTGGTGGTCTCCCTGACTCTCAGCGCCCTGGTCGGGGGTCTGATCGGCGGTTTGTCACTGCAACAAACCCTCACCGCCTTTAGCGGTGGCCTGGGAGGCGGTGCAGAGATAGCACTCTCTTATGCAATGCTCGGCGCCTTTGCCGTTGCTATCTCCCGCTCAGGGATCACCGATTTGCTGGCGCACAAGGTGATCAGCCAGCTTGGCAAAGAGGCTAGCCCGGGCCGGGTACTCTGGGTAAAAAGCATGATGCTAACAGCCATCCTGCTGGCCGCCATCGCCTCGCAGAACCTGATCCCGGTCCACATCGCCTTTATTCCGATCCTGATCCCGCCGCTGCTGCATGTGATGGCACAGATGAAACTGGATCGACGGATGGTCGCCTGCATCATCACCTTTGGCCTCACCGCCACCTATATGTTGCTGCCGGTGGGTTTTGGCGGGATCTTCCTCAATACTATCCTGGCCAAGAACCTCATCGATAATGGTCTGCAGATCTCGGCCAGCCAGCTGCCGCTGGCGATGGCGATCCCCGTTGGTGGCATGCTGCTGGGGCTCCTGGTGGCGGTATTTATCAGCTACCGCAAGCCAAGGGAGTATGATCTGCAGAAGATCCTGGATGCGGAGCCGGAAACCGTGGATCTCAATCCGCGTCACCTATGGGTGGCAGTAGTTGCGATCGCTGTTGCCCTGGGGTTACAGCTCAAGACCGACAGCATCATCCTCGGGGCCCTGGCGGGCTTTGTGATCTTTACCTGTGGTGGGGTGATCAAGTTTAAAGAGAGTCAGGATGCCTTCACCCAGGGGGTGAAGATGATGTCCCTCATCGGCTTTATCATGATTGCCGCAGCCGGCTTTGCCTCGGTGATGAAGGCCACCCACGGCGTCGAAGCCCTGGTGCAGTCGGTCTCGGTGATGATGGTAAATCACAAGGCGATTGCCGCTTTAGCACTCCTGGTGGTGGGACTTCTGATCACCATGGGGATCGGATCCTCTTTCTCCACCATCCCCATCATAGCGACCATCTATGTGCCTCTGTGTATCCAGCTGGGCTTCTCCCCCATGGCCACCATGGCCCTGGTGGGCACCGCAGGCGCCCTGGGGGATGCGGGCTCCCCGGCATCGGACTCCACCCTGGGGCCCACATCCGGCCTGAACATCGATGGCCAGCACGATCATATCTGGGATAGTGTGGTTCCAACCTTCATCCACTTTAATATTCCGCTGATCCTGTTTGGCTGGATTGCGGCGATGACCCTTTAATTGAAGATATCTTTACAAGATAAGAGGCAGGATCAGCAATGATCCTGCTCGACAAACCAGCGAAGTAGTAGTTGATCCATCCAGCGCAACTCCCGCCCCTGGGTCGGCAGGGCCATAAAACCCATGTGCCCTCCCAGCTCAGTCAAAAGCAGATCCAGCTGTGGATTATTAAGGCCGGACAGGACGCGGTTATCCACCACAGGATCGTCCCTGGAGCCCAGCAGCAGGGTCGGTACCCGGATCTGTGGCATGAGTGGCAGAGCCGAAGCCTTGTGGTAATAATCCTCGGCACTCTCAAACTGGCAGCTGGGGGCGGTAAACTTCTCATCAAAGGCATAGATCCCATCGATGCTATGCCAGTCAAAGGTTGTATCCTGTTTCATCAATTGCTTAGCCAATGCAACCAGTCGCCGGGTAAAATAGGGATCAAACAGAGGGCCATGCTGGCGAACCCACTGCGAACAGGCAAGCAGATCGACCGGGGGAGAGATCGCGACAAGTGAGTGCAGCGGGCACTGCTCCCCCTCTTCCCCCGCCATTTTTAGCGCGGTATTTGCGGTCAGGGAAAAGCCAATCAATGATATCGCCATTGCGGGATAGATACTCTGTAATCGAGCTATGATCTGTCTTAAATCCTCGCTGCGTCCGGCATGAGCGATACCGCTTGCCAGGTGAGCTGCCGGGCCGGCACAACGCATGTTGACCCGAAACACCGGGTAACCCAGCGCCACCAGCTTACGAGCGAGACGACTTAAGTAACCGGAGCGATAATCGCCGGTTAGCCCATGCACCATGACGACCAGGTGATCGCGCATGCTCTGATCGGGCCAGTTCTCACAGATAAATAGCCGATCCCCATCGCTGAGCCTTAAATTCAGCCAGCTATCAGGTTTGAGGTTTATTTTTTGTGGCCAGTAGGATGCCGCTATGGTCTGCCCGTAACAGGAGTGCAGCCCCGGCAGGGGCTCGAAAGAGGGAACCGCCAGACGCTTCAGAAGCTCACAATCACCCATAGGCTGACATCCGGGCGGTAATGCGTTTTTTTCTGTAGCAGGCCAAAGGGGCAACTGTGACTCGGATCAAAGCTAGTCCACAAATTTTGCTTTAGAGACTATGGATGCCGGCAGGTTGGTTCGCCACTTTTTCAGCTGAGTGCGGCTAAAAAGATAGTAGCCTTTTTCAGCGGTTCTGGGACTGATCCGGCTGGGAGCCTTTCCTGCAAGGATCTCCCTGGCAATTGCAGCGGCCTCTTTCCCCTGCTCATAGCCCGAAAGTACCATGCCGCCGAGCGCCTTATCTGCTCCAACCTCAAAATCCCAGAAGGCAAAAGGTGGGATCGGCGTATGCTCCGAGGTCCAGCGGATCACCTTCTCTGCCGGAACATGCAGCCCCTCATCATCGATCAGGGTGTGATAGAGGCCAATCACCATCACATCGTAGTGCTTATTGGCCTCAAGTACCGTCTCCTGCCAAACACTCCAGTCGCCGATAAATTTCAATGAGATCTTAAGCCCCAGTAGCTTTATCTCACTGCGTCCCTGGAACACCTCCTGGGAAGACGCCTGAGAGGTAGTTCCCGAATCAAACAGCACCAGCACGGACTCTGTGTTTGGATAGGTGCGACGAATATCTACAATCGCCCGCTTTAACAAAGGGCGCTCCAGAACGCCGGTAATATTGCGCCCCAACGGAATATAGTCACGGGGATTATTATTGATGCCGAGGTAAACCACCGGGGTGCTGGTTTCAATCAGCTTAGGGCCAAGGTAATTGAGCGCGTTATCATCCCCCAGCACCACCAGCACAGGTTTAAGCTCCTGATATTTTTTCCAGGCCAGATCGGCACGCTTCTCATAGAGGGATTTAGGCAAGCGTTTGGTATCCATCTCAAAATAATTCAGTTGATACTCCTTGCCCAGGTACTCCTGAAGCGCTTTTTTGTAGCTTTTATCCCAGGGGTATCCGTCATGATAACTCTCAATCACCAGGATCGCCGGCTTGTCCGCAAAACAAGCGCCTGTCCACAAACCCAGGACAAGGGAGATCAACACTATCCATAGTCTCATCGCGCTATCCTTTTACCCTTTCGCCTCCAGATGGATGCTCTGGAGTCAACTGAAAACTGGGAAAATTGAACCCTGGATACTATAAGGTTAATGATACTTGGCCAAAATGAAAGGAATCACCCCATGCGATCATTCACTACCCTATTAGGTGCCCTGTTGCTGACTCTGTGCTGGGGAGTCGCCTCGGCAAAGTCTGTACTGGTTATCGAGAGTTACCATGCCGAATATCCCTGGGATGCCAGCTATATGGAAGGGCTTAAAAAAGAGCTGGGCTCAGGCTTCAGTATTAGTAGCTTTGAGATGGATACCAAGCGGGTTCCCAAATCTGAGTATCAGGCCAAGGCCGATGCAGCCTGGGCTGAGTATCAGAAGATGAAGCCGGACCTGGTGGTACTGGGCGATGATAACGCTCTTAAGTTCCTGTTCCCGAAGTTTAAAGAAACCCAGACCCCGGTGGTCTTTCTTGGGATCAACTCCAACCCACGGGATCTGAAAATCAGCAGCGCAAAAAACTTTACCGGCGTGCTGGAGCGTCCCCTGTTCAAGCGCTCGGTGGCCGAGCTTAAGAAAATCTTAAAACCTGCCCCCAAAAAAATGATGGTGCTGTTTGACTCAGGTAATACCTCCAAGGCCGCGGTTGCCAAGTTGTTTGCCGGTCAAACCTCGACCAAGATTGCCGGTGTCACCGTTGATCTCAAGCTCATCGGTAAGCTGGATGATTGGAAAAAGACCGTCAGCAGTGCCAAGGCCGATGGTTATGATGCCATCATAGTTGGTCTCTACCACACCCTGGTGGACTCCGCCGGTAAACATGTTCCGGCAGGTGAGGTGCTGAGCTGGACCTCCAAGGATACTCCGGTTCCTGTCTTTAGCTTCTGGGACTTTGCGGTCGGTGCCGATAAGACCGCTGGAGGCCTGGTGCTGTTTGGCCAGATCCAGGGAGAGGAAGCCGGTAAGCTGGTGAAGAAGATCCTGGTCGATGGCGCATCACCAAGCAGCCTCAAGCCACAAGCCGCCGAGAAGGGACGTTTCCTGTTTAGCAAGGCTCAGCTGGCTAAGTGGAAGATTACCCTCCCCGCCTCTATTGAGAAAAAAGCAAACTTCACTGACTGATATCCATATCTTTTCTCGCAAGACCTTTGGGTCTTGCGAGAAATCACCTCTATGATCATCCCTGAGCTATCCTTAATCCAGGAGCCATCATCTCAGAGCCATGTATGGGAGTCCTCACCCGCGTTATCTGTCTTGCCATCTGCCTGCTGCTTCCGGGGGCAACCAATGGCCAGGTAAAGCACCGGGTATTGGTCATTGAAAGCTATCACGCCGAATACCCCTGGGATGCCAGCTACAAGGAGGGACTTCAATCTGAGCTCGGCTCCGACTACCAGCTTGATTTCTTCGAGATGGATACCAAGCGGCTTGCCCGCGAGCGCCATCTGCAGCGAGCCAATGCCGCCTGGGAGCACTACCAGCAAACAAAGCCTGATCTGGTGATCCTGGGAGATGATAATGCGATCCGCTTTCTCGGGCCTTTGCTGGCACAAAACTCGGTCCCTGTGGTTTATCTTGGGCTCAACAATAATCCCAGGGATTACAGCATCTATGGTGCACCTAACATCACAGGGGTGCTTGAGCGCCCGCTGATCAAACGCTCCATCGCTTCGGCCAGCCAGTTCTTTACTCCTCACCCCAAACGGATATTGCTGCTGTTAGACAGTGGCCAAACCTCGGAGACTATTTACAAGGAGATTTTCAATGACCAGCCCAACAATACCTTCTTAAAGATCTCGGTGGATGTCCGGCTGGTCGGTAGCTGGGAGCGTTGGCAAAAACTGGTCAAACAAAGTAAAAAACAGGGTTATGACCTGCTATTTGTCGGCCTGTTTCACACCCTGCGCAATCATCAAAATCAACACATCCCGGCTCAGGAGGTGCTTCAATGGACCTCAACCCATACACCTATCCCTCCCCTGGGGTTATGGGATTTTGCCGTTGGCAAAGATAAAACCATCGGCGGGTTGGTACTCTATGGCAAGGAGCAGGGGATCACCGCGGCCTGGATCGCCCGGCAGATCCTGGAGCAGGGAGTCTCTCCCGGCAAAATTCACCCGGTTCCGGCCGAGAAGGGGCGCTATCTGTTTAGTCGATCCCAGCTGGAAAAATGGAATACCAAACTGCCTGATTTCATCGAAACAAAAGCCCAGTGGGTCGATTGATGGCGAATACCTTTCATGAAAGAAATGTGATCGGCTTGCTGATCATCCATGAGTCATTTGGGCCACGCAGCAAGTACATCCATGTATGCTCGATGCCAGCATCCATGCTGACAACGGGCTAAATCACTCACAGATTATCCAAATCAGTGCAAGTCACATTCTGATCACCTAACTATTGGGATTGGTATTACTCGACGAATTTAGCCTTGCGCGCGATCTTATCCGGAAGTTTAATGTTCCACTTTTGTAGCTGCGAGCGGCTAAACAGGTAATAGCCTTTTTCGGCGACCTTAGGCGAAACCGACGCAGGATCCATCCCATTTAGGATCTTTTTGGCCAGCACCCCGGCGGCTATCCCCTGCTCATAGCCGGATAGCACCATGCCGCCTACGGTTCGCTCCCTGCCGACCGCAAATCCCCATAGCCCAAACAGAGGTAACGGCGAATGCTGTGAGCTCCAACGGATCACCTCTTCTGCCGGAACGTGTTGCCCCTGCTGATCAACCAGGGTGTGGTAGAGACCTATCACTATGGCATCGTAATGCTTCTTGGCATGACGGACTATGGTCTGCCATGACTCCCAGCGGCCGATATAGCGCACCGTCACCTGGGTATTGAGAATGGTCACCTTACTCTCCCCCTCCATCACCTCATTGGCGATGATCCGCGAGGTCACACCTGAATCGAACAACAGCAGGATCCGCTCCACACCGGGAACCAGACGCCGCAGCTCGGCGATAGAGCGCTTGATCAGCGGACGCTCTAAAATCCCCGTTATGTTGTAGCCGATCGGGATATAGTTACGGGGGTTGTTGTTGATCCCTAAAAACACCGTTGGCGTCCCGGATTGAATCAACCGGGTCCCCAGGTAGCGCAAAGCATTGTCATCCCCGAGGATCACCAGATCAGGCTTGATCTTTTTATATTCAGCCCAGGCAGCATTGGCACGTTCTACGTAGCGTGTTTTATGAACCCGCTTGGTATCCATCTGAAAATTAAAAAACTGAACCTCATCGGCCAATACATGTTCCAGGCCACGCTTGTAATCCTGATCCCAGGGGTAACCATCATGATAACTCTCGATCACCAGTACCTTGGGCTTATCTGGGACTGACGCGGCAAAAGCACCACAGGAAAAGAGAAACAAGGGGATCAGCAACAAACAGCAACCAAGGGATCGAGGATAGAACGCCGATCGCAAGTTTCCCCACAGCCCTCTCAGGCTCATCACAGTAGCAGCCCTAGTTTGCATCTCCAGCCTATCGGTATGGATACATGCTAAAAGTCTAGCAGTTATAGGGAGTTAAACTCCTCGATATGCGAATGACCGCGCATCTTGAGAAAATCGAGCAGAGCCCTGGGCGAACGGGCCAGTAACCGCTCCTCGGGAAAGCCCGCGAGCTTTACCAAACGAATGCAATGCTCAAAGTCTCCCAGGGTAAACGCCACATGGGAGTCGGAGCCAAAGCTCAGATAGGCACCGAGATCCCGCGCCAGCTCAACCACCCTCAAACAGTTGGCCTCACTCCCCTTTCGCGAGTGGATAAACGAAGAGTTATTGATCTCAAGGGCTACCTGGCTCTGGGCCGCCGCGCTGATCACAGCCTCTAAATCAACCGGATAGGCGGGGTTTCCAGGATGGGAGATGATATCAACCCGCCCGGAGCGGATCGCCGCTATCATGGCCCGGGTATGACTCTTGGGATCCCTCGGAGGAAACACGGTTTCATGAAAGCCGGCCATCACCAGATCAAGCTCTTTAAGATAGCTGTCCGCAAGATCGATCTCGCCCTGCTCATTTTTGATATTGGCCTCAATCCCGCGCAAGATCCCAACACCATTGACCACTCTTGGCAGGATCCGCATATTCACAAAATGCCAGGGATGAGGCGCATCCTGCATCTCGGGTCCGTGATCGGTAATCGCGAAAAGCTTGATCCCTTTTTGTGGTGCAACCGCCAGGTAATCGTGCAGGGTGCTATAGGCGTGGCTGCTAGCCACCGTATGAGTGTGAGTATCGACCGAAAAGTGCATGAGGGCTCCGGGTTCCAAGAATTTTTCTCACAATACCAGCTCGCCCCAAGGCGAGTCACTACACCACTAAGGATATTATGCCCGAGGCAAAGATCAGAAGCTGGCATCAAAGCGCAGCCAAAAACCATTATGCTCCGGCCCCTGCCCGGCAACGACCAGCCCATGATGGTAGTGCAGGCCAACAGAAACCGCCTCATTGACCGAGAGGATCATCCCAGCTCCCACCTGAGTTCGCTGCGGCTTCCTTGCAAGCCACAGCTGTGACCCATGATAAAGCAGGGCGCGCCGTCCAATATCCAGTGAGGGAACGAGCCCAGCCTGCCAGGACTCGGAAGTATGTTGCCACTGCCGCTGACAGCTCTGGGAATAGATACACAGGGGCTTAAGTTGCGCCTGCTCGAGGGCTGAGGCTTCACTGACCGCGCTCAAACCACACCAGCATACAAGGCTGACAATCATCTGCAGAAACTTCATCTGCAATACCTCGAACCGATAAGCCTAACTCAGTTCAAGCAATATCATTGCCAGCTTATCACGACCAAAACCAATTGAGCCTGGAGCTTGCCCCGAGTAATCCGCGAACCACCTCAAGATTGCCATGATTTACAACACATTGTGCAGCCTGCTGCACCTTGGGTTTGGCATGCAGCGCGATTCCAACCCCGGCGGCAGCCAGCATCTTGAGATCGTTTGCACCATCGCCGATGGCAACGATTTGCCTGCCCGTGACTCCCAACTGCCCGGCCAACATCCGGAGCTGCTGCTGCTTGACGCTGGCATCGACAACTCTCCCCTCAACCTCCCCGCTGAGTTCATCCCCACAAAATGCTAACCGATTGGCACAGACACCATCGAGATCCAGCTGTTTTTGCAATGCTTCTGCAAACAGGGTGAATCCGCCCGATGCTATGTGAACCTGCCATCCGGAGCGCCTGACGCAACCGACCAGCTCTTCAAGGCCCGGCATCAGGGGAAGAGAGTGAGCCAGCGCTTCAAGTTGCTGGCGCTGCATCCCCTTAAGCTTCATCAAACGGGCCCGCAAACTTTGCTCAAAATCCAGCTCACCACGCATGGCCCTGGCTGTGATAGCCGATACTGCATCACCGACACCGGCCAAATGCGCCATCTCATCGATGCACTCAATCGTGATGGCTGTTGAATCCATATCCATCACCAGTAATCCAGGCTTATCAAGACGTGGTAGTTCGTCAAGATAAAAGGTATCAACCCCAAGGCCCAGCTGCTTCAGGTGCTCTGAAAAATCAGGATCAAAGCGTTCAACTCCAAAGGCAATAAACTCCAGCCCCCCGCCAGCCAGGGTTGTGAAAGACAGTGCTGAAGCCGAAATTGATTAAGCAACTCACTAATCGTAACTAGCTCGCCAAGTTCAAGCCTGGGCGCTGTCACCAGCAAAGGGGTACAGTTGCCGGGTAATTGATCCCGGGGAGACAGGCCGGTTTGGGAGAGTGACCAGTACCCCGGTGAGGTATGTTTATCTAATTGCTCTAACAGCTGCATCCTGCATCCTCGGTAAAAATCAGCTATTCACCATAACACATGCAGGCAAGGTGTCAGCCCCTGATTAAGCGGCCGGTGGATCCGGCTCATTAATCCCGCTGGCTGTCTGCTGCAAAAGCCACTCAATCACCTGACGCACCCCGGGGTGACGAACCCGCTCTTTGCGGCATAACAGGTAATAACTTGAGCTACTCAAAAGAGTCTCTGGACAGAGTTCGACCAGCAGGCCAGCCTTCAGTTCATCCAGGACAAAAATGCGGTGGGTCACCAGCACTCCAATCCCGGCAATAGCGGCCTGGATCGCCTGGACCGAATTTTGAAAATAGTTTCGCACCTTGGTTTCAGGTAAAGCGACCCCCATGCTTTGACACCATAGCTCCCAATCTTTGGCGCGGAACGGATCTTTCACCCAGATGGTATTTTGTTGGGCTAAAGCCCCCCTCAGATCCAAGGTATCCCGGTACTTAGCCGGTTGACCCACCAGCACCAGATGATCCTCACTCCAGGGATACACCACATAGTCTGGCCAGTTATCGCGCTCCCCATAACTGATCGCAAGATCAAGGTTATCCCTTTGTAGATCGACCCCAAGGGTCGAGTGGGTCGAAAGTCGCAGATCGATATCCGGGTATAGGGCCGTCAACTCAGGAAGGCGTGGGATCAGCCATTTGAGAGCCAGAGTTGGCATCGCATTGAGAGCAACCTGCCGCTGTGATCTCAGCTCGCGTTCGGTCGCCTGCTCTATCAGCCGCATCCCCTCCTCAATGGCCTGACGATACCGCTCTCCCTCTGCCGTCAGATGCATCTGCCGGGTGGTACGCTGCAACAGGCATTTTCCGAGGTAACTCTCAAGATTTTGGATATTCTGACTCACCGCAGAGTGGGTAATACAGAGCTCCCGGGCAGCCTTAGTGAAGTTGAGGTGACGACAAACACTTAAAAAAACGGGTAGCGTCTTGAGAGGAGGCAGGTACTTCATCGGCTGATTTGTTAGTTATTCTTACATAATCGTTAATATATATTGTTTCCCCTCAGACAGCCAGATTTCTATAATAGCCCTATCTTCTTATCTTCCCTGCCCGCTAAACGCATTGAGTGTTCCTGTACTCAGGTTGCAGAGCTCAAAAGCCCGCAGGTTCTCTTCGAAAATTGAGGTTTTATCATGAAAAAAGCACTCCTGGTCATCGATTTTATCAATGATATCGTCCATCCCGATGGCAAGATCTCATCTTGTGCCGCCCACACCCGGGAGCAAAATGCCATTGCTCATGCGAACCAGGCCCTGGCTTACGCCCGTGAACAGGGCTGGCTGACGATTCTGGTCAAGGTTGGATTTGAGAGTAACTACCACGCTCAGCCCAAAGACTCGCCAATTTTTGGTAAGGCAAACCAGTTTCGCGCCGTTGAGCTGGGGAGTTTTGGCACCGATTTTTACGAAACTCTGGATGTTCAAGCCACGGACTTCATCATTGAGAAGCCCAGGGTCAACCCCTTCTACGGAACGCCTTTGGAGCCGGTGCTGCGCGCCAATAAGATTGAGCACCTCTACCTGAGCGGCGTCAGCACCACCTGGGCTATTGAGGCGACCACGCGTGATGCCCATGATCGCGATTACAAAGTCACCATCATTGAAGACGCGTGCGCGGCAGGTGATCACAAGGAGCACCAGCAGTCTATTGAGACCATGTCGCGAATTGCCGAAATCATCAAGGCCGATCAGCTGACCGACTGATCGTCTGCTTCCCGCAGCTTCGGCTGCGGGAATACCCTTCATGGTGTTGCTCATCACCATTGTGAGCTTTACTCAGGACCTGAGATAGCCGTTTCTTCCCGCGCTTGCGCCACAGAACTAAGCCGCTCCCGTTGCAACACACCAGCATCAGGCTGAGCTCAACATGGTGCCGTCAAGGTACTTTAGCTTTAGAACCGGCCGCGGATGGATAAAGCAAAACTCTACAACTGATATTAAACAGGAGCCAATGCCTATGAATCTATTCTCTGACCTTCGAAAAGAGCTCGCCGGCTGGTTTAATCTGTCTGAGCTGTTGCTGATGCTGATCACCACCCTACCCTGCCTGGCAATGTTCTGGATAAGTGGGGATCATATCTGGTTAAAGTTAGGTCTTGTCAGTATCCCGCTCTATATTGTTCAGGCAAAACTTCGCTGGGGAATATTCCCCTTGCTGGGCCACTGGCTGCTGATCCTGACGGGCTTCACCCTGCTGTATTTTACTCAGGATACCAGCTGGCGGTTTGCCCTGCTGTGCGCTTGCCTTGGGGCCTGTAGCATAGGACTTGGGGTGTTTGGCCAAAAATTACGATCCCTTGGAAGCTGGATCCTGATCCCCTCCCTCTATCTTGCATGCGATCTCTATGATGCAGCACACCCCCAGCTGATGCTAAAAAACTATATGGCGATGCTTCCAAAGCTCCCAGTCACCCTGATAGGCCCAGTGCTGGTGCTGATTTATGAGTACCTGAAATCTATGGGTCAAAAAACAGATTGCTATCCTCTGCTCTGGATGAATAAGGGAGCGTTTGGCAGCGCCGAACACAGCTTAGGCTGGACGGTTGCAGGCATCTTTATTGCCATTTTTGTCACCGCCCTGAGCGTTAAGCTCCTTGGTATAAATCATGGACAGTGGGTGATCTGGTCCTCTGTCAGTGTCAGCACAGGGGAGCTAGAAAGCATGCACCGCAAACTTCGCCATCGTAGTTTGGGTGCCATCATAGGGCTTGCCCTCGGAATCGGCTGGATGTTCTTGATCCCACAACACAGCCAAATCAACGGCCTGGCCGCGATGCTGATCCCCCTGACTCTGGTGATCCGAAGCTATCCTGTTTCCTTTACCAGCCGCTGCATGCTGATCGCCATTGCCGCCGGCACTCTCAGTCAAAGCGAAACTATTGCCACGTTGCGAATGCTAAACGTGATGGCCGGAGGGATCATCGGCGTGCTGTGCGCCTACCTGATGATGCAGCTCTCTCACTATTATCAGGCGTACCGCCCCAATGCCGGATAAACAAGCTCAAGGCATCGTCAGGCTGTGCCCACTGAACTACACTGGATCAATAACAAGGATAGATGGCTCCATAGGCCCCTAAATGCGGCTCTTTGCGTTACTGATCAGCATACTGTTTAGCCAGCTCTTGTCGGCAAAGCCATGTGAATTGATGGTCCGGGTCAGCCAGGAATCAAAGCCTTTTTACTGGCAGGTGGACGGAAAATGGCAGGGGATCTCGGTCGATCAAATCACAGCAATACTCCATGAAATCGGTTGTCAGCCCAAGTTCAGAGTCATCCCCTGGAAAAGAGCCCTCATGGAGATGGAGATGGGTCATGTCCACCTGATGACGAACCTCTCACTGACAGATGAGCGCAAGCAATATATGTACTTCATAGGCCCCCACTTGCCAGAGATTATGGCGCTGATCGTACGAAAAGATAGCGACTACCGAATCCACTCCATGCAGGATCTGAAAAAGCTCCCCGCAAAAGTTGAAATCATCCGAGGGGCTTCTATGGTCGGGAGTTTAATGAATTATTAGAAGATGACCCTCTCTTTCAGGATAAATTCCTGCAAGTGCCCTATCTCCGGCTACATATTGAACGCCTCATGAAAAAGAGGATCTCTGGCTATATTGAGGAGCTTATCTCATTTAACTTCGAGCGCAGAAGCGATCTACGCTTAAAAGAGTTTAAGGCTCACCCATTTTACATCAATCAGGACTCTGTCTATTTCGGCGCTTCAAAAAAAGCAGTTGATGACGCGCTACTTAAAAAGTTACAGGCCGCATTTACTCTCCTGAAACAGCGGGGAGAACTCCAGAGGATTGCAAAAAAATATCAATAGTAGAAATATACAGATCTAAGTTTTCATTGCAATCTTAGCGGAGCATTAAATAATCAAACTCACTATGAAAACATATTCACTGCTTGATGACTAATGTCAGCCTGTTTTATCTATATATATCACTAAAAATAACTTATATTTTAGGAAATGATCTGGTTATTAAAATAACTCCACGCGGTTATGTCTCAGATCCGTTGCTCATACAAAGGTGTACTGATTTCAAGGTCACCAACCTGCTGTCGCAGGAATGCGGCAGCAGAGGTTCCATGGACGAATACACACAGTGTTGGTGAAAAGTGAAATCAGACATCAACAACAGCTGTGAAACACGAGTCTGTATGCCACAGGTGGCTTAAGATTCATCAGGCAACCGACAGATATTCACTCAGATCGCCATTCGCCAAGCCATCAGCTATGCGGTGAGCCCGACCCGGGCATGTGGTTGACAGTGGGCTGCACATCACCATCCAGGATGCTTTTTTCCAGTGCCTGAGTTCAAGCTCTTCGAGCAGTTCCTGATGCTTGAGGATCCATGGCTTGCCCATGGCATCAACCAGATTAAGAAAAGCAACCTTGCGGGGAGAGTCAAGCTGCTCCGCTATTGCATAGATGGTATCGTTATCTGATTTAGTAATTTGATGGTGTAATTCAGGATTGAGGTGATGTTCAAAATTAAGTGCCTGGGATAAAGTGATCTGTTGCATGAATTGACCTCACAGCTTTAATTCAAAAATTGCACTCCCTACAGTTTCGCAAAGCACTCCCTGTCTATTGAAGATAATTAACAGTGAAAACGAAAAACTCTCTTTCAAATCATTTGTTCGCTTATGTGGTTATTTTACCTTTTTATCGGCCATGAGATAGTCATCCTTCAGATCAGATCCAAGGGAGTTTGTTAACCCAAGGTTAAATAGAGATCTTGCCGAAAGGCCCGGCTGCTCATCCGGAATAATGAATCCGCATGGATATCTTCTGACGGCTCCGAATACCTTCAGCTCATATCTCTGTTTTCCCATGTTTAAGCTGTCATACACAACTAGCCGGGATAACAAAGCGGTTTAGCGCCTGCTCCCGAAATGATATTGTCCTAAAAGACAGATCATCAGGGAAAATCGGGAGTTGCTCCCGGTTCTGAACATAGGGAGGCCAATATGTCCGTCACAATACGCCACATCGAAAAGGGTGATTATAAGCAGATCCATGCCATGTTTACCGAGCCGGCGATTTATGAAGGAACGCTGCAACTCCCCTACCCCTCACTGCAAAAATGGCAGCAACGCCTGGATGAACAAAGCCCAAACCAACACACCCTGGTTGCAATCCTGGATGATAGCATAGTCGGAATGTTGGGCTTGCAAACCGAGCAAAACCCACGCCGCCGCCATGTGGCAACCTTTGGTATCACTGTGAGTACTAAATTTCAGGGGCGCGGAATCGGCAGCAAACTGTTGGCCGCAGCCACAGAGCTGGCCGACAACTGGCTAAATACCAAACGGATTGAACTGACCGTCTATACCGATAATAGCGCAGCCATTGCACTCTATAAGAAACATGGCTTTGAAATTGAAGGCACTAGCTGTGCCTTTGCCTTCAGAAATGGCAGCTATGTCGATGCCTTTCATATGGCAAGAGTCCGCAACTGAGGTTAGAATGAGTCAGGACCCGCTCCCGGGCCCTGACGCTGCTCCTATGAGCGCTCTGCAACCCTGATATCGGCTCCGGATCACCCTTTCCATGAAAACCGCTTTTTCTGCCCGTTACTTCACAATCTTTGTTATCACCTCCTGTTTCGTGTTGCTGCAATTTGCCCTGCAAACCTTTCCCAGTATTGCGGTCGAGCCCTGGCGGCACACCTTTGAGATCTCACTGACCAACGTCACCTTCTTATCGGATTCTTTTTTTCTGTTCTACCTGATATGCCAGATCCCGGCGGGTGCCCTGGTGGATCGTTATGGAGCCAAAAGAGTCAGTATACTGACCCTGCTACTGGCCGCCCTGCTCTGTTTTGCGTTTGCCTCTCAGAGCTCGGTATGGCTGGCTTATGGGATCCGGATCCTGCAGGGTGGGGTCTGTGCCGGTGCGATCGTCTGCTCTTTCAGTGTCGCAAAACGCTATCTTCCCGCCCATTTTTTTCCAATCGCGGTTGGGATCACCGAATCGATCGGTATGTTGGGGGGATTTTTGTGCCAGAGCACCCTCTCCCGGGTGGTCGAAAACCACAGCTGGCAGTTGGCGATGCTCCTGATTGGGGGGCTCTTCCTGATCAGTAGCCTGTCACTCGCTCTGCTCTACCCCGGATCATCAAAGATAACAGCCCCTGCCACTCCCCGAGTTGTGTGCAGCCAAAC
Organism: Dongshaea marina; assembly: GCF_003072645.1. NCBI lineage: Bacteria > Pseudomonadati > Pseudomonadota > Gammaproteobacteria > Aeromonadales > Aeromonadaceae > Dongshaea > Dongshaea marina. The sequence goes on from NZ_CP028897.1 coordinate 2,900,498, forward strand.
CAGCCTCAGGGCCCTGTTACTCAACCCTACAATCTGGCTCTATGGCTGTATCGGCGGCATGTTTTTCTCGATCGTTTTATGCTTTGCATCCCTTTGGTGCCTGCCGTTTCTCCAGCAGGGACTGAACCTCAGCTACACTCAGGCCAGCCTGTGCAGCTCAATGCTGTTTTTAGGCATTATTCTCGGGAACCCGCTGCTGGGACATTGGGTCAGCAAGCGAGGCTGTTATCACCAAGCCTTCTATGGCTGTGCCCTGCTCTGCCTCCTGCTCTTAATCACCATCCTGTTTGGTAAACTCAGCTATTTTGGTCTTGGGAGTGCACTGTTTGGCATTGGGTTTCTCTCCAGTGCCTATGTGCTGCCTTTTCCCATCATCAGCAATAGTGTCCCCGACGAACTGCACGCCAAGGCGATGAGCATGGCAAACATGATCATCATCCTGGTGGGAGCCGCCCTGGTAGAACCAGCGATGAATGGGATCGCCTACTTTAGTCAAAACTACCAATTGATCCTGCTGCCCCAGCTTCTGGCTATCCTCGCCATTCCTGTTACTCTGTGGATCTACCGTTACTGTACCGGCCCCGATACACAAGCATCAGGGTCTGCGGCAAAAAATCCACTTAAGGGGTAGAAGCATGCTAAGGGAGTATCTACGACTGGCAACCTTTGCCTTGAGTATGTTGATCGGATTACAGCTACCTGGCTTCATGAACCAGTATCAACAAAGGGTTGATGCACATCTTAAAGAGGCGCAACACAACCTCGGGGGTTTCAGGCAACGGCCGACCGTTACTTTGAAGGCAGTCTTCCTCACCTGATAAGCCATTACCAAAAGAGTGCCGATCCTGTGATGCAAAGTGATGCGCCCCATATTGCACAGATCTATCAGCGCGTCCGGTTATTAGACACAGAGCTTAAGCAGCTTCAGGGGAACTGGTACTCCCGGGCATGGCACATTGCACTGGCCCACGATGGAGCCATCTACAAAGAAACCCTCACCCACTACAGCGCCGTGGTTCCTCTCAACCAGCAGGCGATCATCTGGGGAATTGGCTGTGGATTTGCCGGCGCGCTGCTGATTGAACTACTCCTGCTGATCCTGCTCAGTGGTAGCAGGCACCTTCTGATAAGGGGCTACAGGCGACTGTTGCGGTCCTGATAAGCCAAGACTCACGCTACCTCTTGACCAGAAACAAGGGGTATTTGAGTGTATTCCCTGAGGGCAGCTTTTCAGTTGCTAGGCACTCCGTCCTTCAAGGTATGGGCTTTTGCCCAAGGCGCAGAGGCCGAGCTGTAGATATTAACCATGAATGTGTAAATACAGGATGCTCATGGGTGACGTTAGCTGCCTGTAGCCTCGGTCGTTTTATTGTCACCCCATAACTTCACGCCGTCCTTGGTTGTCGACATCTGTACCCAAACTCAACTTAATTGAGTACGGGCTGTATTGAGTTAAGCAAATCCCGGTATAGTTTCTGCTGATCTTGTTGCTGTGAGCGATTTTCATAGGCCATCAGCATTGAGGCTTTCATTACGGATGCCGGATATTGTTTAGTACCCGGGTATAGAACAATAGTCTTTGTCATTGCCCTGCTATTTTTCTTATCATGCTTAAATGTCAGGGTGCACTGATAAGCCTGATGCCGGCCAACCCAAAGCTCCCAGCAAGTTGGCTTTGCATGCTTCGTATCATAATGTTTTCTAAACTCTGAAAAACTATGAGCCATGCTCTTTTGAGCAAAGGTCCGGAAATCCCCAGTGATCCGCTTAGTTATTTTCCCCTTTGGGATCGGGCTCCAGTCCAGGGAAAAAGCAGGCCCAAAATCTAATGAATAATTACTCACCTCCACATATTCCACCTGATTCTTTGCTATATCAAATTTACCCTCTGTAAGGTGGATCATCTCATGATCTTCAAGATCATAGGGAAACACGGCAGTAAAAAGATGTGATGGCGATGTATATTGGCCTTTCTCTGTGTATCTCCCCTGTAAATTCGGGGTCGCCGAACAGGCCGGTAAGATGATGGTTAACCCAACCAGAGCCAACAAATTTCTCAGTGTCATGGTCTTCTCTTAAAAGGATATTAAAGAGAAGTGATTGTATCGGGGCGATACAGCAACTAATACCAAATTTGCTAAAGTTGCCAATACTGTGCCCTAAGGTATTACTTCATAATACTTAGGACACTCAGTTATAGAGCTGTGAGGATGTTCACTCCGATCTTTTCGGTTTGAGGAGCATCAACGACTGACAGCTCATCGCGACGAGACCAGGCGCTATGCTGAGTTCGCCAGCAGGCGATCCAAGAGTGAAGTGGGTAACACCCGCCTGAAAAATCCCATTAGGTGTGTTGGTACAGTGACAGCATAGCGGGCTTTAGGGCTCCTGCTGTTTAATGCATGCAGTAGAGGTTTGACACAGGCATCTGCAGGCAGAGTAAAGCGCCCGGAGGGCCCCTCTTTATCCAGTCTTTGCAGTGTTAGCTGGTAGGCATCCTGGTGGCGGCTCTCATCCATGCAGATCTCCTGCAAAAAGGCTGCGCGGGCATTTTTCCGAAACGCCGTGTCTATGGGCCCGGGTTCAATCAGGCTGACGCAAACCCCGCTCCCCTTGAGCTCCTGGCGCAGTGTATCCGTATAGCCCTCCAGCGCAAACTTACTGGCGTTATAAGCCCCCCGGTATTTCATCGCAACCAGCCCCAGTACCGAGCTGTTTTGAATGATTCGCCCCTCTTTCGCCTCAAGCATTGAGGGCAGGAGCAACCGGGTAAGATGATGCAGGCCGAACAGATTGGTTTCAAACTGCCGGCGCAATGCCGAAGTTGGAAGATCCTCTAATGCCCCCGGTTGACCATAGGCACCATTATTAAACAGGCCATACACACGTCCCTGCCCCAGCTCCAGAGCCTGCGCGGCCGCTCGCTCCATTGAGCTCTCACAGGTTAAATCAAGTTCTATGGTAGTCAGCCCCTGCTGTCTGAGCATCTCAATGTCGGCAGGTTTGCGTGCCGAGGCGATGACCCGATATCCCTGCTCCCGCAGAGCCATGGCCGATGCGTACCCTATGCCGCTGGAGCAGCCGGTGATCAATACAGTCCGTTCCATTCAATCCCCCAATTGTAAAATCATCTCATGATAACAGGATAAATCCACCGGTGAGCTTATTAAGCAATGTTTAAACCTCTACTGAGACTACAAAATTTTACGAAATTGAGAGCTGACTCATTTGACTACATTTGATGGCTTCGGTACCCTGCGCGCGGCTGGGTTTCGGGAGACCAAACTCCCATTTTTGATAGAAGCCCACCTCATTAACGCTCGGTTTTAAAAATCAAGCGCCAGCAACTCCTTAAACAATCTATAATTTTTTCTAGACACAGCTGAAGCCGTGACTGTCACCAGGATCAGGATAACAGGAATGCATGAACATCAAGAGTCCCGAAACGTTGTCGACCCGCTACTCGAGTGCTTGTGGTGGATAAGCCGTCGCTTTGGTGCTGTTTGCAGCCGCGAATCGCTGCTCGCTGGCCTGCCTCTTCCTGAAGGAAGACTCACCGCTAGTTATTTTCCCCAGGCCGCTATTCGGGCCGGCCTCAGCTCGCGAGTCTTTGATAAAAAACTAACCGATCTTGATCCGGAGCAACTTCCCTGTATTTTACTGCTCGGCAAGCAGACCGCCTGTGTACTGATGGAGCTTGATCTTCAAAAACAACAAGCCCGGGTGATGATGCCCAGTAAGAACTCGGGAGAGATCTGGATCGAACTTAGCGAGCTGGAGAAGGATTACCAGGGAAACCTGTTTTTTCTCAAGCAGGAGTTTCGTTATGATCAACGCTCCCCTGATCTCAAGCTCTCAAAACATGGTCACTGGTTTTGGAGCGTGATTTTCCGTTCTATCCCCATCTATGCTGATGTTCTCTATGCCTCATTGCTGATCAATATTTTTGCCATCGCAGCGCCACTGTTTACCATGAACGTCTATGACAAGATAGTTCCCAACCTTGCATTTGAATCGCTGTGGGTGCTGGCGATCGGGGCGGCTGTGATCTTCCTGTTTGACTTTGTGATCCGCCAGCTTCGAAGCTACTTTATCGATGTCGCAGCCAAAAAATCCGATGTCATCCTCTCTGCCGAGATCTTTTCCAAGGTGATGCGTACCCGGCTGGAGTCTCGCCCCATCTCGACCGGGGCCTTCGTCCGCCATCTCCAGGAGTTCGAGTCGATTCGTGAGTTTTTCACCTCAGCAACCATCACCTCTCTGGTGGATTTTCCCTTTGCCCTGCTATTCCTGTTCGTGATCTGGCTGTTTGCCGGTAGCATGGTGTTGATCCCGATCACTGGAATCGCAATTCTCATCATCTACAGCTTCCTGATCCAGGCGCCTCTACAGCGCAGTGTTGAAGAGGGAAGTCGTCTCGCATCACAAAAGCATGCCAACCTGGTGGAGAGCGTCTCAGGAATTGAAACCGTTAAGCTGTTGGGCGCCGAAGGTGTCTTCCAGTTTCGCTGGGAGCAGGCCGTCAACCATATGGCTAACTGGGGCACCAAGACGCGTAAGATCACCACCTCGGTCAGTGCCACCGCCAGCTATATGCAGCAAATGATTACTGTCTCCTTGATTGTCTATGGCGTTTATCTGCTGGCCAATGGTGAGTTGAGCATGGGGGGGATCATCGCCTCTGTGATGCTGGGCTCACGGGCGATCGGCCCCATGGTTCAGCTATCGGTTCTCTCCACCCGTTATAACCAGGCCAAGTCGGCTCTGAAGATCCTCAGTCAAATCATGGAACTTCCCGAGGAGCGCGAATCCTCTGACAAGGTGACCAACCCCATCATCAAGGGCAATGTGGAGTTCACCGACGTATCCTTTGTCTACCCCGGAAGCGATGCCAAATCGGTCAACCACCTCAACCTTTCGATCCGTGCAGGTGAAAAAATTGGCATTATCGGACGGATCGGTGCAGGTAAAAGCTCACTGATGCGTCTGTTAAGTGGACTCTATCAGCCTACTGAGGGCTCCATCTATCTCGATGGGATCGATATCCAACAGTTTCCTGAGAGCTTCCTGCGGCGTAATGTTGGTTGCATGCCCCAGGATATCACCCTGTTTTTCGGCTCAATTCGTGACAATATCTGCCTGGGACAACCTTGGATCGATGATGAAACCATTCAAAGAACCGCCATTCGCTCCGGAGTTGCCGAGTTTGCCATGCGCGATCCAAACGGACTGGAGCGACAGGTTGGAGAGGGAGGACGCAACCTGTCCGGAGGCCAGAAGCAGACCATCGGCCTAGCCCGAGCGCTGCTTCATGATCCACCGGTTCTGATTTTAGACGAGCCAACTTCGGATATGGATTTTCGAAGTGAGATCCAGGTCAGAGAGTCATTGAAGAAACTCAACTCCAAACAGACCATGTTGCTGATCACCCACCGCTCCTCCATGCTGGAGCTGGTTGATCGCATTCTGGTTTTTGATAACGGGCGGTTGGTTGCAGATGGTCCCAAAGAGGAGGTCATGCAACAGCTAAGTGAGGGTAAAGTGCGAGCGCCGATGCAAGGAGACTCTCAGTGATCCCGTCAAACAAAAAAAAGATCCCTGCCCAGGAGCAGGAGTTTTTAAACGACCTCTCTGCCGTTAATCTTTCCAAGCCAATCCGTGGTGCCCGGATCATGCTGTGGTTCACCCTGATCCTGGTCGCATCTTTTATTATCTGGGCGCTGTGGGCCAAGATTGATGAGGTGGCAGTGGCTCAGGGTACCGTGATCCCATCCAAACAGCTGCAGGTGGTACAAAACCTGGAGGGAGGGATCCTCAAAGAGATCTATGTACGTGAAGGACAAAAGGTCAAGATAGGTGAAAGGCTGCTGCTGATAGATGATACCCGTTTCAAATCGGATCTCAGGGGACGCTTTCAGGAGATCATTGGCCTTGAAGCAGATATCGCACGTTTGCAGGCAGCGGTGACCAGTGTCATCGTCAACCCATCCAAGTCTCTTAGTTGGAGAGAGCAGGTCCGGGTCAACTTCAATCAGCCACGCTTTACCAAGGAGCTGTGGAAAGATCATCCGGTGGAAGTTTCTCAACAGGAATCTCTACTTCAGGAGCAGCTCAAAAACCTAAGCGCCGATCTTGAGATCATGGGCTACCAGATTGAGCAGGAGGAGCAACTGGCCAAAGAGCTGGAGGCGACCATCCGCACCCAGACCGAAAATATCAAACTGGCCCAGGAGGAACTCTCATTGTCAGCACCTCTGGTCAAAGAGGGGCTGGTGCCTCGGGTTGAATTCCTCAAGATGAAGCGAGATCTCAACAATCTGCAGGGTGAGCTGGTCAACAAGCGCCTGGAGATCCCCAAACTCAAGGCCAGCCTCGGGGAGAAGATCCTCAAACGGCGCAATGTTGCCCTGAGTTTTCGCTCTGATGCCTACGAAGAGCTCAATCAAAAGCGTGCTGAGCTGAAGAAACTCAAAGAGACCCAGGTTGGCTTAAAAGACAGGGTTGAGCGCACCATGGTGCTTTCTCCCGTCAACGGCACAATCCAAAAAGTTGAGGTCAATACCGTGGGGGGTGTCATTCAGCCTGGGATGGATCTCATCAATATCGTACCGGATGAAGACTCGCTGCTGATCGAGGCCAAGATCTCTCCCCGGGATATCGCCTTCCTTCGCCCCAAACTCAAGGCGATCGTCAAATTCTCAGCCTATGACTTTACTATCTATGGCGGTCTTCCGGGTGAGGTGGAGCACATCAGTCCCGACTCATTCCAGGATGAGAAAGGCAACCCCTATTTTCTGGTTCGGGTGCGAACCAGTGTTAACTTCCTTGGCACACCCGAACATCCTCTGCCGATCATACCTGGGATGCAGGCCACAGTGGATATCATGACCGGCAAGAAGCGAGTGATCGATTACCTGCTAAAACCGATACTCAGAGCCAAATACAATGCATTGCGTGAACGCTAGTTAGAAGAGAGGACTCTTCAGGTTTCGTGTTGCAAGACCCCAAAGGAAGATGGGAACTGGATGGATGGAGACACGATGACACTTAATAAGAAGCTACTGATCATTACCTCTGTGATCCTGCTGCTGCTGCTGGCCATCGGATTTTTTGTCCAATGCAAAATGTTGCAGTTCGAGCATCAGCAGCAACAACGAGTGTTGCTCAATAAGAGTACCCAATTTATTAAGGTCGCTCTGATCCCCTATATTGAGATTGGCGATACCCAGGGGATTGAGGGAACACTGGATGTGATCTTTGATGGCAAATACCATCAGAAGATAGAGATCACCACCTTCCCTCTGGATGAGATCTTTACCCGAACCAGCCGGCTCACCAGCTCACAGGCCCCGGCATGGTTCACCGGGCTAGGCTTGTTCCCACAGCTTACGAGTCAAGCCAGTGTCATGGTTCACTCCGAGGCCTTTGGTGATTTTGAGGTGGGCCGTGTCGAACTCACCAACAATCCTGCTTCAGCCTATAATGAGCTCTGGGGCGAGGTCTCCAAGCTGTTTATTCTGTATCTGACCACATTTATTGTCTGTGTTGTGCTGTTTTTTATCATCTATAACCTTAACTTCCGCTCCCTCATCCGCCTGAGAGACAGTGCTATCCGCTGTCAGAAAAGTAATGATGGCTCCAATATTGAGCTCCCTAAGGAGTCTGATCTCAAACCTATTGCCCAAACCATCAATGCATTAAGCACTCAGCTCAAGGTGTATCTGGATGGCAAGTCCAAGCAGATCGAAGATCTCTACAAGATGGCTTATGAAGACAGCACCTCTGGCCTTGGCAACCGCGACTACTTTATCAGTCAGGTCAAGGAGTGGATCGCCGAGGATGGTGTGGGTGGCATGATGATCATCTCCATCGATATTCTGGATGAGATCTATCAAAAAGATGGCTTCATGGCCCGGGATCAGTTCCTCAAATCAATTGGTGAGACACTTCAGCTGCAACTCAAACCCTATGATCGCCATGAGGTGGCTCGCTTCTCGGATACCGAGTTTGCCATCTTGATCCCGGGGGTGAATCAACAGGAGCTGCTCAATATAGCCGAAAATCTTAACGGGAATATCTCCAACATCTTGGTCAATCCCCTGAGTGCTCCCCGGATTATATCCACCATAGGTGCCGCGATGCGCACCGATCAGGAGTCTCTTCCTGAGCTTCTGAGCACAGCCGATCAGGCCCTGCTCAAGGCACGGATGGATCACCTGGAGATCTACATCAAGGAAGACAAGTCACAGGAGCAGCTCGGGCGCTTTGAGTGGAAGAGGATCATTGAGACGGCGATAAACCAGCAACAGATCCACTTCTATATTCAGCCGGTGTTCGCCATCGATCAGAAAACCCGGCTGCATACTGAGCTATTTAGCTACATCGATGATGGTCAGAAAACCTATAGCGCTGGTGAATTCATGCCCGCGGTGGAGCAGTTCCGCCTCGGAGATAAGCTGGATCAGCATATTCTTGAACATCTGATCCCGCTTTTAGAAAGCCACCCCGAGATGAATTTTGCACTCAACTGGTCACGGACCGCGATTACCAATGAAAAATTCTGTGCCTGGATCATCCAAACCCTGATTCAGAACAAGGGGTTAGCAAAACGCTTGTGCTTCGAGATCCAGGAGTCGGTACTACTCAAGGCATCGGATAGGATCCAAAATACTCTTGAGGAGCTCAGAGCCCATGGCTACATGTGGGGAATCGATCAATTTGGTCGCCACCTTCATGCCACCGACTACCTGAAGCGACTCCATCCGGACTATGTGAAGATAGACCATACCTTCACCAAGATGCTGGTCAAGGATATCAATGATACCACCTGCCTCTCCGCCATCTGCGATATCGCCCATGGGGCTGGAGCCAGAGCCATTGTGACTCAGATTGAGAGCCAGGCTGTGCTTGATAGCCTCAAAGGCTTGCCCATCGATGGCTACCAGGGGTATATCAACCCACCCCACCCTTTAAAATAGCGCCAACCTTTGCATCTTATCGATACTGCCCGGCTTTTAAGCCGGGCAAGTTATAAGGTTCCTCAAGGGGAAAATCATTGTTTTAAACTATGATTGTTGAGTTCTGATAAAGAATGTTTGTGCAAAGCAGATTCTGTCTGTTATGGCTTTCAAAACAAGCCCAGGCTTTGTTAAACAGACCTACTAATGCCACTTTCATGCGGTATAACTACCATAGAAAAGCACATGAACATATCTTGTATATCATCGCATGACACTCAAGGTTTGACTCTGTCTATAACAAAACTATTTCATAAAATTATCGTTAAATATCAGTTCTACTACATTCCCCTAGAGCATTTTAGACTTAATCAACCTGAGCTGCGCATAAGAGGGGAACTAAAAGCCCAAGCTGCGATCTGATCGTTTGTCCAGAACCATCAATCGCCAAGGAGCTTGGGCATGATCAATTTAGAAGCTATTTTCGTTGATGTCGATGATTTCTGTCAGGTCTTTCTACCCGCTTGGCAAAAACAGCAGATCTCCTTAGGTGTGAAGCAGCGGAACAGACCCTCTCGCCTGGCTGTCAGTGAAGTGATGACCATCGTCATCGCATTCCATCGCTTGGGATTCCGAGACTTTAAATCCTATTATCTTCAGTTCGTATGTAAGTACTGGAAAAGCGAGTTCCCCGGCCTGGTGAGTTACACCCGGATGTTGAAATTGATGCAAACGACCCTTGTCCCTTTGTGCTCCTATCTCACCCACAGACAAGCAAAACCTACTGGGATTGCATTCGTCGACTCAACAAAACTTCAGGTTTGCCATAACCTTCGCATCCCTCGACATCAAGTATTTCAAGGTGCTGCCAAGCGTGGCAAAGGAACCATGGGGTGGTTTTATGGATTTAAATTGCACCTTATCATCAATGATCAAGGTGGTGTTATCTCGGTCAAATTAACCCCAGCCAATGTTGATGACAGAACTCCTCTTCCTGAAATGTGCGAGCAGCTCTGGGGTTCACTCTATGGAGATAAAGGCTATATTTCAGGACCACTTGCAGAAGAGCTGGCAGACCAAGGGGTCACATTAATTACCAGCATCAGGAAGAATATGAAACCAAAGTTGATGCGGCTATGGGATAAGCTGATGCTCCGCAAACGCTTCATCATTGAAACCGTCTTTGATCAGCTGAAGAACATCTCTCAGATAGAACACTCACGGCATCGTAGCTGCATCAGCTTTATGGTGAATCTCCTTGCTGGCCTCATTGCATATACCTTCCAGGAAAAGAAGCCGAGCATCCGAATGTCTCGGCTTGAAAAGGAAGCGCTTATGCAGATCTGAGGTTAATCAGGGTCGCTATTCGTTCCCTCAAATTCAAGCGCTGCTTTGAGCTTTTTTAAGCTGACCTTCTGCAGCAAGGATGTGACTTGCGTATCAGCGTTCAAAGTTGAAGCGGCTCTTATGGAGAGTGAACCCATTTATCCGGAAAATGCTCTAAGTAAATCGTAATAATAGCTGATATTTTGGTGTCATACACTAGGCATTTCAGACGATTAAATAGTGCTTCAAAAATTTAGAAGGCAATGACCCTGAAGGTGCATCCTCAGGGTCACTGCCTTCTCTAGCATAAACTATAGCTTTAGGACGACAGTTATTTCATCATTCAACTGTCGGACCTTTGACTATATCTTGTAAAAGGTCCTCATAGTTTTGTTGTCCTACACTCGACCCTCCAAAGTCATCGAGAACAATCGTAACTTCCTGTTGATCCTCATTCTGAACCTTCAGCTCAATATCATTGCCCTTAGAGCTAATAGATACATCCAGACTCGTTAAATCTGAAGCTTCAGGATCTTCATCTGCTAGGAACGCATTCAGTTGTTCCTGCGCGGAGCTATCCAACACATGCGATAGATCAATCCGATCACCTTTCTCTGAGTTGAACTGTTGAATATGCACCTCAGCTGCAGGTTGATCAGGAATGATGAAGTTCTCACTCACATCATCTAGACCATAAAGAATGATCTCTTGTGAATCACCTGAAGATAGATCACTCGAGCTAATTAATATATCATCAGCCTCAATAGTCATCCCTGGACGACTTGGCTTAATATCAAAGACCACATCGGTGTAATCCTTGTCATCCGATGGGCCTAAATTATATTGATCCTCAATACCTATGGTTAAAGAACCATCTAGATTTGTTTGTCCCTCGTCTATAGTTCCATCTGGGTTTCTGGTGCCAATCTGGAAATGCTGTTTCCCATCTGCATTAAATGATGCATTCGTGAAGAATGCGTTATCCATTTCAACACCATTAATTAGCGCCCGGTAGCTCCCATCATCTTGCTTATCAAAGCTCAGATTACTCTGGGTAACAGTGGCATCAGCATATTCGTTATTGATAATGAAGAAGCCTACTTTTTCTCCCGTTTCATAACTTGCACCTAAACTCTGACCCACTTGTCCTTTGATGTCCTGTGATGAACTGATCAGAAGCTGGAAGCTATCAATCTCTCCTTGGGCATTTAGCGTATAAACACCAAATGAATTGTCATAGCCATGCTCCTGACTTACATTATTTAGCCAGACATCACAGGAACCACCATCAAGATTAAACTCAACACTATTTTTCCCCTTAGATACATCCCCATCTGAATCAATAAAGTCATAACTCATTGTAAAGTCTTGCTTGCTCTCTCCACTTGGTACGAAAGAGTAAGTACCATCACTGAAGTTGAAGTCTAAAGTTCCAACTACTTTCGAGCCTGAATCCTCATAAACTGTTATCTTAACAGGATCATCATGGCCCGGATCCTTGTACTCCACACTACCAATAGTGATAGTGTTGACTCGCATCCCATCCACAGACTTCATAACATCTCCAGTTGTCTCAGGCTGTGGTATCGTCGCTTCGAGAGCTGCATCTAAGTCACTAAAGTCATTCATTGGGATAACTTGGCTATCATCACCCCCTGCCATTGCTTGTAAGTCTGAGTTATCTACCCCCCCAACACCGATAGACCAATGATTATCAAAAGCCCCACTATCAAGGATGCTATCCATCTCTTGAGTAAGAAGTTCTCCTCCATCAATCTCAGAATGAATTAACGAGGTTCCTTCATGCCAATTACCAAATATGTCTTTGTAGAAAGGAGTATTTGCTCTAAAACCTTCTGTTGGCTGACCATCTGAAATAAAGTAAAGTTGGCCATTACCATCAGTGATTTCAGTTCTATTATCTCCTTGAGCAAGGTAGCTTTCTAAAGCCTCAGCCGCACTCTGATAGTTGGTTCCACCCTCAACGTTAAGGGCATTAAACCACTGAGATTCGAGTTTACTTTCAACCTCTTCATAGCTACTACCCTGCTTGATTCTAAAGGCTTCAACAGCTGAAGCTGAACTCGCAAAACCCATTCCATGTAAAACAACACTACCTGTCTGAGCATACTCGTACGCCATCTTCACAATAGATTCTTGTGCTTTTGAAAAATTACTGTTGGGATCTGACTTATCTCCCATGGATCCAGATGTATCAAGGAGAATAACCAGTTGATGCTCAACAGCATTCAAAGATACAGATTCCTGCGTGTGGACCTCACTAACAGGCACCAAGTTGAAATCGACTTCTGACTTACCAGATATATCCCCATCAGTATCGATCAGATCATACTTCAAGGTAAAATCATCTAGTGAATCACCGCTTGGTTTAAATTTATAATCACCCGTTTCAAAGTTGAATGTGAGTTTACCAAGTGCATTTCCTGAATCATCCTGAATCTCTTTGCTCAACACAAAATCATCACTAGCATCCGCAGTATTCTTATTTGCGTAATCTTGAGCAAAATAAGTGTGTCCCTGAACTTCAATTGAGTGAACTGTGCCCCCCTCAACCACAGGAAGCGTTCCATCAATCACATCTCCGCGAACTTCTCCTTGTGCAGCATCAACCAAAATATCACTGAGATCTGTTGCCTGATCAACCGTAATAACTTCATCAGGATCACCGCCTGTCATCGCGGTTAAATGAGCAACATCATCGCTTGAAAAGCCTATGCCGATGGACCAGTTATTTTCAAAGTAATTGTTATCACCTAATACATTGTTATTTATCCGTTCTGCTAAGCCACTCGTATCTGACGAAGACTCACCGTCAGATATAAAGTATAGATTGCCATGGCCTTCAGAGATCATGTCACCATAAGAGCCAACTGTACTTTCGATACCTGAAGCTGCTTGATCATAATCAGTGTACTGCCCTTGATTAACTTCATGGATAGCTTGTGCTTCCCAGGATCCAAGCTGACTCTTAATCTGCTCCATTGAACTTCCCTGGGAGATCGTAATTGGAGCATTCTGAGTCGTTGAGTTTGAGAACGTTGAGCCATAAAATGTTACATCGCCGCCCTGAGCATACTCAAACAACATATCCTCAATTGCTTCAAGTGCAACCTGAATGCTAGATTGGTACCCTATAAATTGACCGGTCTCATCGTAAACAGGTACTTGGGATTGCATAGAACCTGATACATCCAACATGACCACCACTTGATAATCTGCGGTATTCTCAACATTAACATCAACATCTTGTTGAATATCAGGCCCACGATCAGGAACTGAGTCTTTTATATTTACGGTCAGGGTTGCATCACTTAACCTGTGGCCATTGGTGTCTGTCACCTCGACACCAAGCTTAAGAGGTAGTTCGTTCTTATCTTGGCCCGGAGCATGATCGACCGGCTTATACAATTTAACATTAGCTGTCGTACTATCCTCTGATGAGTTTAGAGTAACCTCAAATACTTTATCAGTGGTTCCATGGATAACCGAAGTGAGAATAGTTCCATCATCTGTGATGGAATAATCCAGCTTCTGTCCTTCAGAGGTCATATTATTAAGAGCATTCTGCTGTTCGGGAGACAGGTTGAATTTGAGAACATCTACGCTATCAGCAACCCCAACCTTAAAATCTCCGCCGACTATCTCAGAATCCTGATTGAGTAAAGCAGCCTCATCGACCGTAACGGTAATATCACTTAGCGAGTCGTCATCTATAATGTTCGTTACAACTGGTGTTAGGTCTTCTACAACATTATCGTAGTGAGTACCGCCTATGGATACATTAGAAGCCCCTTGATTGAGAGATACCTTATAGGTTTCAGTAGCTTCTATCTTGTTATCTTCAAGAGCTGAAGCACTGAAGACTTCATTGAGGTTAACCGACATGGTTTGACCAGAGGTTGAATAATCATCGACTGTAGCTGTGCCATCAGTGAAGGTCACATCGACAGTGCCCTCAGCATCAGAAATCAGATTACCATCATCATCAACCAGGATAGTCTTGTAGTAAGCTGTCTCACCTTCTTTCACTAACTTACCGCCTTCAACCAGATATACACCATCATTGAAAATAAGTTTCTCTATGCTATATAAGTTATCTCCTGCCTCGTAAGTATCCAGTCCCTGATTGTCTGCATGAGCCCAACCTTTACTCGCATCGTACCTGTTATCCACAATATTCAGGGTAATATTGGTACCATCTTCAACAAAGCGAATGGTGTAGTCAGAGAAGTTACCCTTGTAGATAACTGTATCTGTACCATCAGCATCGTCAGGTAAAGATCCTTCATGACCACCATAGATGGCCTCATCTCCCTCACCACTAATAAAGACATCATTACCATCGTGCCCAACCATCTGATCCGATAAAGCATCTCCATAGAATGCATCAGCCTGATCACTACCAACCAGCTGATCCGCTAAAGGCGTACCATGGAAAGTATTATCAGCATCATCAATGAGATCCTGCACAGTTTCGTTATAACTAAACCTTGAATCATCTATGATGTTGCCATCTTTGTCACAAGCAACGAGTCTAACTGTAACTGCACTTGTATCCGTGATCGTGGTCTCCACCACACCACTTCCGGACACGCTGCCTACATCCACCGTCCCCAGATTAACCTGGTAGGTCTCATTCCCCTCATATGTGTTGTCTTCGATCGTATTCACCGTAAAGTCGAGGCGGTCTCCAATATCCAGTGGCCCCTGCACCGTCAGCTCACCACTGACCGCATCGTACACCACACTCTGGCCTGCACCCGCCACCAGAGCCTCAAAATCCACGCCCTTGAGTGCCGAGCCATCTTCGGTGGTCAGCTTCAGCGTGACACTTTCACCGTCATCGATATTCCGGCCACCCAGCGTGATGCTGTAGCTCGCCGCAGCCCCCTCGGCCACACTGCCCGTGCCAGTCAAGCTGAAGGTCAGGGCATCCGCATCCCCCTGGTCTGTAATGGTCGCCGTCGCCGAGTCATCGCTGATCTGACCCAGGGATGGGTTGCTCAGGTTCACACTGAACTGCTCGTCCCCCTCATAGGTGGTGTCATCCACCGTGGGCACGCTGAAGTTGATCTCGCCGCCATCCGCCATCGGACCATTGATGGTCAGGGTGCCGGTCGCCGCGTCATAGCTGGCGTTCTGCCCTGAACCCAGGGTGATATCCCCGAAATCCGCCGCCACCGCGGTGCCTTCCGCCGTGGTCAGCTGCATGGTCACACTCTGACCCGCCGCCAGGCTGCCCCCACTCAGGGAGACCGCGAAGCTCGCATCCTGCCCCTCGGCCACCGTCACATCATTACTCAGGCTGAACCGCAGGGCATCCGCATCCGCCTGGTCCGTAATGGTCGCCGTCGCCGAGTCATCGCTGATCTGACCCAGGGATGGGTTGCTCAGGTTCACACTGAACTGCTCGTCCCCCTCATAGGTGGTGTCATCCACCGTGGGCACGCTGAAGTTGATCTCGCCGCCATCCGCCATCGGACCATTGATGGTCAGGGTGCCGGTCGCCGCGTCATAGCTGGCGTTCTGCCCTGAACCCAGGGTGATATCCCCGAAGTCCGCCGCCACCGCGGTGCCTTCCGCCGTGGTCAGCTGCATGGTCACACTCTGACCCGCCGCCAGGCTGCCGCCACTCAGGGAGACCGCGAAGCTCGCATCCTGCCCCTCGGCCACCGTCACATCATTACTCAGGCTGAACCGCAGGGCGTCTGCATCCGCCTGGTCCGTAATGGTCGCCGTCGCCGAGTCATCGCTGATCTGACCCAGGGATGGGTTGCTCAGGTTCACACTGAACTGCTCGTCCCCCTCATAGGTGGTGTCATCCACCGTGGGCACGCTGAAGTTGATCTCGCCGCCATCCGCCATCGGACCATTGATGGTCAGGGTGCCGGTCGCCGCGTCATAGCTGGCGTTCTGCCCTGAACCCAGGGTGATATCCCCGAAGTCCGCCGCCACCGCGGTGCCTTCCGCCGTGGTCAGCTGCATGGTCACACTCTGACCCGCCGCCAGGCTGCCGCCACTCAGGGAGACCGCGAAGCTCGCATCCTGCCCCTCGGCCACCGTCACATCATTACTCAGGCTGAACCGCAGGGCGTCTGCATCCGCCTGGTCCGTAATGGTCGCCGTCGCCGAGTCATCGCTGATCTGACCCAGGGATGGGTTGCTCAGGTTCACACTGAATTGCTCGTCCCCCTCATAGGTGGTGTCATCCACCGTGGGCACGCTGAAGTTGATCTCGCCGCCATCCGCCATCGGACCATTGATGGTCAGGGTGCCGGTCGCCGCGTCATAGCTGGCGTTCTGCCCTGAACCCAGGGTGATATCCCCGAAGTCCGCCGCCACCGCGGTGCCTTCCGCCGTGGTCAGCTGCATGGTCACACTCTGACCCGCCGCCAGGCTGCCGCCACTCAGGGAGACCGCGAAGCTCGCATCCTGCCCCTCGGCCACCGTCACATCATTACTCAGGCTGAATCGCAGGGCGTCTGCATCCGCCTGGTCCGTAATGGTCGCCGTCGCCGAGTCATCGCTGATCTGACCCAGGGATGGGTTGCTCAGGTTCACACTGAACTGCTCGTCCCCCTCATAGGTGGTGTCATCCACCGTGGGCACGCTGAAGTTGATCTCGCCGCCATCCGCCATCGGACCATTGATGGTCAGGGTGCCGGTCGCCGCGTCATAGCTGGCGTTCTGCCCTGAACCCAGGGTGATATCCCCGAAGTCCGCCGCCACCGCGGTGCCTTCCGCCGTGGTCAGCTGCATGGTCACACTCTGACCCGCCGCCAGGCTGCCGCCACTCAGGGAGACCGCGAAGCTCGCATCCTGCCCCTCGGCCACCGTCACATCATTACTCAGGCTGAACCGCAGGGCGTCCGCATCCGCCTGATCCGTAATGGTCGCCGTCGCCGAGTCATCGCTGATCTGACCCAGGGATGGGTTGCTCAGGTTCACACTGAACTGCTCGTCCCCCTCATAGGTGGTGTCATCCACCGTGGGCACGCTGAAGTTGATCTCGCCGCCATCCGCCATCGGACCATTGATGGTCAGGGTGCCGGTCGCCGCGTCATAGCTGGCGTTCTGCCCTGAACCCAGGGTGATATCCCCGAAGTCCGCCGCCACCGCGGTGCCTTCCGCCGTGGTCAGCTGCATGGTCACACTCTGACCCGCCGCCAGGCTGCCGCCACTCAGGGAGACCGCGAAGCTCGCATCCTGCCCCTCGGCCACCGTCACATCATTACTCAGGCTGAACCGCAGGGCGTCTGCATCCGCCTGGTCCGTAATGGTCGCCGTCGCCGAGTCATCGCTGATCTGACCCAGGGATGGGTTGCTCAGGTTCACACTGAACTGCTCGTCCCCCTCATAGGTGGTGTCATCCACCGTGGGCACGCTGAAGTTGATCTCGCCGCCATCCGCCATCGGACCATTGATGATCAGGGTGCCGGTCGCCGCGTCATAGCTGGCGTTCTGCCCTGAACCCAGGGTGATATCCCCGAAGTCCGCCGCCACCGCGGTGCCTTCCGCCGTGGTCAGCTGCATGGTCACACTCTGACCCGCCGCCAGGCTGCCGCCACTCAGGGAGACCGCGAAGCTCGCATCCTGCCCCTCGGCCACCGTCACATCATTACTCAGGCTGAACCGCAGGGCGTCTGCATCCGCCTGGTCCGTAATGGTCGCCGTCGCCGAGTCATCGCTGATCTGACCCAGGGATGGGTTGCTCAGGTTCACACTGAACTGCTCGTCCCCCTCATAGGTGGTGTCATCCACCGTGGGCACGCTGAAGTTGATCTCGCCGCCATCCGCCATCGGACCATTGATGGTCAGGGTGCCGGTCGCCGCGTCATAGCTGGCGTTCTGCCCTGAACCCAGGGTGATATCCCCGAAGTCCGCCGCCACCGCGGTGCCTTCCGCCGTGGTCAGCTGCATGGTCACACTCTGACCCGCCGCCAGGCTGCCGCCACTCAGGGAGACCGCGAAGCTCGCATCCTGCCCCTCGGCCACCGTCACATCATTACTCAGGCTGAACCGCAGGGCGTCTGCATCCGCCTGGTCTGTAATGGTCGCCGTCGCCGAGTCATCGCTGATCTGACCCAGGGATGGGTTGCTCAGGTTCACACTGAACTGCTCGTCCCCCTCATAGGTGGTGTCATCCACCGTGGGCACGCTGAAGTTGATTTCGCCGCCATCCGCCATCGGACCATTGATGGTCAGGGTGCCGGTCGCCGCGTCATAGCTGGCGTTCTGCCCTGAACCCAGGGTAATATCCCCGAAGTCCGCCGCCACCGCGGTGCCTTCCGCCGTGGTCAGCTGCATGGTCACACTCTGACCCGCCGCCAGGCTGCCGCCACTCAGGGAGACCGCGAAGCTCGCATCCTGCCCCTCGGCCACCGTCACATCATTACTCAGGCTGAACCGCAGGGCGTCTGCATCCGCCTGGTCCGTAATGGTCGCCGTCGCCGAGTCATCGGTGATCTGACCCAGGGATGGGTTGCTCAGGTTCACACTGAACTGCTCGTCCCCTCATAGGTGGTGTCATCCACCGTGGGCACGCTGAAGTTGATCTCGCCGCCATCCGCCATCGGACCATTGATGGTTAGGGTGCCGGTCGCCGCGTCATAGCTGGCGTTCTGCCCTGAACCCAGGGTGATATCCCCGAAGTCCGCCGCCACCGCGGTGCCTTCCGCCGTGGTCAGCTGCATGGTCACACTCTGACCCGCCGCCAGGCTGCCGCCACTCAGGGAGACCGCGAAGCTCGCATCCTGCCCCTCGGCCACCGTCACATCATTACTCAGGCTGAATCGCAGGGCGTCTGCATCCGCCTGGTCCGTAATGGTCGCCGTCGCCGAGTCATCGCTGATCTGACCCAGGGATGGGTTGCTCAGGTTCACACTGAACTGCTCGTCCCCCTCATAGGTGGTGTCATCCACCGTGGGCACGCTGAAGTTGATCTCGCCGCCATCCGCCATCGGACCATTGATGGTCAGGGTGCCGGTCGCCGCGTCATAGCTGGCGTTCTGCCCTGAACCCAGGGTGATATCCCCGAAGTCCGCCGCCACCGCGGTGCCTTCCGCCGTGGTCAGCTGCATGGTCACACTCTGACCCGCCGCCAGGCTGCCGCCACTCAGGGAGACCGCGAAGCTCGCATCCTGCCCCTCGGCCACCGTCACATCATTACTCAGGCTGAACCGCAGGGCGTCTGCATCCGCCTGGTCTGTAATGGTCGCCGTCGCCGAGTCATCGCTGATCTGACCCAGGGATGGGTTGCTCAGGTTCACACTGAACTGCTCGTCCCCCTCATAGGTGGTGTCATCCACCGTGGGCACGCTGAAGTTGATTTCGCCGCCATCCGCCATCGGACCATTGATGGTCAGGGTGCCGGTCGCCGCGTCATAGCTGGCGTTCTGCCCTGAACCCAGGGTGATATCCCCGAAGTCCGCCGCCACCGCGGTGCCTTCCGCCGTGGTCAGCTGCATGGTCACACTCTGACCCGCCGCCAGGCTGCCGCCACTCAGGGAGACCGCGAAGCTCGCATCCTGCCCCTCGGCCACCGTCACATCATTACTCAGGCTGAACCGCAGGGCGTCTGCATCCGCCTGGTCCGTAATGGTCGCCGTCGCCGAGTCATCGCTGATCTGACCCAGGGATGGGTTGCTCAGGTTCACACTGAACTGCTCGTCCCCCTCATAGGTGGTGTCATCCACCGTGGGCACGCTGAAGTTGATCTCGCCGCCATCCGCCATCGGACCATTGATGGTCAGGGTGCCGGTCGCCGCGTCATAGCTGGCGTTCTGCCCTGAACCCAGGGTGATATCCCCGAAGTCCGCCGCCACCGCGGTGCCTTCCGCCGTGGTCAGCTGCATGGTCACACTCTGACCCGCCGCCAGGCTGCCGCCACTCAGGGAGACCGCGAAGCTCGCATCCTGCCCCTCGGCCACCGTCACATCATTACTCAGGCTGAACCGCAGGGCGTCTGCATCCGCCTGGTCCGTAATGGTCGCCGTCGCCGAGTCATCGCTGATCTGACCCAGGGATGGGTTGCTCAGGTTCACACTGAACTGCTCGTCCCCCTCATAGGTGGTGTCATCCACCGTGGGCACGCTGAAGTTGATCTCGCCGCCATCCGCCATCGGACCATTGATGGTCAGGGTGCCGGTCGCCGCGTCATAGCTGGCGTTCTGCCCTGAACCCAGGGTGATATCCCCGAAGTCCGCCGCCACCGCGGTGCCTTCCGCCGTGGTCAGCTGCATGGTCACACTCTGACCCGCCGCCAGGCTGCCGCCACTCAGGGAGACCGCGAAGCTCGCATCCTGCCCCTCGGCCACCGTCACATCATTACTCAGGCTGAACCGCAGGGCGTCTGCATCCGCCTGGTCTGTAATGGTCGCCGTCGCCGAGTCATCGCTGATCTGACCCAGGGATGGGTTGCTCAGGTTCACACTGAACTGCTCGTCCCCCTCATAGGTGGTGTCATCCACCGTGGGCACGCTGAAGTTGATTTCGCCGCCATCCGCCATCGGACCATTGATGGTCAGGGTGCCGGTCGCCGCGTCATAGCTGGCGTTCTGCCCTGAACCCAGGGTAATATCCCCGAAGTCCGCCGCCACCGCGGTGCCTTCCGCCGTGGTCAGCTGCATGGTCACACTCTGACCCGCCGCCAGGCTGCCGCCACTCAGGGAGACCGCGAAGCTCGCATCCTGCCCCTCGGCCACCGTCACATCATTACTCAGGCTGAACCGCAGGGCATCGGCATCCGCCTGGTCGGTTATCGTTGTTTCAATAATGGTATCTCCACCCAACTGTGAGTTACCGCCAGATGTACCAGTTATTTCGACACTGTAATTTTCATCACCTTCCGCTAAGGCATCATCAATGATCTCTACGGTGAAATTGGCTGAGGTTTGTCCGGCTGGAATAGTGACCTGAGTAAATCCTTCTTGATAGTCAACACCGCCACCGGTAGCTGTGCCCGGGGTATAGTTGATGGTGACTGTAATATCCTGATCAGAAGGCTGATCCAAACTAATGGTATACACAGCTGAACCATCGGACTCTGTCACCTGTCCCGGACCAGACAGGGAGACTATGGGTGAGACCTGGGGAGCGATCTCTTCTTGTGCTGTCTCAATAAAAGGGGTATCTGCGGCTTGCTGCTGATCCTGAGCCTCAGCTGGGGAGAACTGAGTATCAAAACCTGCTTCTGCCAAAGTTTCTGCGCCGGTACGGGAAACCGATGCACCCTCTTGAATACTATCACTAACACCGCCGCCCGCAGCTGCGGCCTCAAATAGCTCAGTCGGATCTCCGCCATCAAGCACGGCTTGCTGAAGTGCGGCCAGATCAAGATCATCACTATTCACTATATGGGGAGATTCTGTGCCAAGCTCCGCACCTTTCAGGTTCAAAATACTGTTTTCACCTAACTGCTGACTAAAGCCTTCTCCCTGAAGTAGAACAGAGCTGCCCTCACTGGTGACGATTAGTGAATTGGGATCCACCTCCTGGCCAAGTTGCAGGGGGATTTTCTCACCCTCTGAGTTAATCAGATAAGCTTCACCATTAAGACGGGTAACTACACAACTGAATATTTCATTTGAGCTAGCCATAACCATTTCCCCAGTTATTCGTTCCGCTGAATCACTCAGCTAGTCCGGTGCGATATCAATAAATAGAATGACGCATTAAATAAGGCTAGTCTGACTATACATAATCTCCAGAAAAATGGAGTTCAACTGAGACCAGTTTTTTTAAAAAATATAAGAAAAATCATAATTCTATTTATCAGTCTCCAATTGGACACCACAAATGAAACAGAAAGGCTAAAAATGTTAATCAGAAGTAACGTCAATTTGACGCTGATAGTGCTATTTTTTTTCTGATGAGGGATTGCTTATTCCTTCAGGTTATTAAAAACTTGATAAATCGCCCTTAAAGCATAATTACATGGGTTTCAGGTAGCACCATGTCATATCCTATTGAACAAAAATTAGTTATCGCAGTCTCGTCCAGCGCCCTTTTCAACCTGAATGAATCTCATCAGGTGTTTCTCGAGCAGGGCCCAATCGCGTACAAGAGATTCCAGGAGCAACATCTGAATGATGTACTTGATAAGGGCGTTGCTTTTCCCTTTATCAGGCGCTTTCTCAAGATCAATGAGCAGTTTCCAGGTGAACAGCCTGTCGAGGTGATCCTGCTGTCGCGGAACTCAGCCGCAACCGGCAAACGGGTGTTCCGCTCGATTGAACACTATGGACTGAATATCTGCCGGGCTGCTTTTTTGGAGGGAAAGTCACCCTATGAGTACCTTCCCGCCTTTAATGCGTCGCTATTTCTTTCTGCAAACCCAGTGGATGTAAAGAAGGCAATAGATGCAGGCTATCCCGCCGGAACGGTGCAACCTTCGGCTGTGAATGATGATCTCCAAGATGATGAGTTAAGAATCGCTTTTGACTTTGACGGTGTCATCGCTGATGACGAGTCTGAAACCATCTATAAACAAGGAGAACTCTCGGCCTTTCATGATTACGAGGTGCAAAACTCGCAGATCCCCCACCAGCCAGGCCCGCTCGCCCCTCTGTTCACCCAGATCTCCAACCTGCAAAAACTGGAGGATGCCTTGGTAGATCAGGATCCAGATTATCAAAGAGCTCTGCGGACCATGATAGTAACGGCTCGCAGCGCCCCGGCACATGAACGGGTGGTCACCACACTGGAGCATTGGGGGGTCAGTGCAAACGAAACATTTTTTCTGGGAGGAATGAAAAAAGAGCGCGTGCTTGCAACACTACGCCCTCATATCTTCTTTGATGATCAGCGCACCCACCTTGAATCAAAGGCGGGAGACATCCCCATGGTGCATATCCCGTTTGGGATCAGCAACCAAGAAGGGAGTTTTACTAACCCAGCAGATTAACCGCTTTAAAATAGGCAAAGACTGATTGACCCGCTTTGAGTTTTAAGCGCTGATAGGAGTGGTGAGTCAGAGTCGCTAAAAACCTCTGCTCACCGACTTTGAGCTGGACCAACACCCTTGCCCCCTCAATCGATTCACAGGAGCAAAGAGTCACGGCCAGACCATTAAACAGGCTGCTCCCCTCAAGTGATTCGGTTGCCAGGACGACATCCCGGCTGCGCAGGCGCACCTTGATCGCATCGCCACACTGGTAGTCATGCACTCCGGACAGAAACAGCTCCTGGCCTTCCAGATCAAAGCGCCCGAGCTGGCGCTGCTCACAAAAACCCAAATAGCTAAGCCTGAGTAGAGAGCTGGCCTCTCGCTGACGCGCCAGAAACAGATCCGGGCGGCTAAACAGGCTCTCCGGTGAATCCTGAGCAACCACCCTCCCATCATGGATCAGCACCATCTCATCACACACCTGGCAGATCTCATCGCTGGAGTGACTAACCAGCAACATCATCAGCTCCTGCTCGCGGGCTATCTTCTTTAGCTCTCGTAACAACTTAAAGCGGGTCGGTTGATCCAGTGCCGATATGGGTTCATCCAGCAGCAAGAGTCTGGGCTCGGCCAACAGCGCGCGCACGATGGCAACCCGTTGACACTGACCTCCCGATAGCTGTTGCACCGGTAGGCTCAGCAGCTCGGTGATCCCAAAGCGCTCGGCCAGATCGTCAATAGCAAACCTGCCACTGCCCTTACGCGCCGCAAGTTTGAGATTCCCCAGCACCCGGGTATGTGGAAACAAGCCCGATTGCTGAAACACCATGCCCACTCGCCTCTGGTGAGGAGGAGTCCAGCGCCGCCCCTGTTGCCAGATCTCACCATCAAAACAAAGCTCCCCAATATCGGGACGATTCAGTCCGGCAATAAAGCGCAGCAGGGTTGATTTGCCTGCTCCCGAAGGTCCAAAGATGCCGGTGATCCCACAAGGCTCCAGGGTGAGATGATAATCCAGGGTGAGGTTTGAGTAGGGCTGATAATAGCGAAGCTCAAGGCTCATAATAACATCCTCTGCTGACGCTTTTTCAGTACTCCATACACCAACATAAGCATCGCGACTGACGCCACCAGCAGCCCTGCAGCCAATTGGTGAGCCTGGGTGTACTCCAGGGCTTCAACATGATTAAACAGAGCGATCGATAGCACTTCGGTCTGACCCGGGATGTTGCCTCCAATCATCAGAACAACCCCAAACTCCCCCATGGTGTGGGCAAACCCGAGCGCCGCTGCAATCACAAACCCGGGCAGAGTCATGGGGAGCACAATCCAGAAGAATCGCTGAATCGGCCCGTACCCTAAGGTTGCGGCTGCCTCCAGTTCACAACGCCCCAGGCTGACGAAGGTCCCCTGCAGGGGCTGCACAACAAAGGGCAGAGAATAGATCACCGATGAGACAACCAGGCCTGAGAAGCTAAAGGCCAGGGTACTGCCCATCACTGATTGCCACAGCTGTCCCAACCAGTGGTTGGGTGAAAAGGCTATTAGCAGATAGAAACCTAAGACTGTCGGAGGCAATACCAGAGGTAGGGTCACGATCGACTCTACAAATGAGCGTGACCAATGCTTGCCGCGGGCCAGCCACCAGGCAAGAGGTGGAGCAATACAGAGTAGAAGCAGCGTGGTGTATGACGCCAATTTGAGGGTCAACACCACCGCCTGCAGATCGGTATCAAGCATGGGCTGGAAGCTGATAGCCTGCTTTTTCAATCATGGTTTTAGCGTCGTTACGCAGATACTGATAGAGCGCTTTTGCGGCGTTGTTGTTCTGAGCGTGTTTGAGGAGTACCGCTTGTTGCTCCAGGGGTGCATGCAAAGTGGCAGGAACAATCCAGGCATTGGCCTGCTGATGCTTGGTAACCAGCTCAGAGTAAGCCACAAACCCAAGTTGCACATTGCCACTTGAGACGAACTGATAGGTCTGGGTAATGTTGTTACCATATACCGCATGAGGAGCAACCGATCCCCATAGCTTCATTTTTTCCAGAGACTGTTTGGCAGCCAGTCCGTAGGGAGCTGTCTTAGGATTCGCCAGGGCAATTTTCTGCTGCCAATGATTCAGCAGTGCTCTGTCAGCCTTCTGTTTAGGGCTCCACAGAGCCAGTAGCCCGGTTGCATAGGTAAAACGACTATTGGGGACGATCTTACCCTGTTTCTCTAAAAGCTCAGGACGCCGGGCATCGGCCGCTAAAAAAAGATCAAAGGGGGCGCCATGCTGGATCTGGCTATAGAGAATACCGGTCGAGGCGGAAGAGACTGTCACCTTATCCCCCGTCTTTGCGGTAAACTGCTGGGCGATTTTCTCCATGGTGGTGCGGAAATTGGCAGCCACGGCCACATGCACAGTATCGGCGCTCGCGGCGCCACAAGTCAGTAACAAAGCGATCCCTATCCCTTTGAACAGCATCTTTGTTTTCATCTTTAATCCCCTAAATTGCACATACGAAAAACGCCGGGTAAAACCATGATGATCATACGGAAAACCTGCAGCGCGCGGGCATCTTAGCAAATGACAGGCTCTATTACAGCCGGTTCCAACCATCCCCAGCTCATCAATTGCTCAGCCCGGCCACCGAACGTAGCAGTAGCACCCGTGCGATGTTATCATCAAGCGGACCCGAGTCGCCAAGTAAACTCAATAATCAGAAGCGGCCGGGGCGATGCAATAAACTCCAACAACCCTACAAGAGAGTTGAAATGCAACAGCATACTGTTTTGGTCATTGACGACCATCCACTGATCCGAAGAGGGATCATCGGCGCCCTGAGCTCTGATACCCCTTTCGAGGTGATCGCCGAGGCTGGTGATGGGCAGCAAGGGCTCGAACTTGCCTTGGAGCTGGATCCCGACCTTATTCTTCTGGATCTCAACATGAAAGGACTCAGCGGGTTAGAAACCCTGCGCCTGCTGCGTCAGAAAAAATTCTCCAACAAGGTGGCACTGTTCACGGTTTCCGATAAGCGCCAGGATGTGATCAATGCGATCCGCTATGGCGCCGATGGCTACCTTCTTAAAGATAGTGAGCCAACCCAGCTAATCATGCAGCTCCGGCACCTGATGAGTGGCCAGCGGGTGGTCAGCCCGGCGGTCCATCACTATCTGGATCAACTGCATCAACGTGAGCACAGCCTTCAGGAGAAATTAGCCACCCTCACCCGCCGCGAATGGCAGATCCTCAGGGAGTTATCTCAGGGGCTCAGCAATAAACAGATCGCTCTCAACCTCACGATTACCGCGGAAACCGTCAAGGCCCATGTTAAAAACCTTCTGCGTAAACTCGAGGTTGGATCTCGTACCGAAGCGGCTATTCTCTATCATGAGCAGCTAAAATAAACCCCTGATGACCCCCTTTGTGTCAAAACCAACAAGGATGAAACCATGGATAAAAAGAGTAAGTTTGTCACTAAAAATGCAGCACGAATTTTTTCGGCCATGTTCGCAAACTCCCAAAAAGATCCCAGTGCTAAAAACGCAATTCTGGAAGCCGAAGATCTCTGGCTGGAGCTGGTAAAAAAAGGTTACCTTGAGGAGTCTGAAGGAGAAGCTGGTAACGAGTAACTCCCTCTCTAACCGGAGCTCCCTTGGGCTCCGGTTATTGGTTATTTCAGCGTTATTTTTTTGACACTGCCAAAAAATAACGCGTCTCTCATCATCATGACACTCTGCAAGCCCCCGCCAATAGGGGACTCATTGATATCCTTTTCTATCTGGCACACTTTTTGATTATTCCCTATATCGGCTCAGATTTAAGGGGATAAAGTTATGGAAAGATCATCACTGCCACTACTACGTATCACCTGCCATCTGCTTCCGGGCGGGATCCTGCCGTTACGCCTGAGCGATCCCGTCCAAGTCGAACTGTGCAAGGCGGCCCTTACCCAGGATGGGCTGATTGCGCTGGGTTTTATTGATGAACAACAAAAAAGATCGAATCTGACACCTGATAGCATGCACGGAATAGGAACCCGAGCCGAAATCATCGATTTTTTTCTTACCCCGGATCAAACCTTGTCGATCACAGTAAAAGGGATCGATCGCTTTAAGTTCAAGCAGGTCCGCGAGGCCCGTGATGGGCTCGAGTGGGCTGACATTGACCCTCTCCCCAATTGGCAGGATCAACTGTTAGATGGTGAAGAGCAGGTTTTAGCGTCCATGTTGGAAGACATCTACCTCAGCTACCCAGAGCTGTCTGAGCTACATCCACAAAAGGCGCTCGACGATGCGGCCTGGATCTCTCAGCGCTGGCTTGAGTTGCTGCCGATCTCCGATAGTGAGAAGCAGATGCTCCTGGAGCACTCCAGCTGTACCCCGGTGGTTGCCTACCTGCAACAGATGCTAAGCCAATCAACCATGAGTTGTCATTAAGCCAGCGCCCGCCACCTCAAATCGATGGCGGGCGATTTTTCACACCGGATTATCAATATCGATAAAGCTGACGTCCAGTCCATGTTGCTGCTGTAACCACTCCCCCAATGCTTTCACGCCATAACGCTCGGTGGCATGGTGCCCCGCAGAGAAAAAGTGGATCCCCCCTCCCGGGCAATATGCACAGTTTGCTCCGAAACCTCACCACTGATAAAGGCATCACAGCCCGCCCGGGCGGCCTGCTCTATATAGCTCTGACCACCACCGGTACACCAGGCAATCCGCTTGATGACCGCCGGCCCGGAATCACTACATACGAATGGCTCTCTTCCCAGCGCTTGTTTGATCCGCTGGGTTAACTGGGCCGCCGACGCACTCTCACGCAATTCACCCAACATGGCGATCGGCTTTTTCTCAGCCGGATCCAGTCCTCCCAAGGCCTCTAGCCCAAGAAGCTTGGCCAGCTGAGCGTTATTTCCAAGCAGGGAGTGGCCATCCAGGGGAAGGTGATAGGCAAAAAGATTGATATCGTGGGCCAACAGCGTCTTAAGGCGGCGCTGCTTGATCCCCACCAGAGGTGCAGCCTCCCCCTTCCAGAAGTAACCATGGTGAACCAGCAGGGCATCGGCTTTTTCAGCCACTGCAGCATCGATCAGAGCCTGGCTTGCGGTAACACCTGTCACCACCTTTCGAATCGAGGAGCGCCCTTCGACCTGCAACCCATTGGGGCAGTAATCGCGATAAAAATGGGGTTCAAGAAGCTCATTGAGCAGATGTTCAAGCTGAAAATTTTCGATCATGAAAGAAGTTCCTGTTACTCAGCGATGGCGCCAATTGTAACAGATTGCTGGCAATGAAGTTGCTGGAAAAAGAATCGAAAAGTCAGGAGATATAAAGAGAACTGGAGGCGCGTCCCGGAGTCGAACCGAGGTCCACGGATTTGCAATCCGCTGCATAGCCACTCTGCCAACGCGCCTTCATTTTTTGGAGCGGGAAACGAGACTCGAACTCGCGACCCCAACCTTGGCAAGGTTGTGCTCTACCAACTGAGCTATTCCCGCTTGTCTTGAAGACGAGACGAATTATAAGTACTCTGGCTCTGGGTGCAAGCTTTTTATCTAGAAAAAGGTTTGTTTGCCGTAAAATCACCCAAGATGGGTGAATTGACAACATATCCTGGTGATTCAGCCCTCTTCGGCCCTGTGCACTGAACAATTCACCACCGGATAATTAATTCCCCCTTGGGACAGATTCAATCACTGAGCAAATAGGAATAAGCATGAGCGCTATCCAGTTCTCCAACGAGGAAAAAGCCGAGATCCTTACTAAAATCCAGAAATACCTGCTCGATGAGCTGGATCTCCCCCTTGAGCAGTTTGATGCAGAGTTCCTGCTGGATTTTTTGAGCAAAGAGCTGGGGCCCTATTTCTATAACCGGGCGATTTATGATGCCCAGAGCCTCCTTGAAAAACAGATGGATAATCTTCACGAGAGCCTCTACCTTCTGGAAAAATCCTCTTAGGCCGATAGCGCCGGCATCATCCTGCGCAGCTAAAAATGTGGTCCCTTAACCTTACTCATCAAAATGAATGATAGCCGAATCGTTTACCCCTAAATCGCCAAACTGATTGCTCTGTCCGGTTAGGCCAGAAGATGCGCGTTGATTCGAAGTAAGATTCAAATCTCTTGCGGTTCAAGGAGCGTCAGGCCATCAAGCTCAACGTCATCAATCAGAGGATAACACGGTTAGTTGAGACTCTCTTCCCAACCGCCAGCCTAGTGTTTGGCTAGGATAACTGTGATTTTTTGAAACCACAGCCCAATAATGGTAGATTGGCGCGCTTTTTAACGATTGATGCTCAGTTTCCACTCAATACTTGATGCGGCTTGCATGAAATTTTGGGAGTGCTGAATATCAAGCAATCTCTTCCCCCCTTTAAATAGAGATAGATATGCAACAGGATACTCCAGGCTCACAACTTCCCCGTGCTGGCCTGCTCGACAGAATATTTCAGCTCAAGTCTCATGGCACAACACTGCGCAACGAGGTGATCGCCGGGATCACGACCTTCTTCACCATGGTGTACATCATCTTTGTGAACCCCCAGCTGCTTGCAAATGCCGGCATGGATAAGAGCGCGGTCTTCGTCACCACCTGCCTTATCGCTGCGATTGGCTCAATCCTGATGGGAGTTATTGCGAACCTGCCTATCGCCCTGGCCCCCGCCATGGGACTCAACGCCTTTTTCGCTTTTGTGGTGGTTGTGAGCATGAAGTACAGCTGGCAAACCGGGATGGGGACCATTTTCTGGGGAGCCCTTGGCTTTTTCCTGCTCAGCCTGTTTCGGGTTCGCTACTGGATCCTGGCCAATATCCCAAGCTCGCTTAGGATCGGCATCGCCAGTGGGATTGGCTTGATGATCGCTTTGATGGGCCTGCACAATGCGGGGATCATCGTCAGTAATCCGGACACCATGGTGAGCCTGGGCGATCTGAGCTCTCCCTCCTGCCTGCTGGGCGCATTAGGATTTTTTATAATCGTGATCCTCGCGGCTCGCGGGCTGCACGCCGCGGTGCTAATCGCCATGGTGGTGACCACCATCCTCGGCCTTGTGACCGGAAATGCCGAGTTTCACGGCATTATCTCCACGCCTCCCAGCATAGCTCCTGTGTTTGGACAGCTGGATCTGAAAGGTTCCTTTAATCAGGCCCTGGCCGGGGTCATTTTCTCCTTCATGCTGGTGAATCTATTCGATTCATCCGGCACCTTAATCGGCCTGACCAATAAGGCCGGACTGGCTGATGAGCGGGGGCAGTTTCCCCGAATGAAACAGGCTCTGTTCGTTGATAGCCTCTCATCCATGCTGGGCGCCTTTATGGGAACCTCATCCGTCGGAGCCTATGTTGAAAGCTCCTCAGGGATCTCGGTTGGAGGACGAACCGGGCTGGTTGCGGTTGTCGTTGGCCTGCTGTTTCTGCTGGCGATCTTCTTTGCCCCCCTGGCAGAGATGATCCCGGCTTATGCCGCTGCAGGGGCTCTGGTGTATGTGGGGGTGTTGATGATCTCCGAGCTTTCTAAAATTCAGTGGGACGATCTCAGTGAAGCAACCCCGGCTTTTATTACCGCGGTGATGATGCCATTTAGCTTTTCGATCACCGACGGCATCGCCATGGGCTTTATCAGCTATGTGGTGATCAAACTGGGGACCGGGCACTTTAAAGCGCTCAATCCTTGTGTCATCGGCGTTGCGCTGGTGTTTCTACTCAAATACATACTGGTATAGAGCAGATAAGCGTTATTATCTGTACCGCTTATCTGAGTGCTTTTGCTTGCACCACAACTGCAAACAATGTCGGGGGTGCCCGACTGCACCCTACTTTTGGATCGTCAAAAGTAGGAAAAACCTTACTCCGCGCGATGCATTTATCATCCCTGATAAACCTCTCCAGCTCGATGTCCGATCTCGCGTGAAGTTGCTCCGTGAGCAACTTCACGCCTCCATCGAGCTACGTGACTCGCCGATTACCATCCTTGATAACCTTTCCCTGCTCGGTGTCCATACCTCGCGCTACGTTATTCCACGAATAACTTCGCCCATGGCTCAAGTACTTCATTGAACAAGTGGGTGGTAAAAGTATTTAAGCGATGCAGCACTAGTAGAGCTAAGTGAAACCTCCCTGCGCAGGCATTATGGATTTAGTGCCTGCGATTTCAGATTTTGTAAACTGCCGAAAATGGGGTTTAGCAATTCCAACCCGGATCAAGTTTCCCGCCTCTGGTTTCATGCTAGCCTTTTTTTCCCTAGCTAAAATCAGAACAAATATCATGAAAAAACAGTACCTTCTGCTCAGCTCCGCCCTGCTCCTGACAACTAGCGCCTTTGCGCAGTCCATCTCGGCCCCGGTCTGCTATCAGCACAGCTGTCCGGTGGGAGCCCCCTCCGGCGATCACCTGATCGTCAGAGATCTCTATGCTCTGGATAACAATGGCAGCACAAAATTTGCCGACTGGGTGGCATATCGGGTCTCCAGTGTAACGATTCATCCAAGCGATGGGCATAAGTGCTCGCGAGTCTGGAAAGCAGATCCGGATTTAGATCCCACCCATACCCTGCAACCCTCAGACTATTCGGGAGCCCACGCACAGCTTGCAACCGACAGGGGGCATCAGGCACCGTTGGGCTCTTTGTGTGGGTTTTCAGACTGGAAGGCAACCGACTATCTTTCTAATATCACACCGCAAAAAAGTGATCTCAACCAGGGGCCCTGGGAAAAACTGGAGCAGGCGGTGCGTGATAAAGCGGATATTCCAAATGGAGAGGTCTATGTGGTGACCGGCCCCTATTACGACCCATCACAACCTATGCCGACCCTGCCGGCCAACAGCCAGGTGATGATCCCAAATGGCTACTGGAAAGTTGTAGCCGCAAAAGTCGATGGCCAACTCCAGACAGCGGCTTTTATTATGAGCCAGGATGCCGGACGTAAGGATGATTTTTGTGATTACCGGACAACGGTTAAGGCGGTTGACCTAAAAGCCGGGTTTAGTGTCATGCCGGCCCTAACCTCTGACGAGGAGAGCTCGCCTCACAACTGGCTCTGTAGCTAGCCCTTCTCTTACTCCCCCTTGATTTAAAACGATCATAAAGAAACTGAGTTTGTCAGGAGATCTGCCTGGCAAACTCCACTTCGCTCTAACGGTCTCATTCGGCTCCGCCCTTCAATTGTCTTTTTTACAAAATAGGACTTGGTTCATACACTTAAAAAGTCAAAACCACCATCCAGCTGTTTGTGGCTCGCAGGAACCCAAACCTACCCGGGTGTAAGGCTCTGTTATGAAGTTCACTACAAGATTGGCGATCGGACTGCTCTGTATCTGCCTGTTTAGCCTCAAGGTCGCAAACGGTGAAACCATCCTCAAAATTGCCACCGATGACTGGCCTCCCTACGAGTTCTACGATGAACAGCAGAATGTGACTGGTTTTAGTAGCGAGATGCTGACAGAGGTTCTTTCTCGTATGAAGCTGATCCACATGATGAAAGCCAGGTACAATCGGATCACCATCTATCCCTGGGCCAAAGCGGAGCAGATGGTGTTTAACGGTAAGTTGGATATTCTCTATAGCGCCAGCCCCAGCGAAAACCGCCACCGTTACTGCTACCTTCCGGATGAGCCTATCATCAAGTCTCCCTGGGTGTTTTTTATTCGCAAGCAGGATGAGGCGCGTCTTAATTATCAATCCTTTGATAGCCTCAAGGAGCATAGAGTTGGGGTTGTCCGGGGTTACTCCTACACCCCACAGTTGTGGGATTTTCTAAGAAAGCATAGTAACTATAAGCTGGTAAATACCGACCAGCAGGCATTCACTAAACTTGCCCTGGGACGTTTTGATTACATCATTAGCGAGTTGTACGTGGGCCTTTCAATCATGAAAGAGATGGAGATATCCCATAAGCTTATGCCGATTACAGACAAGCCCATCAAGGAAACCGGTCTCTACTACCTTTTTAGTAAAAAAACGATGAGCCCCGAGTTTGTGGCTGAGTTTTCTTCGGAGCTGAAAAAATTCAAAACAACTTCGGCCTACCAAAAACTCTATCAAAAATATTTCGGAGGCTATGGGCTGTCGTCATAAGATGGCAGCCCATAGTGCTACACAACGTATTTGAACCGCCGCTTCAAATGAAGCGGTATTTTTTGCATATCGTGTCGCGATTCCTCGCCACCTCTTCAGATGAAGAAAAGCATTTTCTACCAAATGCCTAACTCTATAGAGACCTTTATCATGCTCCCGTAGCACCTTCCGGTTTCTCCTCGATGGAATAACCACTTTCATTCCCAGAAACTCGGCTTGGGAGACCAAGGCATTGGTATCGTAGCCTCTGTCAGCCAGTAAATACTCAGCATCGACACTATCAATCAGAGCCAAGGCCTGAGAACAGTCTGCCGTTGTACCTGAGGTAACAAAGCACTTAACAGGCATGCCATGAGAGTCTACAGCCACGTGGATTTTACTGTTTAGCCCCCTTTTGTTATCCCCATATCCTGATTACCTCCCTGAGCACCGCTGGCATCTGGGTGGACTTTGATATGGCTGGCGTCGATCATCAGCCACTCAAAATCAGGCTCATGGATTAAACGTTCCTGGAGGCGAGCCCAAACTCCCTTATCACGCCAGCGACTGAAGCGTCGATGGGTATTTTTCCAGTCGCCATAATCGGGAGGAAGGTCTCTCCAAGGTGAGCCTGTCCTTAAAATCCAAAAAACAGCATTGATAAAGAGTCGGTTATCTCGACCCGCCTTTCCCCAATCACCTTTTCTTCCCAATATATGGGGTTCGATTAGGCTCCATACTCGGTCTGATATGTCATGGCGTCGGTGGGCTGGGCTCTTCATTGTGTAGTTCCAGATTAATGATGAAAGAATATATTGTACTCAAACTAGTCCGCTCATGACGACAGCCCCTAGCCTCTGATGAACTTATGCTTATTTTGTGAGCTATAGCGCTGAATCCCCCCCTTCGAGTCCTTACTATGGAAGAGTCAACGCTATTTTTTGAGCCGTAAGCGCTGTGACGCCGCGTTCCCTTGCCGATAAGGCAAGCCGATTAACTAGCAGCCGTTCGGTATCCTATTGTCCTATCCGCAGGAACAGCAATCGCCTGTTACCCTGCCTTGCTCTATGGGTAACACCTTGACTCTAAAGTGATTTAAGCCCTGCAAGGGGTGCCAGTCACCATGATCCCAAGGAGAAACACTATGGAATGGTTACATAATTCAAGGGCAAAAATTGCTGATGCGGTCACTGCCGCTATGTTGCAGCATAAAAAAACCGTAAACCTGCATCTCTCACAACAGGGAGTATTAGAGTTGCATATCCGCTCAGGTGTCCCGGATGGAAGCCGCGGTATTGAAACCCGGGTGATTGATGCCTCACCGGCCAACGACTCTGCGACACACTCGGATTGGCTGGTCACCGGAGATATTCGTATCGATGGGGAGCACATCGATCCCTTTTTGATCACCAATGAGCTGATCGAGAGGCTGGAATCTAAGCTTGCAGTCAGATAACGGCTAATCAACCGCCCCAAATTGCCAGCGCCAGGAAAGATTGCCAAGCTCTGCTCAGGCAGATCCTTTGCGCCCGGGGTGAAACGGCTTCTTAGCAATGGAACGAGAGATAAATGGGCACTGGTGATTATCGCTGAGCCGGTAACGTGTCTCATGGATGAGAGTCGGATCCACAGTAAGTCTGCGGGTTGATCTCAGCAGATGGAGCAGTATCAGGAGCAGCTATTTATTTTTCTCAGTAACTCAAGCCCGTATCTGTATATCCTGCCACAAGGTGCGGGCTCATCTTCTTTTGAAAAGACAACCTCAGTTTAGGGTGCGATCCTCTGCCAATACCTCAGCCACCAGCTCACCACTGACGATATCAGAGTCAATCTGCCAGGTGATGGGGCCATCATCATAACCCGCGGCGATCGCCAGCAGTGAATGAGCCAGGATCAGGCTGACATTTTCCACCCCTTCCTCAGCCTCAAGCTGTTGAAGGACCAGGGCGAGTTGCTGTCGTGTTGTCATCATCCTTCTCTCTCCGTGTCAGGATTCAGGCGATTCCAACATTCAATGCAGGGAGCAGGCCAACACCATTATTACTTGAGCATCTGCATCAGCTCCCTTACATAAGCACACTCACACTTAGCCTTACACCTTGCTAATTGGTGCTCATCTTTGCAATAGCGTGGGCACTCCGGCCCTCCGGTCTTCCTTTCCGAATAGACTTGCCCCTGGTAGAGATCTTTAAAATCCCCGACCTCAACGGCAAGTGTAGAGCAACAACCCTCTTTCTCATGGGTAAATAAAAATAATCCGTAATCAAGGCTCTCAAAATCAGCCTTATAGCCATTGAGAACAATCTCAGGATCTGAGATAAAATCTTCCCTGCTTTTCCACAGAGCAGAACACATCGAGCATTTTTTGAACTCCGGCATAGGCGCTCCGTTGCCTGATAGATTATTGACGATCGTGGATCTCTTGCAGAGAGTGCGCCAAAAGCCAGATATGCTCAGCCCTTGGCGGAGATTATCATCTGAGCGATCGCCAGATCATGAGCGGGTGCTGCCGGCAAGCCCATGCTCTGAGTCGAGAGCTCAGTCAGGAGCTGCGCGATTGGCTCCGGAGCATCACTCTCAATCGCCAGTTTGAATACCCTGGGGATATATGGCTGATACTCATCACGAGCCCCCTCAGCATCACTCATCCGGGAGACCCCAACCGGATCCCATTCAAAAAAAAGGATCTTATCAATGTCTCCATATAACTTAAGTTGACTTGGAGATAGCTTCATAAACCTGCTCCTTACATTTCGCCTATCCTAAATGGAACTCAGCCCCCTGCAGTTGCACTCAACTGAGCCTGCTATCGGATATTTTTCAATTCCTGGTACTCACGCACTGATAACAGATAGGCCAGAGTTTCACCATTGTGCTCAATCTCGAGGCTCCCCCCTGAGTCGCCTTGATCACTTTTTCTGTCTCACGGCTAAGCTCAGCCATACTGACCCGGCTCAGAGCTAAATCCGGCTCCTGGCTGACCCCAATCTGAGGCAACTCCTCAGAAGATTCAGCAGCCCAGGCATCATATCGTTTCTGAATATCCATCCAGTAGCCTGTGTGATGACCTAAGGCTGAAGCCAACTTGGTGGCCGTGAGGATTTTAAGCTTTTCTCTGCCATTGAGAATCGCCATCACCCGCCCCTCAGGCAGTCGCATCTTCAACGCCAGATCACTTGGGCTCATCCCCATGGGAGCCAGATAGTCCTCTTTGAGGATAGTCCCGACATGGGTGGGTTTATTGGTATTGGTCATTTAAATCCTTTACGTGCCTTGGTGCGTGAGAGTTGTTGTTGCCCTGAGTTCCGTTGCCCGCTTGGTCAACAGGCTTTACTAACTCAACAGAGTCTGCCATCCGTAGCAGAAAATATCATCCCTCTTTTTCCTGAACTTCGCCTGGCAATTAAAGAAATTGTAACAGCCTCAACCGCAACAAAGGTTGCTGATTATACTTTTAGTGGAACGCCTCGCTGCTCTGAGAAACCTTGTATGGAATACCAAAAGCAAGCACATGGTGAGTTTGAGTGTGATACTGCGCTAACGCAGGAGAGAATCTTGGTATGCCGTTTTATCGGTCCCTGGAACTTAGAAACCGCCCAGAGCTCCGTTAGTGAAGTGCTAAAACATGCCGAACAGTTTAAACCGCACTCCTGGGGGTAATGTGTGATCTGCGCCGCTGGGAAACCTGCCCACCGGAGGTGATGGAGTTTTTTGACACAACCACCAGAATACTGACCGACTGCGGCCTGCGATACCAGGCCATCCTCACAGGTATGGCTTTACAGAAAATGGTCGTTGATGAGTACGCACACTCCCCCCACCAAAAGCCTCTGCTCCTGCAGTATTTTGAGAGTGAAGAGAGTGCCTTGGGCTGGTTGAGATCCAAGCTGCGGCAAAGTTAGCCGACCCGGCTCTTACAGAGGGACACATCTCATCAGGGTCAAGATCATCCTGGCGGTTGAATCGCGATGCAATAAACAAAAAGCATAATAAACCCGCCACCCCAGGTAAGGGTTTGCAGGTTATCAAACGATTCCGGCCAATGTTGAGCCACAAGTGTAGCTACTTCTCACGGCTATCACTGGGGATCTCATCACCTATCAAGGCTGTCATCGCACCACTTCAC
The DNA here is from genome assembly GCF_003072645.1 of Dongshaea marina. Taxonomy (NCBI): domain Bacteria; kingdom Pseudomonadati; phylum Pseudomonadota; class Gammaproteobacteria; order Aeromonadales; family Aeromonadaceae; genus Dongshaea; species Dongshaea marina. The sequence goes on from NZ_CP028897.1 coordinate 2,937,854, forward strand.
GCGCCGCAACCTCAAGTCGAGCCTCCAGCCAGTCGATTTCAAAGATACAGCCACTCTGGTTGTCACTCAGGTATAGACTCTTTTGAACCACACTATAAACCCAGTGCCATCCAGGAGGACTCGCTGCTGCGACCTCGTTGGGGGTGCTCGGCCATTGCTCCAGATTCCCTAATAGCCACTCCATTGCCTCTTGCTTGCCCATGTTACCTTCCTTTGCTCGATGAAAACTGCCCTACCAAATAACCCTATAATGCTCTGTAATTCAAGCTCCCTGCATCAGATTGTCATTACAGGCTGCACCCAGCTCGAAGGCGAAAGCCAGGACTTTATCTGAGCAGATAAGACTCTACAGGCATAAAAAAACCCGCAATCCCTTATATGATAAGGATTTGCGGGCTTAGTCGGTCCCTGGTGGGACCTGTAGGTGGTGGAGCTGGGGGAGTCTAATAATCTACATAACCACCTGATATGTAATCAACAATTGAACAGCAATCATAGTCTATGCACCTACTAATGTACCTTTCGTGCTATTATAATCCCTGCTCAGATCCAATTTGGCTGTATTTGAGAAAAGGGAGTAAATCCTCCCTTTTGGTCTTACTATTTTCCTATTGCACGATGCCAAGCTCTAACGGCCTGCTCCTTTGTATCTGCCATGTGCCAGGGGCTGAGATGGCATCCCACATCCATGCGGTATCGGATGAATGTGGTCTGGTTGCTATGATCCACCCCCTTGTGGTCGCAAATATCCCAGCTACACGCAAACTTTCTGTATGCTCGGCCATCTGGAACCATCGCGGCCTTGCGAACCCTCTTGTTGCTGTGCCTCTTCATTCCTGGGCGGTTGAGGGCGTAGCTAATCGTTTTCTTTCTTGAACGGCTCATGCCATGTTCTCCAACTAAAAAAAGTCAGAGATGGCTGAGCTCCCAGTACCATTGAATACTCAATATTTCTCACTCTCTTTCAATGTGGATCAGCTTTGGATCACCGCTGCGCCTTGCTACGCCTGACTTTTATCACCGCATTACCTTAAGGGGATGTCAGGGTGATCCATTTTTTTGGATCACCTTTTGGATCAGTCATGAGCTGCCTCTATCAGCTCCCTTTCACCAGCGAGTTGAAGCCTCCAGCGGCAGAGGCTAGTAGCATCCAGACAGCCTCCTCATTATCTTTTGCAGCCGCTCGTGTCGTAGGCCAGGCCGCCTCTTGAAACTTCCCCAAGAGGGCTGGCATATCCCTACCATCATCAGCAGCCATAAGTGCCATTTGCAGAAGCACAGTCACGGCCTCTTGAGGACTGAGCTCCCCCAGCTCCTCAGATAGTTCAGCGGTACAGTTGATAGCCAGCTCGGTTAACTGGTTTATGTGCATGGTCAAATCAATCCTTTTTGGTTATACCTGGGCAAAGGCACGCTTTGAGTAAAGGGGCGAATGGCTATCAAGCAGCGTCATATCCTTAACAGCCTTCTTGGTTGGGTTCAAAACAACATTGGCATAAGTGGAGCGGCGAACCTCATTGTGGGGCGAGCGAACCAGGCGGTCATTCATGGTGCAAGATGGCACTATCAGGCCGTCATACTGCTTACCCTCTAATATCTCACTGCCGAACTCCTGGGTGGCCTTTAGTGCCGGGTACTGCTCCCAGCCTTTGGGCAACTCTTCCGGGCGGATCTCATAAAGCCGGAGGGATGGCGACTCAAAGACGCCCATGCAAAACATCAGGTTTGCTACCTTGGGGGATGGAGCATAGTTTGATAACTCCAGCATGGCGTTCTGAACATTCGAGCTCATGTAGAGGACGGGTGTCCCGGGCAAGTTCCAACGCGCCCCGTTCTTGTAGCTGTTCCCCTTCTCGTAGTCTTGCCAGCTATCAAGGTAACGCTTGTGTTGTGCTCTGAAAAGGATCACGCAAAGTCTCCCTGGCGCAGGGAATCAAGGATCTCCCGAAGAGCCTTTCTGCCTGGTAGAGTTTGCATGAGTTCCTTGGGGGCTCTCCCGTTCAGAGCCGGGAGCGGATCTGCCAGCCACTCGCGCAGGGTCTCCCCATCGCCCATAAACACCTCGTTCATTTCCTGCCACAGCGCGGTAAGGTCGCTAATGTCCTCGCTCTGAACTCTTGTTAGGTGCTTCCGGGAGTAGAGCTTACTCAGGTTGGTTACGTTGATATCAATGGAACGGGCAACCACCTCTCGGGGGATAGCCTTAGCAACAGCCCTTAAGGTTTTTCCTGCCAGCCTTGGCTCTTGCAGAGTTGCCTCTGCCAAATATGAGACTCGCGCCTCAGTGGATCCTGTTCCTATCCGGGACAAAACCACATCATCCAGTGTTCTCTCAGCCATCATGCTGGCCTCCTTATTCGTACCTCATACTATATAACTATAGTATCAAGTACGATTATCTGAAGGAAGTAGGGTGGCTCTCTATCAATGCGATGACTCTTAGTGTTTCTCTGTCTGTACCTGGGGGAGCCGACCCTCCAGCGCATCCTTTAGCGCTGGGACCTTTTGGAGCAGGCGCTTACGGAACTTGGCCGTGGCAATTTCGATTATAGCGTTCGCCTTCTCTCGGGCCTCATCCGCATCATCCTGGGTGTTTTCGTCCTGGTCGCAGATAATAGAGCGATAGATATCCTCAACACTCATGTAATCCTTAAACCGGGTGCCAAACACTCTCACTTGAACCTTGCCGCCAAAGTTTAAAACTTTCTTTACGAACTCAGGGGCGTATTCAATAGGGACCAGGTAGCAACAAAACACATGACTTGGACCATCAAATCCGACTTTAATTGAAACAAGGCCAACTTTTGCCAAGTCTCTTTTTGCTGTGAACGTTATTTGAGGGACGTTCGTAACCCTAGTCTCTTCTTGTAACTCCTTGGTTGTTTTACCAGGGAAGTCTATCGTCATTTTGAGGGCGGACTTGTAGTCTCCAGAAACCCTTGAAAGACCAAGCCTCTCATGGGGTATGAGCGGATCATAGTGCAGGAACCCGGACGCCTCCCTTCGCAGTTTTTCACCTCTGGCCGTTAGGTTTTTCACATCGAACTCCTAATATAATTATATATCTAAGTTGAGCCTTTATTATATCCCATGTAAAAGAACTGTTCAGCTTTTGATATAATAAATGGTCGGTTTGCCACTGGGATTTTTATTATGCGTAACTCGAATGAGAGTAAGCCTGTGAAGAAACTTGTCAGCGTTCCATCTGAATTGCTTAGGAAGTTTGAATTATATAAAAGCGAGGGATTAACGGTGCTCAGCTTTAATCAGTTTTTAATTCACACGGCACACGAGAAAATCAAATCAGACCAATCAGCCAGCCGCTGATCCTAATGCTACCAGGGCGGGGGCTGCCTCCGCCTGCCTGCCGTGAATAGTTAAGCATCCCAGGAGAGGGTGACACCAAGGCGGCCAACTGAGCAATCAGCCGAGATAGACTTGCCATGTCCCAATTATGGTGGGAAAATCTGCCATTCTTATTAGCATCGAATCACTGCGCCTAGCCGCAGTTCCTTAGTTTCCCTGGCTCTCACGCCACTAATCACCGACTGACTAAATATGCACTCCGCCCAGCCCTGGGGGGATTATTCGTGCATAAAACAGGAGATAACCATGAGCAAATCACTGTCTGAACTATCCGATAGCTTAATCATCCCAACAGCAGAGCAGCGAGTACAGCTACACAGGGAGCTAATACCGCACCTTTCTCGCAGAGCTACACGAACAAGCCTGGCCATGGATGAGCTGATGACCAGTGGCTTCATAAGTACAGGGAGGCTTGAGAGCGTTGGCACAAACGCAGCAAACCTCATTCGAACTATGGGCCGGTATCTGTCCCTGGTCGGCTGCGTTCTTGTGCATGAGCCAATCCCAAGCAAGCCAAAGTTCGGGAAGTATGCCCTTCGGATGATCCCTGACAATATGCAAGGACGGGACGCGCTTAGGATCGGCATGTGGGGCTGCTAAGCCTCACACCTTAAACCCTCTCTGCCCCGGCCACCAGCCAACATCTGACACTAAAATATCACCGTACCGGCAATAGCTGGGGCTTTACCGTGCCTGTAATTCAGGGAGCAAGACTATGAATACAACTTTATATCCAAAAGGACCAAGCCTAAACAAAGCGATTATTGACAGAATTGTGTACGTCAAGCAAGGGCAGGTTGTGACTGATAGCGCAATCATTGCAGACCACCTGAAAGTGAAGCATTGGCGAGTTTCTCGTGCTGTCGAAAGTGTCATTGATGACTACCCCCACAAAACTGTCGGATTAAGGGTCACAATTTGTGACCCTAAACTTCTAGGTTTTTCCGCCTCATGTTGGACAGTTACAAAGGAGTACCGTGGTCAGAAATACGATGTTTATGTGATGGATAAAGCGATGGTGTCCTTGGTGTCGATGCGCTTTACCACCAAGCAGGCCCGGCAATGGCAGCTTAGGTATTGCGTTTTTTGGTCCATCGCGATCACCCAATAAGATCGATAGCGATCACTGAATAATATCGATCGCGATCGCTCAATAATATCGATGGCGATCACTTTTGAGTTTTATATTATTGGGTGATCGGCATGAATATTATGCAGTCCCGACCGAAATGTTATTCATTTCAACTCCCGTTTCGCAGGTGTTTTTTTAACCGGCTATGCTCTCTGTTTGACCTCGAGCGGAGAGCCAGCCATGCCAACGGTGCATATCACCATGCGAAAACTCAAAGAGATCCTCAGACTCAAGTACCAAGGCGGCCTGAGTCACCGCCAGATCGCAAGCAGCCTGTCTGTGTCTCCGTCGACTGTGTCCAATTACTGCAAAAGGGCCCAACAGATGGGGCTATGCCAATGGCCTCTGCCTGCTGAGTGGGATGAAGAGCGGCTGCGCCGTGAGTTCCTTGAGACCCGGATCACGGTTCGTCAGACACCTCCTCTGCCGGATTGGGCCGTGGCCCATCAGGAGCTCAGACGCAAAGGGATGACGCTACAACTCCTGTGGGAGGAGTATGCTGAGCGACATCCCAAGAACCACTACAGCTATAACCATTACTGCATGCGTTATCGTGAGTGGCGTAAATGCCAGTCTCCCTCAATGCGTCAGAGCCATAAAGCCGGTGAAAAACTGTTTGTTGATTACTGCGGTCCAACCGTGCCCATCGTGGATCCGAGGACTGGGGAGGAGCGTCGGGCTCAGATCTTTGTCGCTGTGATGGGTGCATCCAGCTACACCTACGCCGATGCAACCTTGAGTCAGGGGCTGGAAGACTGGGTGATGAGCCATAAACGGGCCTTCGAATTTCTGGGGGGAGTACCAGAGATGATCGTTCCGGATAATCTCAAAAGCGGAGTCAGTAGAGCGTGTCGCTACGAGCCAGATCTCAATCCTACCTATCAGCAGCTGGCTGCACACTATGGTGTTGCAGTGCTTCCTGCCCGTCCTTACAAGCCCAAAGATAAAGCCAAGGCTGAGGTGGGCGTGCAGATCGTTGAGCGCTGGATCCTGGCAAAACTGCGCCATGAGACCTTCTTCAGTCTGGCTCAGCTAAACCAGCGGATCGGGGCTCTGCTCACCGAGTTGAACAATCGCCCGTTCAAGAAGCTGCCGGGAAGCCGTAAATCACAGTTTGAATTGCTAGACAAACCGGTGCTCAAATCGCTGCCTCAAAACCCCTATCAGTTCACCCGGGTGAAGGCGGTTCGGGTTCATATCGACTATCACATCGAGCTCGACAAGCACTACTACTCGGTTCCCTATACCCTGCTCAAACGCAAGCTTGAAGCGCATATCTGCGACAACCTGGTACGGATCTATCATGGTGGTCGCTGTGTCGCGACACATCCACGCAGCTATCAGCAGGGAGGGCAAACCACCCACCCCGATCATATGCCGGTCGCACACCAAAAGCAGATGCAATGGACCCCGGGACGCTTTCTGAACTGGGCTCAGGAGATAGGCCCCTCCACGCTTGCGGTGATCAAACAGCTGCTCTACCGAAAGTCCCACCCGGAGCTTGGATATCGGGCCAGCCTTGGGATCCTCAACCTGGAAAAGCGATATGGACGCCCCCGCTTAGAAGCGGCCTGCCAGCGAGCAGACCGAACGGGCGTTTACTATCAGAAAGGGATCCGCTCCATCCTGGAAAAGGGGCTGGATGGCCAGCCACTGCCCGAAACTCAGCCGGATCGTCTGGCGGAGCTCACTCACCTCAATATCCGTGGCTCAGGCTACTATCACTAAGGATCAAAGATGACAGAACAACTCAAACAGCAACTTCGGGAGCTGAAACTAAGTGGTATCCGGGATGCCCTGGAAAGGCAACATCAGCAACCCGGGCACTACCAGGAACTCGGGTTCGAAGAGCGACTCAGCCTGCTGCTGGAGCAGGAGCTGACGGATCGGTCTCAGCGGCGGATCGAGCGCCTTATCAAGCAGGCCCGATTCCGGCTGCAGGCAAATCTGGAGCAACTGGATTATCGAAGTGATCGCGGCTTGCATAGAGCCCAGATCCGCTCACTGGCAGAGGGATACTGGCTTAGCCTGGGGCAGACTCTGATCCTGACCGGGGCGACCGGGTGCGGGAAAACCTATCTGGCCTGCGCCCTGGGCCATCACTTCTGTCTGCAGGGACTCGGGGTTCGCTACTTCCGGTTTAAAGAGCTGCTGGAGCAACTGCAGCTGGCTCAGGCTGATGGCAGCTATCGAAAGCTGATGGTTCAGTTGAGAAACACGCCGCTTCTGATCCTCGATGACTGGGGACTGGAGTCGCTGAATGCGCTTCAGCGTAGCGATCTACTGGAGTTAATCGATGCTCGCCATGGTCACGGAGCCACACTGATCGGCAGCCAGCTTCCGCTGGAGCACTGGCACACAATGATCGGTGAATCAACCCATGCGGATGCGATCCTGGATCGTCTGGTTCATGGAGCGATCCGTGTAGAATTATGCGGAGAATCGATGAGAAAAATCACCGCAGAGTTGACGGATGCCGATCACTCAGGGTAAAAAATAACCCAGTCTGTGAGACGGGATGTTGAGGTGATCGACATCATATTATTCGGTGATCGCCATCGCGATAATACGCAGGTATGTTGCGGCACATGAAAAAATGGAGCAGTTCATTCTACAGTCAAAGCGAAACTCAGTAGATACGGCTTGGCAGCAACAGCGACACCACGAGATAGGCTTCCGCCACCAGTTGACCGACTGTATTAAGGCTTTCACCGAGTACGCAGATGAACAGGGTAGCCGCTCCGCTTCGCGATATTACAAGGCAATAACGGATCTGTGCCACAAAACTGTTGGTATCGGCTCTGGTCTGCGAGATGCCCTAACCCCTTTGCAGTTATCCCAGCTTGTCGTTGTTGAGAACGCAGCTATCAGTGCCATCTCATCCTCAATGGCCCGGGAGACCCCATATAAAGAGGTTTACCAAAATGTTAAGGCGGAGCTTGAGTGCCTGGCGATTGCTATGGGGACCTCAACCCCTGTAACAGGATAGGTTTAAAACCTACCCTAGACCCTCACTCCTGCCCCGGCCACCAGCCAACATCTGACGCTCAAATATCACCGTACCGGCAATAGCTGGGGCTTTACTGTGGGTGACATATAAGGATCTTCTTTTGATGAACAAAAAACCCGCAACAGCTGGAGACAGCAAAAATACAGTTCGTGCGATTGCCTCCCCCCGGCCAGCAAAAGTAACTGTTGTCACAAGCACGCAGCCAGCCAGGCTCACAAAGTCATTCCATATCAGCGCATCGGGCGAAATGGTGAAAGAGTCAGGCGGTCAACTGGTCACAGGGAGCTACACAACCCAAGAGTTCGATAATCTATCAGAGTTTTCAGAACTACTTACTGGCCTTGATACGAACCAGGCTCTCATCTTTGGGGTGAGTAACAAAGGCGAATCAGGGCGCATGATGAGCGAAAAAGAATGGATCCGGTCAGGGACGCCAGCTGATGTTACCTTGAGGCAGCTGCGCCATTTTGGGTGGAGCCGGGACAAGTCGGTGCTCATGCTGGACTATGATCCACAGGCAGAAGCTCCGGCGCTGTCCAGGGATGAGTTGGTATCTACAATTCGGAATGCCATCCCAGAACTTCAATCTGTGGAGATGCTTTGGTGGTGTAGTTCCAGCTCTAACATAAGCAACACCCAGACAGAAAAGGCTATAAGCGGTGTTCGCGGACAGCGGTTATATCTTCTCGTTGATAGCGGGGCTCGCATTGCCGACATAGGCAAACTAATAGACAAGCGCCTATGGGCTACTGGTTACGGGTACTTCGCAGTCAGTAGTAGCGGCTCACTTCTCAAACGCTCCCTGGTTGATACGAGCGTATGGCAACCCAACCGCCTTGATTTTGCAGCTGGCGCAGAGTGTAAGCCACCGCTACAGCAAAGCCGGGGTTTGCCTGTGGTCATTCCTGGTGACAACCCTTTCATTCTCACTGAGTCAGTGCTGGAAAGCATCTCACACGATGACCTATCTAAACTTGATGCGCAGGTTCTTGAGCAAGAGGAGCAAAAAAGAGCCGAAGCTCGCCCTCAGCAGCTTATTAAGCGCAACATCTGGCTTGAGTCACAGACCACAAAGATAGTTGATGATGCCAAACTGGATGACAGAGAAGTAACTACCGAAGAGGCAAGGGAGTTAGCAACCAGGGCGCTAGATTCAGGGATACTGACGGGATCCTGGTTGATTCAACTTACTCGCAGGGATGGCGTTCAAGAGTCTGTTCCTGTTGGCCGCATTATGGATAGGCCAGCCTTGTACCATGGCGCAAAAACCAAAGACCCAACAGAGCCAGAGTATGACGGCGGCCGATGGGTAGGGAAATTGTATCTTATGGATGGTAGGCCAACTCTCTACTCTCAGGCTCATGGCGGGAAGAGCTATAAGCTACTGCGCCAGGTTTCGGAAATTGAACTGGTGTCAGGTAAAACAGTGGACGCAACCCAAAGAACAATCGAGCTAATGAGTGTGATGCCGGATATTTTTGACCATGGGGATAAGCTGGTTCAAGTATCCGGTGGCGTGATGCGACCATTTACGCAAGGCTCTCTTAGGTTTTGGTTGGGCCAGCGCATACAATACTGGTCAAACAGGAAGTTAAAGAATGGGGAGCTCACCAAGGTGAACCGTGACGCCCCCAAAGAACTCCCGCTTATGGTGCTTGAGCTTGGGCGTGACCGGGGTTTACAGCAGATAAAGGCCGTAGTTACCGCCCCTGTACTTACGCACGACGGACGCCTACTAAACCGCCCTGGGCTTGATAGCCTGTCTGGTATTTTTTGCGCATTCAATCCTGACGACACAGCACCCGTCCCCTCCAGGCCATCTGAACAGCAAATGCTAGATGCTGTTGATATACTCATGCGCCCGTTTCAGGACTTTGCATTTTGCACTCCGCTTGACCGTTCTGTTCTCATGGCCGCGCTACTGTCGGCAGCTATCCGGCTTGCGGTCTCCACCTGCCCTGGCTTCGCATTCGACGCACCCATCCAAGGTTCAGGTAAAACTCTACTCGCCCGGTGTGTCGGTGCGCTCTGTACCGGATCAGACCCCGCAGCACTCCCACCACCGAAAGGAAATGATGAGGGAGAGGTACGAAAGAGACTTACAGCACTCCTGTCTGAGGGTTCCCGCTACTGTCTCTGGGATAACGTTCTTGGTGTTCTTGATTCAGCAGCTATTGCAGCAGCATTCACAAGCGCCAGCTCAAAGGACAGGATCCTGGGGCAAAGCTCTATGGTGGAGTCTGCAAATCACATGCTGTTCGTCATCACAGGAAACAATGTAAGCCTCGGCGGTGATATGCCCAGGCGTGTCTATACATGCCGAATAAACCCAGAAACAGACAGGCCGTATGCCAGGCGATTTAACTTCGATCCGCTACAGCACTGCTTGGCAAACCGTCAGCAAATGGTAGCGGCAGCTCTGACCATTATTCGTTACAGACAGCAAAGCCAAGAGCCATTAGCCGATGGATCCACAGCATCATTTGAACAGTGGGATGACATGGTAAGGCAGCCCATAGCCCTGGTCTCTCGATTGCGCCCCCAAGATTATGGTGACGTTATGGAAGTGATGAACAATGCTCAGCGCTCAGACCCGGAGCAAGAGGATCTGCTCAACCTTATCAGGGGCGTTCATGCGTGTTTCGGGGTTAACCGGGTGACAGCAGCAGATATAAAAAACGCTATTACTGGCGACAGGAACATTCGACCAAAGGCACAAATATCCACTAACCAAAGAGATATTGAGTCGCTAAAGGATGCCCTTGAGTCAATATGTGGGCGACCGGCGCAGCAGTTAACATCAAAGACTATATCCCGCACATTACAGAACCGGAACGAGCGTCTTGTCCAAGGGTGCTGCTTGCGCATGGCCCCGTCTCGAAAAAACGGTGCCTCTTACTGGGTGGAGATTCGACAGAACTGTAGCGTGCTCGACAGCGGTTTGATTGCCGCCGTTCAAACTTAACATTCGGGTATTTTTTATACAAAAAAGATTATAAAGGGGGTTTCGGGGGTTTCGGGGGTTTCGGGGGTTTCGGGGGTTTCAGGGTGTTTCAATATCAATACCTTTTCAATTGTTATCCCGGATAACTCCTGCGCGTCTAGTTATTTTGAATCCCCCGAAGCACCCGAATCCCCCCTAGCACTCCAGTAAGGTTATAAATTGAACAAAAACTGAGTATTTTGCAGACATCATATCAACTAGGTCAGTTTTTAAGGGCATGGGTACAATAACTACCGGGATAACCGTGACAAACTACCGGGATAACCGTGACAAACTTAGACTCCAAAATAGGCTCTCAGCCCAGCTATGGCACGGCTCTCAGCGTTTTGCTATTTTTCCGTACTAGTATTTACTAATAAATACTATAGGAGCCTCCTTTGGGAGGGGCTCCAACAACCCCCAGCCAGGCTCCCCCCAGACCGGCACAAGTCGAACCAACGAAAACCAAACGAACACCAGCAAGCTCTCAACAGAATGCGACCAAGAGGAACAAGCAGGTTGAGAACCACCCGAGAAGCGGCCGCTGTGAGTCCCTGAGATGAATGGGAGCGCGATCCAGGCTCCGACCCTGACAAACCTGTTTTAGGCTAATAGTGGAGCCTACAGGAACGCATTTAGGCATTGAGCAGCCAGAAAAGATTGTAAAAGTTACGGGCTCTGGATAACTATACCGCTCCCCTGTAAGCGCAGGTTAAGCACATTCAAATAGTGCTCATGCGTGTTTCGGGGATGACCGTGACAAACTATAGTGCTCAAGAACACAAGCTGGCTCACATTCCAGAACGGCGCACTGTTCTTTGGTTGGTTAGCTGCCCAGATTATCCCCCAGGGCAGGATCAGAGCTCAGCCTTAAGGGGATGTCGCCAAATATCGCCTTTGACCCCCTGTATATGCTTCCAAATGTTACCGGAAACCTTAGTATTCCTTAGCAAAATGTATCCAAATATAACCATCCAACAGCAGAGGGGGAGGCTGGCTGAGCGCTTGGTTTGCGCCTGGTTTGCGCTGGTTTGCGCCTGGTCTTTCTTGGTCCGCTTGTAATCAGCCAGCTCCCGGCCACACATAAATGCCAGCTCCTTACTCTTCTTAATCTGGGATGCCAGGCGTTCCAGCTTTTTAATGCTTGGCTCCTGGTTTCGGGCCTCATACTCCATTGCATTGAACGCATCTATATAGCGTTTCTTCCACATCGCGGCCTTCTTTCCAGTGAACCCCATACAAAGGAACGCAAATCCATCTTTAGTCATCAGGAAACAAGGTGCGTCCTTGTTTTGCGCGGTTTTGTAGGAGGAGGGCGAGAAATATCGCTCTCTAAATTCGTCAGAACATTCCATCTGTCGGATGCTTTTCATCACATCTTTATGTGGCTTTCCGAACTTCTCAGCCACCTTGAGGGATAACACCATCGGCACACCATCCACCATGGTTACCAACTCCTCTATGACACAATTTTCATTAGGCGCTAGGGCCTGGTTTGCGCCTGGTCCGCACTTGGTCCGCACTTGGTCCGCACTTGGTTTGCGCTTGGTTTGCGCTTGGTGCGCACTCTCTCAGGGTGCGCACTTTGCCTCGAACATTAACTACCGGCCTGGAACTACCGACCTCCATTTTAAATACCGACCTGGAACTACCGGAATAATCCCGTCCTTGGGTTTAACCGTCCATCGACCCCGGCCAGAGAGCCATGCTCAAAGAGCGACGGCATTGTACCAGAGAACCCTCTACCGATTTTTCTGAATCCATCGAGCAAGGCGGATCCCCTTCTTGCATCGTCAAAACACCCAGTCTCAGTGAGTATCCCTTTTGATACCACCCATTATTGATACCAATCAATCGTAATGAGACCATCTATATGATACCATATTGTGATACCAATGTTTTTGAGACCATGAGAAGGCAGCACCATGTTTGTACGCGCATATCTAAGAGCATCGACCAAAGAGCAGGACGCAGAACGCGCAAGGGAAAGGCTGATCCAGTTTGCAGAAGGGAACAATCAGCAGATTGCATCCTTCTATGTTGAGAATGAATCTGGCACCAAGTTAGAACGCCCCGAGCTCAACCGCCTACTGTCCGACTCACACCCAGGTGACATTATCCTGATAGAGTCAGTGGATCGCCTTACCCGTTTACAACGTGAACAGTGGGAGCTACTCAAGCAGCGCATGGGTGAAAAGCGGATCCGAGTAGTTGCCCTCGACCTACCTACCTCTCACCGAGCTCTGACCCAGACAGAGAGCGATGGGTTCACCGATGCCATGCTGGACGCTATCAATGGAATGATGCTGGATATGCTGGCCGCCATCGCACTAAAGGACTACGAACAAAGACGCCAACGACAGGCAGAAGGATTGAAGCGAGCAAAAGACCGGGGTGTTCTGACAGGACGCAAAGCAGATCCAAAGCTACACGCCCAGGTAGAGGCACTACTTGAAGCAGGAAAGAGCTGGAACCAGATAACCGAACTGGCCGATGTATCACGAGCCACAGTTTCACGAATCGCCAAGAAGATGAAAAAGGAATCTATCCAATGACCGAGACTCTCTATGTTTTTGAGGATGACTGCTCCCCTACCTTGGGTGAACAGCTCGACGCTTTAACTGCCGCCTCCAACTCCTGGGATCAGATATTGATTGAAAGGCCAACCCGGCGAGCGGTGAAGTCCAGATCCGCAAAGCGCAGGCGTGATATAGATGAAGTGGCCCCAGCGATAACCAACAGAACAGGCGTCCCCATTGATAAGGTGATCCGAGTTATCAGCCTGTACCACAAGGAGCGCGGCAAGCTGTACGCACAGCAGGCGGTGAACATCAGCTCCTGAGTTGATTTTTCGTCAGAAATTAAAGGTGTAGAATTTACACCTTTATTTTTTTGGGTGTGCTGATTACCAATCTTTTCGCGGAAAGCCTCATCCTGAGCTTGCGAAGGGTGGGGAGCAGTCACCCAGCATCTTTGCCAGTCCACCCTCATTTGATTCTGTTACGCTTTCATATTGAATTGATAGCCCGTACCATGCCCGGAACACTACCGGATAGCTCAAAATTGAGCCGCCCCCTGCCGCCAGCTTTAAAAGTTTTGGTTTAGCAGGGTTATCCCCCTGTAGATTTTACAGAGGATCGCCTTATTTTTAGCCGGTCGGTGAATAGCGCTTGAATAATTATGTTCTACACCAGAGAGCACAGGAGGCAGAGATGCGAACCCAAACGCGAGAGAGAGTTATCAACGAGTCGAAGCATATTCGGCGCGAGCTCACTGATACGATTCGGGAGTTCGTCGCTTATGCTCAGCGCCAAGGCAGCCAGAACGGGAGAATGTACTATTCCATCATCACCAGGCTATGCAATGCTGTCGCCGGTATCGGTAGGGAACGGGAGGTGTGTAGAACCCCATGAGCTGCTCAGACTTATGAGTATCGAGTGTTATATAGCCATACAGGCTACCCTATATTGGAATGATTTAACGTCGTAAGTGCCGCATACTTGTGTGGCATCAACATAAGGGGCGTAGCTGCTCCTACGGCATTCTGTCATTAAAAAACGTATAGAAGCATGATTGTTATAACTATAATCAGCAAAGTTCCTACGATAGCACCGATAATGGCACAACGACGACACCATTTATCCTCACCATTTCCATTCCTACCCATAAAAACCGCTCTAACTATAGCCACTAATTTGAATATAGTACCTTCATGACTTGTTAGTTGAGTAGCACTCAGCCTGTTGTATCTACCCTTCAGATTCTAATCCATCCTGGCTCACTCTATGCAAGTGCTCAGATGAGACTGATAATTGACAGAGGTAAGTATGAGCGCAAGACAGAGGCTAATCCAAGCTCTGAAAGAGATGGAAGCAGAGGAAGGAATTGAAGCTGTAAGTATCACCCTGGCAGCATCGTTGCTGACCATAGCTGAACGTTCATCTAATGGACGTATTTCTTGGCAGATTGATTCAGGTATTGTTAGTGGAGATTTAGTTGCGGAGGTCAGGCAGAGAGCACTTGTCAGTTAAGACAATAGAAGTCTCCATGAATTATGTCGTAGCATTGCAATCAAGGTAATTAAGGAAGGACGACATGATGATTGAATTTGATTGGGATGTTCACAAGCCAGGGTTGAACCCGGTGGATATTATAGGAGCCAGCAGCACCACTTCCCATTCGGCGTGGCTAACGTCTGAGAACCAAATGTATTGTTATTTAGTGAAAATAACTGACTCAGACCGGTATGGGTTTCAGGGGGTTATCGAGCAGGTTATTCCTGGCCAAAACTTCCCTCGATGGGTTAGTGCAAATAGAGAAGTGCCCTTGCATACAGGACTAGAAGCTCAGTTTTTAGCTGAGCATGTGATGGAGCTTGTTGAGGAAATTTGATCCATACTTATGGGGCCACCTTGGGTCTGTACCCTCTATGGTTCCATAGCCTCCACCATAGCGCCAAGGTGGCGAACTGTTTTTCCAAGGATAGGAGAGACCATGTTCAAGAAACATCCTCAAGCCTATGAGATGATCCGGCAGGCGTTAACTTTCCTCGCTGAAACGGATGTTCCTCTCATCGAGAAAGCTGAGCATGTGGCCCCATATATTGCACCACTTAGCAGCATGTCAGACCTACCTGACTTTGTGGGTGAAGAGCTCAAGGTGTTACAGACACAGATTATGAAGTTACACATGGGAGCTCAGGATGAGTTGCTGGCAGATGATGTGCTTCAGTCGTTACTCAGTTTGTTTGAAGCAATCTGCGAGGCTGAGTTTTCGGATCGAGAGTAGGAGGTATTTATGCCAGGAAGGTTAAAAGAGCTCCCAACGGAAGAGCTTACAAGGGTCAGAGATAAGGTTGAAGCCGTTCTGAGGCAAAATGCAGGTGAATGGATGAGAGTCAAAGATGTTTCAGAGATTGTTGATATACCACCAGAGCGCACTCTACAAGCCTTAAGAGACTTATTCAATGTTGATACGAACTTTGAAAAGCTAGTAAAAGATGGTGTTAGCCTGTTTAGATACTCCCCATCAGCAGAGCTATGGAGAAAGGTCCTAAGTACGCCTCTGTGAGCACGCTATGCTTCAGGCGCTATACTACTTCACTAATTTGATAGGGGCTTGTCGTCGGGCAAAACTAGTGTATAGGAATCGTCTTTTTCAGCTTTGATTATTCGACCAGTCGGATAGAACTCAGCAGCATACTTTTTGGCCTCTTCAAGACTCCCACGCTCAAGCAAAATTTCGATGAGTTTATCCGGTGGGATTTCAACTACAACGGTGTATGTCGTCACTCTTTTACTACTCAGACTTGTTACTGTTAGATTTGACAGTAACAAGTCTGAAGAAGAATACCAAGTTGTTAGCTCTGCTATCATTCTATATAGATATATTTTTACTTCGATGCGCCCGGCCATACCGACTCATAGCATGACTCTGTGGTCGGGTATTTTTATCAGCAAACCACGCCGGGAGCCCCTCTGTATGGGGAGTGATCCGCAGGTACGACCGACCGCCTTTTATGATAGGCCCCTTAATTGAACGGATAGACTGAACCTGGCTGTCGTCTTTGATGGCACCGCACTGTACCAGGGCATCGAGTACCGCCTTGCTAAAGTTATCGCTGTCATAGCGCCTTTTGGTCGCGGGACACAGCACCAGCTCCACATCCACCAGGTCGGAGATCCGAGCGTTGTACGCCCCTGCTTCCCAGATAGAGACCTCGGCACGCTTCTGGAACCTCCGGGCCTCATCCCCTTTTCGGATCCGCAGCTTTCCGTTCTGAACGGTTGGCTTATGGTGCTTGTTAACGGATGGCGGGAAGTCGAACTTGATAGTGAGCGGTAGTTTTTCGTGTGGCATGACTGGCTCCTTTGGTGCCTATTTTACCAGTCATTCAGGGGGAAGCGCCCGTTAAAAAACCGCCAAAATGAGCGAGGTTCGAACAAGGCTAATATATACACAACCCGCTCGGGCTCCTTGCTGGGATTGGAGTTCAGGCGATTGATTGGCAAAAAAACGAACAACTTTCGTTCGGTTTTTCGTTCGGTATTGGGGCGGGAAGGATGTCAATTTCAACGGATCCTCTTCGCTTGCTCTCTTGCCTTGGCAGAATCAGACACCAGGCACCCGCAGCTTTGGGTAGCGCCCGCCCTCACCGTGGAGTTGTCTCGTACAATCTCAGCCCCACAGTCACAGCGGAAGCGGGATTTTGACTTGCCACGCTCAACAGGCACAGGCCCCAAAACAGTTAACCGGCCGTACCGCTCACCAGGTTGAAAGGACCGGCGCTTGTGAGCTGATTGTTCAGCCGTCCTCGGCCCTCGCAGTTTGCTCATGCAACCGCAACTGGTTGTGTGTCCGCCCCTGAGACTCTGCGCTGCCCTGGTGACTGTCCTCCCGCAGTCGCAGAGGCAGACGTAGTGGATCAGCCTTGATGGGTTGCCCTCATCTCGATGCAAAACAGTCAGGTGATTGAACCGGGTGCCCTTGGGGATCGCCCCTATCGCTCCCTTTTGGTGCCTGAGAGGCTTTACACAGCCACAGTGCCAGCGTTCCCCCGTGACAACTTGAGTATTCTTGAAGGTCTTAACCGATCCGCACCGACACCGGAACTCAGACAAGGACGGACCAGACTTAACCGGGACGTTCGCCACCACAGTAAGATGATTGAACACCAGCCCAGGTTCTAGGGTTTTCCTACCCGGCATCTATTCCCCTGGCTGGCTGCAATGAGCTTTTCAGCAATGCCCAGGGCAAACCCATCAGCTGTTGGCAGGCCGATTTGTTCAGCAGCAACCCACTCCAGGTACTTTGCGATCCGTTCTGCCCCAGCGTTCTCTGACACCAGCTGCATAACATCCGGCACATAAGAGCGGTATTCGTCCCTAGCGCACTCGGCATTGTCCATCAAAAATATCCTCTTAGTTAACTCTGCACCGGCAAGGGCCGGGGACCCCCGTCTTTAGGCGGGGGAGGAGGCGACGACTCAGGCATACGAATACCCATCGCACGAGTGAACCTTCGTGCAATACCTATGACTCACATCTCTTTTCCCTGCTGAATCTTGCAGGCTAAACGTACCTGTTTTTCTCACGGAGATTCGGCCTAGGTATTTGCCTGCATACTTACCAACAGGCACGACAGCTTTAACTACATCCCCAGTCCTGAACCCTTTAACCCGACTGCAACCTTTCGCTTTGGTTCTTGGGAAACCGTACTTATCAGGCAGCGTCATTTGCCGGGAGCCGTGACCGGTTGCTTTAATTGCCAGCGGCACAGCACTAGAAGGGATAAACACTTGCTGGCCAGTCTCACCCACGCAAGCAGCATCCAACCAGTGGTCTTTTTGATAACCTTGCTGCGACCGATTGAACTTGGTTCGTCCGCCACTCCAGAAAGTAGTGGGTAGGCCGGTCGCCTTCATCACATCGCCAATCCGATACCGGGTAGCATTAACTGCCGCCGCATCTCGCATTGAAGGGCTCCGGCCAGCTATGACCTTTGGTATTCTGGTTGCCCTTGCCTTGTTGAGTTTGGAGCGTGACTTGCTGACAGCTTTCAACCAATCGGATAGCAGTGTGGCCCCTTTATCCTCATTGCAGGTTCGGCATGAGGTGACTAGGTTCTTAGCGCTATCGCTGCCGCCTTTAGCTCTGGGTTGCACATGGTCGATGTTCAGAACAGGGTCACCGGAAGCGCCGCCGCAATATCGGCAAGTGTGCCCGTCCCGCTGCAACAAATACTCACGGAGTTCATAGCCATGCAAGCTGCCTTGCTGATACTCGACACCGGCAATCTTCGGGTTAGCCATGAGTTGCATATCAAAGCGAACGGTCTCAATGGCAATGTCAGTTACCGGGCAGAGTCGGATTAGCCGATAAGCCCATGTCTCGCAGTTGTGAACCCGGCTCATCAAGCTGGGAGCAAGCCAGCCTTTGGGCTTCGCTCTATTGTCGAATCGCGCCGGGCGATAGCGAGTCTTTCGGTTGCGCCTCGCTCTGCGCTGGGCTGCTCTCGATGACAAGCTTTCGCTAATCGCATGGCCGCGATGAGATAGGTTGCCAGCCCAAACAAGGCGGATGCCGTTATCCCCGTGAACAGTCAGAGCCATCCCCGTTGTCTTGCTCCCGGGGTCTAACTTCAACTCGGTCCTTTGTAGTTCCCCACCTTCCCGCTCTTTCAGGATTATCGTGAACGGGAACCGGCGAAAGACAGCCGCTTTCTTTTCTTTGAGTAGCTCCCGCGCCCTTGCCGGATGGCAAGGCATAAGCGGTTGCTTCTTACTACTCAAAACTAAAACTCGTTGCATCGTGTTACCTCTAATGCAGTCTCGGGTTTCCCCGGTAAAAATCGCATCGACAATGTTATGGAAAGGTTTGATGGCAACAGCACTGGCTTAACCTCTTACACCTGTTTAGCTGTTACCCGCAGAGCGTGGGACTTGCGAAGGTCATCCCACGGTGCCTATGGATTCTTTCCTAACGTAGCCAGTTAAGGCTTAGTCTGGTCAACATGGGCTTTTACAAGCCCGGTCCTTTAGGGCCGGGTAGTTGACCTTGGACACACCGATAGGATCCCAGTCGTAGAACAGGATTGCGTCAATTTGGTGGAACAGTTCACTGACCATGCTCGGCCTCCTGTTTCAGCCTCATGGCCAGCTCAAAGAACTCGGCCGACACCAGGTGCGTATTATCGCGATGGCGATCACCGAATAATATGATGTCGATCACCTCAACATCCCGTCTCACAGACTGGGTTATTTTTTACCCTGAGTGATCGGCATCCGTCAACTCTGCGGTGATTTTTCTCATCGATTCTCCGCATAATTCTACACGGATCGCTCCATGAACCAGACGATCCAGGATCGCATCCGCATGGGTTGATTCACCGATCATTGTGTGCCAGTGCTCCAGCGGAAGCTGGCTGCCGATCAGTGTGGCTCCGTGACCATGGCGAGCATCGATTAACTCCAGTAGATCGCTACGCTGAAGCGCATTCAGCGACTCCAGTCCCCAGTCATCGAGGATCAGAAGCGGCGTGTTTCTCAACTGAACCATCAGCTTTCGATAGCTGCCATCAGCCTGAGCCAGCTGCAGTTGCTCCAGCAGCTCTTTAAACCGGAAGTAGCGAACCCCGAGTCCCTGCAGACAGAAGTGATGGCCCAGGGCGCAGGCCAGATAGGTTTTCCCGCACCCGGTCGCCCCGGTCAGGATCAGAGTCTGCCCCAGGCTAAGCCAGTATCCCTCTGCCAGTGAGCGGATCTGGGCTCTATGCAAGCCGCGATCACTTCGATAATCCAGTTGCTCCAGATTTGCCTGCAGCCGGAATCGGGCCTGCTTGATAAGGCGCTCGATCCGCCGCTGAGACCGATCCGTCAGCTCCTGCTCCAGCAGCAGGCTGAGTCGCTCTTCGAACCCGAGTTCCTGGTAGTGCCCGGGTTGCTGATGTTGCCTTTCCAGGGCATCCCGGATACCACTTAGTTTCAGCTCCCGAAGTTGCTGTTTGAGTTGTTCTGTCATCTTTGATCCTTAGTGATAGTAGCCTGAGCCACGGATATTGAGGTGAGTGAGCTCCGCCAGACGATCCGGCTGAGTTTCGGGCAGTGGCTGGCCATCCAGCCCCTTTTCCAGGATGGAGCGGATCCCTTTCTGATAGTAAACGCCCGTTCGGTCTGCTCGCTGGCAGGCCGCTTCTAAGCGGGGGCGTCCATATCGCTTTTCCAGGTTGAGGATCCCAAGGCTGGCCCGATATCCAAGCTCCGGGTGGGACTTTCGGTAGAGCAGCTGTTTGATCACCGCAAGCGTGGAGGGGCCTATCTCCTGAGCCCAGTTCAGAAAGCGTCCCGGGGTCCATTGCATCTGCTTTTGGTGTGCGACCGGCATATGATCGGGGTGGGTGGTTTGCCCTCCCTGCTGATAGCTGCGTGGATGTGTCGCGACACAGCGACCACCATGATAGATCCGTACCAGGTTGTCGCAGATATGCGCTTCAAGCTTGCGTTTGAGCAGGGTATAGGGAACCGAGTAGTAGTGCTTGTCGAGCTCGATGTGATAGTCGATATGAACCCGAACCGCCTTCACCCGGGTGAACTGATAGGGGTTTTGAGGCAGCGATTTGAGCACCGGTTTGTCTAGCAATTCAAACTGTGATTTACGGCTTCCCGGCAGCTTCTTGAACGGGCGATTGTTCAACTCGGTGAGCAGAGCCCCGATCCGCTGGTTTAGCTGAGCCAGACTGAAGAAGGTCTCATGGCGCAGTTTTGCCAGGATCCAGCGCTCAACGATCTGCACGCCCACCTCAGCCTTGGCTTTATCTTTGGGCTTGTAAGGACGGGCAGGAAGCACTGCAACACCATAGTGTGCAGCCAGCTGCTGATAGGTAGGATTGAGATCTGGCTCGTAGCGACACGCTCTACTGACTCCGCTTTTGAGATTATCCGGAACGATCATCTCTGGTACTCCCCCAGAAATTCGAAGGCCCGTTTATGGCTCATCACCCAGTCTTCCAGCCCCTGACTCAAGGTTGCATCGGCGTAGGTGTAGCTGGATGCACCCATCACAGCGACAAAGATCTGAGCCCGACGCTCCTCCCCAGTCCTCGGATCCACGATGGGCACGGTTGGACCGCAGTAATCAACAAACAGTTTTTCACCGGCTTTATGGCTCTGACGCATTGAGGGAGACTGGCATTTACGCCACTCACGATAACGCATGCAGTAATGGTTATAGCTGTAGTGGTTCTTGGGATGTCGCTCAGCATACTCCTCCCACAGGAGTTGTAGCGTCATCCCTTTGCGTCTGAGCTCCTGATGGGCCACGGCCCAATCCGGCAGAGGAGGTGTCTGACGAACCGTGATCCGGGTCTCAAGGAACTCACGGCGCAGCCGCTCTTCATCCCACTCAGCAGGCAGAGGCCATTGGCATAGCCCCATCTGTTGGGCCCTTTTGCAGTAATTGGACACAGTCGACGGAGACACAGACAGGCTGCTTGCGATCTGGCGGTGACTCAGGCCGCCTTGGTACTTGAGTCTGAGGATCTCTTTGAGTTTTCGCATGGTGATATGCACCGTTGGCATGGCTGGCTCTCCGCTCGAGGTCAAACAGAGAGCATAGCCGGTTAAAAAAACACCTGCGAAACGGGAGTTGAAATGAATAACATTTCGGTCGGGACTGCATAATATTCATGCCGATCACCCAATAATATAAAACTCAAAAGTGATCGCCATCGATATTATTGAGCGATCGCGATCGATATTATTCAGTGATCGCTATCGATCTTATTGGGTGATCGCGATGGACCAAAAAACGCACCAGGTAGGCAACTGTCTCCCCTTTGCGCTGGATCTCCACAGGCGCATCCTGAGCGGCCCGGATCGTCTTGTTTGCTTCTCTGGCGAGCTGAGCAACGTTAATCTTTTTCAATCTTTCCTCCTGCCTGTTCGACGGCACCCGCAGCTTTTTTTATGCCCGGCAGCCACTACCGCGTTCTTGAGCACAGCCACAGCGCCGCAGTCACAGCGGAACCTGGTAAGAGATGGCCCAGACTCAACCTCGATAGACTCCAGAGCAGTGAGGCTACCGTACTTGGTCCCCACAGGGACAATCACTCTTCGGTACTGGCCACCGAAACCAACCTGCTCCCTTGCTCTTACAGGCAGTAGTTCAGCACGCAGGCACCCGCAGCTTTTCGTCTTGCCGATTAGGATGAATGCTTTTCTCTTGGTGACTACAGCCCCGCAGTCACATTTAAGATCCACCCACAGCTCACCTTTGATACTTTTAGGCTCGGCGATGGCTACCAGCCGCCCGAACCTATCCCCTGGGTGAACAGGTCTCTTAACTGTCATTTTCTATTTGCCCTTTGATTTCGTTACGTTATCAATGCCGCTGGTCTTGAATGTTATGTGTTGCGGCTTACCTTTCAGGCTCCGGTGGAACACTGGCTCACTCTCGACGGGCTGATAGTTATTGTCTATCTCATCGGTCTCATCCAAGTGCCGGATAAGCTCCCTGATAGTGCCCTGGTACGCCATGGGGATCCGCATTACTGTAGTCTCCCCTCGGATAGCCTTACGTCCTGCTCCAGGGCGAGCCCCGCCTCTGCCGTCCTTTGGCTTATCAGTCATGCGCCTTGCCTCTTGTTGTTATGTTTTAGCTGTTGGCCGTCAAGGTAGGCCCAGACGGTAGCTGTCGCCCTGGCATCGGCCAGCGCCCGGTGTGCCTCATCCTTTCCCCAAGTATGGCCAGCCTCTTCTGCTGCCTTGGTGAGCTTGTGCCATTTCAGATTGCCGTCCTTTTCGCGGTACTCGTTATTGTGCTCAGCCCATCGGATCATGGCGCACTCAATACCCTCGGCCCCATCCAGAAGGGATCCCAAGAACGGCGCATCGAACTTTCTGTTGTA
Source organism: Dongshaea marina (assembly GCF_003072645.1). Lineage (NCBI taxonomy): Bacteria > Pseudomonadati > Pseudomonadota > Gammaproteobacteria > Aeromonadales > Aeromonadaceae > Dongshaea > Dongshaea marina. The sequence continues at coordinate 2,960,747 of NZ_CP028897.1, forward strand.
GATAACAATGGTACGGCCTGCTACTGCCTCCCGGATCTTTGGGGCCAGCTCTCCCAGGGTGGGAGCGCTCGCTACATCAGCTGGAGTGATACCGTGAATCGCTTGTGCTTCCGGCCATTTGGTTTTGTTGACCGGGCGAACCAATGAATTGAGGATCGGGTTTCCAAATTGGTCACAGATTGCTATCTCCAGCAGCTCATCTGTTTCCGGATTCAGGCCCGTGGTTTCGGTGTCGAGGATTGCCAAGTTGCTCATAGTTTGATTGATTACGTTACATTTTCAATAAGTGTAACACTGTGGGAGGATCAATTTCGATAAGTTTGCTGATTTACTGTACCTGTTCGCAGTGATAGCATCTGCGCTCTTTAAAAACTGAGAGCCGTTTGGGGTTCAACCAGAGAGGGACGCATGGTTAGCTTAGTGATGCTCCACTTTGATAAGCGGAAAGTCATTGTCAGGTTCACTTGTACCGGAGAGACAGCGGAGCTCTGCCCTCTCGATCCTCTTCTGGATACGCTCCTGGCCCACATGAGCAAGTCAGACCAGGGGATGATTACGAAATACCGCTATGCTGTTGCGGGAGTTTGGGAAAGGTTAATGGAGCACTCTACCTGTGATGATATGTTTTAGTAGAGGATGGCATACGAACGCCGGTAGTAGCATCATTTTGAAGCTGGTTTTGTGGTAGCGAAATAGGAACCGAGAACCTGACGCGCGATTCTGTACCACTCGTTGCCGTAGTGCTGGCCTCTACCCCAGCATTCAGCATCTTGAGCACCTTGATCCCTCCACTGCCTTTGGTTCCGCTTTCGTCATGCGTGGTGACAGCCACATCAAAATCGACACTCTCAACCAGTGAGTATGTATTATCCCCCAGGTAAGTGAGCTTGCTACCACTGTTCTTACCACTGGAACGCTCCACTGGGCAGTTCAATACGGCATTAGAACCGGACTCCCGCAAAGTGGCCTGAGCTCGCTCGACGCCCTGGGCAACCTGCACAAGAACCTTATCCACAAAATCATCTAACTCCATCAACGAACCTCGTTATTGTTTAAGTGCTGCTAATTGTTATAGCTTGCTTGATTGTTTATTTTTGAGTCATCCCGCTGATATCGGCCATATCATTCTTTGGTGCTGTTCCTTTGTCTTGGGTTTGTACCTGGGGCAGAGATTTAACTTCCTTGTGTCCAGGATTGAAGTGGAACCAGGTTGATGCCAATAGAGCAAGGCCACTGATGAGAACAGCTAACCAGGAGCGGCCAATAGCCCCCTCTGCTCGGCTCTATCCTCCCATCGTTTCTGTAGCTCCTTACCGGCCTCAAAGTCTGTGCCCTGCATGTACGGTAGATAGAAACACTTTCGGCGCGGTACATCGAACACAAGACGCTCCACTTCAAGAGCCTTTTTCTCATCGGTCGATTCTTCAAGACGCCCATAGTACCAGACCCCCATGCCACATAGGTAAGGGGGATTAGGGCGAACACTGATCCGAAAGACAGACCGCTTGCGAGCTTTGACATTGTCCCGAGTACGCCCATGCACCGGTCGGTTGTAATAACTATTCGGTCCGCACTGCTCATTCCGGCAAAAGAAATGACAGTCAGCACAGCGGTTTTTCTTAAAGATGTTTAGCAACGAAAGCTCCCTACGACTATCACTTCAGGCAATCCAACACCCGGTTTATCATCTACTCCCTACAATTGTTTGGCCAGAACTCCTGATAGAGCGGGTGGCTATCAGATATGGGTGATTTCCAAGTATTTTGGATCACTTTTTCCACCGTGTCATGCTTTGATCCTCTCAATGTTGAGTTTCCCCCATTTGTTCGAGCAACTGTTGAGCCTGACTAATCATCTCTCTACCACGTTCGTTGGCTTCAGGTCACCTATGCGCAAAATCTCCATCGCTCTCTGGTTCATTGCAGGGCTCCAGGTATACCAAAGCGAGCCATCCCTACTTGAGTTAGCTCTGTTTTGGTTATTTTTTGTGTGGATAACAACTCAGATGGATTGGTATTGGATCTTAATAATGGATCATTACTAATAACGGATCGGGGGTCACCGTTGACCTGTCCACTCCCCTGTTTTTTGTCCGATTTGACCTGTCCACTCTCTGATTTGACCTGTCCACTCCCCTGTTTTTTGTCCGATTTGACCTGTCCACTCTTGGGTGGATGGGTCACTGTTGAGCTATCCACTATTTTTGAGGTGAACTGATACTGATTTGACTGGTTTTTACGCCCATCACTGTAGTTACCAGCCCTTTTTCGTCGGGTTAGCCAGCCATCATCAACGAGTCGCTTGATACACCGCTTCACAGTGCTCTCGGACTGCGTGGTCATCTTCGCTATCGTTTCGATGGACGGCCAACAAGCGCCATCATCTCGGCAAAAATCAGCAAGGCAAAGGGCCACAATCCTTTCTGGCATAGGGATACTCGATTCCCACACAGCTCTTGTGATTGCTATCCCCACTACGCCACTAACTCCTGGCGCCTCTCTACCAGCTCTCTAACCAAATTCCGCAACTCGTCTGGATTAGATCCATTAACCATTGCTGCCATAACAGCATCAAGCTCAGTAGACACCCACGCTACTGAACGCCCACCGAGCGACACTGGGGGTGGCACAAGGCCATCATTTATCCTGCCATAGAGGACCGTGTTACTCAGGCCAAGCATTTTTAGAGTTTCGGGGCGACGGACAAATCTATAGCTCATGTTAAGTACCTAACAGCTTCAATTGGAATATAGTGGGAACATTAAAGCACGGATAAAGAACGCGTTAAAGTTATCAGCCCACGTTAACTACCCATTTAGACTAAAAATTTTTTAGTCGATGAAAACTTGAGCAATATATTTGCGAATAGAGTCTACACTTCGAGGAACCTCACCGCTTTCATATATCCGTTGAGCTATCTCACGTTGGGATAATGTTGGATCCTCGCTAAGAAGCTGAGCAGCTATCTCTTGAGCTTTCTGGACTAAAGGCTTCGCCTGTGCACTACGCTTCAACCCGCTAACAGCACCAGCCTTTGAGGCCCACTTTTGGCGGTTTTCCGGTGTGGTTTTTTCTTTTTTTAAGCCGTGTATTTCCACAGCCAATTGTGCCCAGCTCTCTTTAAGCTGATTTGTGCTAGCCTCATAACTCTTGGCTAGCCCAAGCATTTCTTCAAGTTCAATTGCACGCCGTTCCGAAATTTTTGATAACAGACTCTGTGTTGATCCAAAAGCAACCAACCTTGTGATTACGTCACAAAGGAGCTCTAGCTCATAAGTCACTTCAATCTCTTGACCCTTAAAGGTTTCCTTAAGAACCTTTTTTGCAGATTTGCTTGCCTCTACATGATCCGCACCATCCACCATTAACGTACAGAGGCTCTTACTCAGCTCAGATGCATCCATAGACATGCGCCTGTCCTCCCGACTGTTGGATGTGGTCACTCCACCATGCCATCATTGCCCGGCGTCGCTTCAGGTAATCAGCTCGATTATAAGCTCGCCTGACTTCGTTTTTGTCCATGTGACTCAGTGCTGCTTCGATAAGGTCTGGGTCGAATAGACCTGATTCATTGAGAGCGGTGCTTGCTAAGGACCTCAAACCATGCGCTACCAGTCTATTTTTGTAACCACATTTCCTAAGCATCTTGTTCACCGTTGCAGATGATGCGCGCTTGTTTAGGTCAGAGTCCGACACAAAGATCCACTCTGTGTGCCCACTGATAGGGCGTACTGTATCCAGTATTTTTAAACACTGCGGTGTCAGAGGGATTGTGTGTGTCTTGCCCATCTTCATTTTGCTAGCCGGGATAACCCAGACATTGCGTTCAAGGTCTAGTTCATCCCATCTGGCAGTGGATGCCTCCCCCGGACGAGACATGGTGTGCAGCTGCCACTCGAACATGGCCTTAGTAATAATCCGTGACTTGGATTCAGAGACTCGCTTCAATAGCTCACCCAATTCATCGGGCCTAAGTGTTGGCAGATGCTCTTTCTTCGGTGATTTGAATACCGAACGGATCCCCATCAAAGGGTTGGCTTGAATAAGGCCAGCATTAACTGCATACGTCATCACCTCATTAGCTCGCTGGCAAAGGCGTTTCACGCTCTCCAACTTCCGTTGCTTTGCTAATGGCTGTAGAGCTTCGATAGCTAAGGGAGCTGTGATTTTATGAATGGGAACATCACCAATCATTGGGAATAGATGATTTTCAAGTGAGCTCCACACATCAAAAGCATAGTCTTCAGTGAGGCTCTCTCGTTTCACCTCAAACCATAGCGAAGCGATATACTGAAAGGTATTTAGATGGGCTCCCTCCGCCTCCCTTCGTTGTCTATCTCGGTGCTCTTTCGGATCAACGTCTTGAGCCAGAAGCACCCTATACTCTCGCCGGAACTCTCTAGCTTCAGACAATGATGTTTCTGGAAAAGAGCCTAACCCTATCTGTGTGCGCTTTTTTATGAAGGGGCGCTGATAATTGAACAGCCATTTTTTGCTACCGTTTGGGTGAACACGCAGGCGGAGACCTTCGCCATCAACCAGGACATACTCTTTGTCCTTTGGCTTAGCGGCCTTAATCTCTGTTGTTGTGAGCGGTTTTGTTGTCCTGCCCATAACTTTCTCCAGCAAAGGTACACAGAACCCGTGTACCAATTCATGTACCCAAAATTGTAGGATGTCAGCACATCTCTACGGACGTTCTGGTAATAAAAAAGCCCGCAAAACCAAGCGTGAGCTCAATCTTGCGGGCCTCTCCGACCTTGGTCAGGTCTGTAGGTGGTGGAGCTGGGGGGAGTCGAACCCCCGTCCGAAAAACCTACGCCTTCGGTACTACATGCTTAGCCCAATCTTGACATTCGCCGGCAAGCTGCTGATGGGCAAGCTACTGACCGACTAGCCTAATTCGATTTAACGCTTCAGACCCTAGGCAAGGTATCCACGCGATCCTGTGAGGGATGACCCTCAAAGCCCCTAAGTCACAGGCAAGTTAGGGAAGAGGGGCCTTTGCAGGTTATTAAGCTGCTAGAGCGTAGTTGTCTTCGTTTGCAACTATTAGTTTGCGGCTTTTTTACGAGGCCAACCGCACCTCGGCATGCACCTTGGGTTTCGTGAATTCCGTCGAGTCCTGAATCAGCCCCAAGTGACAGGCGATATACTAACGAAAATCGCCTTAAAATCAAGGGAAAAGATAACAAAAGTTATCTTTTCTCAGTGTTAACGCACACTATTCTTCATCATGCGTTCTTTTTGTACTTTCCACTCCCTATCCTTAGTGGAAGTGCGCTTATCGTGGGATTGTTTACCCTTGGCAAGGCCAATCTTGAGTTTGACCCATGCCTTACTCCAGTATAGCTCCAAAGCAACCAGAGTATAGCCCTGGCGCTCAACCAGCCCCTGCATCCGATCGATTTCACGACGGTGCATCAGGAGTTTGCGGGTTCTCTCGGGATCGCATACCACATGACTAGATGCAGCATCCAGCGGGGTAAAGGTTCCTCCCAGCAAAAATGCCTGCCCCTGACGCAAAATCACATATGCGTCACTAATGTTGCCTTTTCCGGCGCGCAGCGACTTAACTTCCCATCCCTGAAGCTCAAGGCCTGCCTCATAAGTCTCTTCAATAAAGTACTCATGACGCGCCTTTTTATTGAGGGCGATGGTACTGGCGCTCGCCTTTGATTTTGATTTTTTCTTTGCCATAGGCAGGCTATTATACGCGGCGCCGCCACTGAGTAAACCGCCAGAATCAAATTAGGATTTTCCGGTTGAGGCTTTATGCCCTGGGGATTATTTTTTGCTCTGCTCTGGCTCTAGCTGACCACTGCGAGACATAAAGATCAGCTGATTGAGTCGACCTCTGGCCTTGAGTTTCTTAAGACCTCGGTTAAATTTATCCAGTAGCGATTGAGCGTTAGCCCCCTTCTTGGAGAGCAGCAGATAACTCATCTGAACCATCGCCGCCTTAGGGTGATTGGTAAAGAGATCAACCGTGTACTGGGGATACCACTGACGTAACGAGTAGTAACCGACGTCAATCGACTCAAGGGTTGCATCTATCTTACCCGCCAACATTAGATCGAAGCTCTGCTTGAGGCGGTCGACAAACAGCACATCAATCTCTCCCTCTTCAATCGCCTTATAAAAATCGGCACTGTAAGTATAACCATTGATGGCTGCAATCCGTACCCCCTTGAGATCGCTAAAGCTGTTCCAGTTCAGGGGGTGCCCCTTCATATGGAACCAGACTATGGTTTCACTCATCAGAGGATCGCTATAGAGATGATCTTCGCGGCGAGCCTTGGACTCATACCAGTGGGCCGTCCCGCTTACCATTCCATCGCGGGATTGATTGTAAGCCTGAGTCCAGGGCATAAACTTGTAGTCAACCTCTACCCCCTCATAGCGAAATGACTCAGAGACAATCGCCGGGACAAGTCCCTTGAGCTTAAAGCGTTCGGAGTTTAGGGGAGGAAACTCGCCGGTCGAAATGGTGATGGTTTCTGCCGAGGCCAAGCCAGGCAGGAGATTTCCAAGGACAATCAATAATCCAATCCAAAGCAATCGATACAGCCGCCCCATCATGATCCATCACCCTATTGCTTCCCTCTCCCATAACCATAGCAGAAGCATCTGCGGCGATGATCTTGTTCACGGGTGGGAATAACCTGAACCGTCTCCGTTAGCAGCCTGACAGCTTAATCAAAAAACAGGGCATTGGCTTCCAATTCGGGAATCGCATCCGTGACCCTATTCTCAACCAGCAGCACCTTGGCGACCCTCAGTAACAGGCGCTGGATCTCACGCATCGTCTGACAATCATTCATCAAAGAGCTGGCAACCAGGGGATCGACTCTGTTACTCAAGATCAGCAGCTCCAGATCATCCCGATCCTGACTGGCATCATGGCGTAAGCGTTTTTTTTGCTCCTCTGCCCAGCGCTGCCGGTCTTCAGGATCCCCAACTTTAGGCAGGTGATGCATCCCTCGCAGTAAGCCAATTAACCGCTCCTGAAGCTGATGGTATTTATCACGCAATGGCCGTGCGCCGGTCAGGATCGCCGAAGACATATTATGCTGAATGTTGCGCTCCAGCCGGATCACCTCCACTATGGTCCGGCAAACCGAGACCAGCTGATCGATACGTTCTATATCCTTTTCACTCATCCCCTCTTTGCAGGTCGCAGCAAAGGTCAGGATCTCGCCGAACAGGGTCTTGGCTCTCTGGTAGTAGAGAAGTTTCACCGAGGGCCAGACATTATCCGCAGAGCGAAGCACCTCATTGGTCGGCTTGGTCGAATAAATTGCATGGCGCGGCACCCCCACTAACCCACGGGCTGTGATCTTCTGAAACTGGTGAAACAGGTGCGCCGTCTCCCGAACCAGAGACTCCAGGGCTGAGGCCGAGGTGCCGCCCGCCATCTTGGTCAGATAACGTGCGTGAATTACGTTATCCTGGGTCTTACGCCTGGGCAGGACCCACTGAATAAAACGGATCAGGGGATCGACAAAGGGCACCAGCAGCAACACACCCAGCAGATTGAACAGGGAGTGAAAAAGGGCCAGTCTCAGGGTGTAATCACCCGAGTTAATCTGCAGCAGATCGGCCAGCATGTTATTGAAGGTCAACAGGGGATAGAAGAGAGAGATCACCACAACACTAGTGATGAGGTTAAACACCAGGTGGGCTAACGCGAGCCGCTTTCCCTCCAGGTGGGCCTGAATCGAGCCAAGAATCGCGGTGATGGTGGTTCCAAGATTTGAGCCAATCGCCACCGCCAGTGCATTCACATAGCTAAGCTGTCCCGTGCTCAGAGCGGCAATGGTCAGCAGCAGGGTTGCGTGACTCGACTGCAATACCAGGGTGATCAGGATCCCGATGGGAATAAAGATCAATAACCCCTTCCACCCGTGAAAGTGATATTTACCCAACTCTATGGTCTGGCTGAAACTTTCAAACCCCTCCTTGATAAAATCGATTCCAAGAAACAGAAATCCCACCCCGGCCAGTACAAAGCCACAGCCACGAATGGTTCTTTGATTGAATGAGATGAGAACGATCGCCGGGACCAACAGGGGTAAGGCGTAAGCCGCAACCTTAATTTTCAGGCCCAGGGCCGCAATGAGCCAGGCCCCTGTGGTGGTTCCAAGGTTTGCACCAAAGATGATGCCGATCCCCGCCTTAAGGCTCAAAAGTCCGGCGCTGAGAAATGAGATGGTGAGCAGGGATATGAGTGAGCTGGACTGCGCCAGGGCCGTGGTGATCACCCCCAGAGATAAACTTCGGGGTATGGTATTGGTAAAACGTCGCAGATACTCTTTTAATTGCTCGCTACTGAGCTGAGAGAACCCCTGCTCAAGAAAATACATCCCAAACAGGAATACCGCGATCCCTGCGGTGATCAGCTGCACATGATGATTGCGCGACACCAACCAAATCAAAGCCAGAACCGCAATCACCAAAGAAACAAACGTGAATTGGCGATTATTAAACATCCCTGAACTACCTTCGTCCGCTGTGATTATTATTTTTGTTCTCCTCTTTAAGGTTAATACAGTTTGAGAGGTTTCTTTGGAAAATTAACACTTTAGTTTAAATTCTTGGGATAGTTCACATAACTCAAGCTTTGCTTGTCGCTCTCTGGCTGCGTTGGCCTTTTGGATCCGGGCACAATCTCAACTCTCTCTTTCGTTTTGTGGTGCAACTCGCTACCATCAATCTCATCTGGGTATGTCTAAGGAATTAAGATGGAGAAGACACGAGTCTGTATTATCGGTTGTGCCGGACGGATGGGGCGCGCCCTGCTGGAGGCTGTCTATCAATCAACCAATGCCGTCATTGGTGCGGCTATTGAAACCCCGGGAAACGAAGTCCTGGGACTGGATGCAGGGCAACTGATCGGCCCGGAACGGCTCGGGGTGCCTGTGGTCAGTAGCCTGGCAAGTGTTGTCGACTCAGTGGATGTGATCATAGATTTCAGTGAGCCCTCGGCGACCCTGGCCCACGGTGAGATCGCCGCACAAAGCAAGGTCCCTATGATTGTCGGAACTACGGGCTTTAGCAGCGAGCAGAAAAAGCGTTTACACGCTTTGAGCGAGCGGATCCCCCTGGTGATCTCCTCCAACTACAGCATTGGGGTTAACCTGCTGTTCCGTTTGCTCCGAGAGGCCGCTGCCGTGATGGGAGATGAAGCGGATATTGAGATCATCGAGGCCCACCATAGATTTAAGATCGATGCTCCCAGTGGGACGGCGCTAAGTATGGGCGAAGAGATTGCCAAAACATTAGGCCGTGACCTTCAGCAACATGCGGTCTACGGCCGTGAGGGGATCACCGGCGAGCGAGACCCCAAGACCATAGGTTTTTCAACCATCCGCGCCGGGGACATAGTAGGCGATCATAAGGTGCTGTTTGCCACCCTGGGTGAGCGGATCGAAATCTCTCATAAGGCCAGTAATCGCCTGACCTTTGCCGCAGGCGCGGTGCGTGCAGCCTGCTGGGTAGTCTCTCAGCCACAGCGAGTTTATGATATGCAGGATGTATTAGGGTTTAACAAAGGCTAAACTTATAGCAAACCCTGATCTCAAGGGGTCTGGGCCCCTTGTCACTGCCAAGGATCTGATGATGAAAACATTGATTACAATGCTGGTAACCCTAATGTTTTGCGCCTCTGTATCCGCCGCCTCTATGCGCTGTGGGAGCAAAATAATTCAGGAGGGAACCTCCGCAGCCAAGGTTCTGGAGTATTGCGGTACGCCATTGGAATCAGGAGCAGCTTCTGTATCGGCCTCTGATAATAACCAAACCTGGACCTATGATCATGGCTCAACTCATATGATTCATCAGCTCCACCTGACCAATGGGGTCGTAACAGCCATTCGTGACCTTCCACGTAACTAATTAATCACGGCTCCCGTACCACAGAATTATTACAAGCGGGAGTTATGAAATTTACAGGAGAGTATCTATGCGCCTGCTCATTATGCTAGCCCTGCTATTGAGCTTTGGTCTTCACGCTCAGGCCTTTCGTTGCAGCGGCCATGTGATTAAACAAGGAACCCTTACCAGTCAGTTGCTAGAGTTTTGCGGTCAACCCGCCAGTAAGGAAAAAGTCACGACGAACAAAGGCTCAAACTATATCCGCAAGCAGTGTAATGCCAGTGGCCAGTGCCAGCTCGTGCCATGTACCAGCAATGAGATCGGCTGCTATGCCAGCCAGAATATCGAGCAAAGCTACGAGCTATGGACCTATGATTTCGGCTATGGCCGGTTACTCTATCGACTCAAAGTCGATGATGGACAGATCCAGGATATCCAGACCTTTCCACGCCAGTAACTAAAAAGGCTCTGAGTCGGCTTTAGCTCCAGCGGATATCAATCTCGCAGAGCTCGCTTAATTAGCGCCTGACATTGGCGGCCTGTGAGGATCCCCTCTAATCTTGAATCAAAGAGGTATCAACCGAAGGGATCTCATCATGCGGATACCACTGCTGTCATCTTTGCTCCTTGGCTTGTGTCTTCCTTTCATGGTGCAATCGGCACAAGATGAACCCGACTTCAGCAAACTCAGCTACCTGACCGAGGAGTACAAACCCTTTAACTACACCGAAGATGGCAAGATCAAGGGACTGTCGGTTGAACTTCTCAAGCTGGTGTGGAAAAAACTCGGGGTCGAGGAGCAACCGATCCGCGTTCTTCCCTGGGCGCGGGGTTATTACCTGCTTTTGCAAAAACCCAATACCGTGCTGTTTGCCACCGCTCGCAGCCAGGCTCGTGAGCCGCTGTTCAAGTGGGCCTGCCACATAGGTTACTCAGAGATAGTGCTGTTGGGTAAAAAAGATGATGGGATCAAGCTTAAGACCCTTAATGAAGCGAAGAAATATAAGATCAGTGCCGTTCGCTCCGATATTGGTGAACAACTGCTGTTTGATAATGGTTTTGATGACACCCTGATCCAGGTTTCAAACCGCTTGGAAAACTCTGTCAAACAACTTCTGATCGACAGGGTGCAGATGATCTCCACCAACAAGTTGATCGCGATGCAAAAGGTCAAGGATATGGGTCTGGATCCCCACCGCTTTGAGGTCAAGTGGGAGCTGAGCAGCGAGCAGTTCTGCTACGCCTTTAACAGCAATGTGGATAACAAGCTGGTTCAAAAATTCCAAAGAGCCCTCAATCGGGTGCATGCCGAGCCCAGATCGCGTCGGCTGATGGAAAAATATAACCCGTACCAGTGACCCACTGAAATTGGATCTCTGGCTGGATGATAGCGAGGCATTTTCTGCCCCCCATACCCGTTATCGAAGGGAGCTTTCCAGCATCCGCCCTAATTCTTTAATATTGAGCGCATAACTAATAGCGAAAAGCTCATAAAACAGACGCCCCGAGACTCAATTGCATCCAAGCTATTGATTTCTAAGATTTTTACTTGCATCACCCCTGCATCCTTCGTCTAATAATCTTTTGCAATCAAAGAGTACCGGTAAGGATGTACCAACATATCATCGACAATATCCTCAGTTATGCTCAAACCGCCCCTCGCTTTTCTGAGATGATGGAATACCTCCTCCACGGCATCCAAAAGTATTGCGGCTTTGAGTCTGTAGCCTTCGCACAAAAACAAGCTGTAGGTCATCATCCTCTCTATCACTACTCCGGCTCAATGGATCAATTTCTTATCCTTAATCCCGAAGAGGCACCCGACACGGAGCAGAGCAGCACAGAGCGGACCCTCTTTGAAGCACACCGGGAGCTGCTGAAGATCTTAAGCGAGCAACCGGCTAAAAATTTTGCTCCCGAAACCACAGGCTTTCAAACCGGGCACAGCTTTTGGAGTAACCATCTTTCCCGGGAGCTAAGACAAGTCAGCCAGGCTGAGTCCGTCGGTTTGTTTGCTATTCGCTACTCAGGGATCACCCTGGGAACACTCCTGCTTTGGGATCCAAGAGAGAAGCTCTTCACCCCTGAGCTTCTCGACACCCTGCAGAAGCTCGCAAACCGGGCCGCCCCCTTAATCTTCAGCTCCCAGTACCTTCACCCTGACTCCGAATAAGCGAGTCCCCTCTCCCTATTAGCCCCCAAGACTCATCTGCCTTGCACTGCGAACTAGAATCCTCATAACTTTGACTGGCTAACCAGCCCGAAAGGGATCAATTGAGAGCGAGATCTCATTTGGAGCAGTGTTGGTTTGCTCTGAGTAAAAGGATCAAATATCATCTGCGCAAACGTTTTCCTTGGAATAAAAAAGCAAAAAAACATCTCGAATATGCTGATTAGCGGTTTTAAATACAAAGCCCGATCCGTTGAAATTCGTGTGACTCACTCAGATATTGGCCCTCAGGGGCGAACTATGGAGAGATTATGTTTACCGTTCATTCATATACGATTGCGATGGTGATGTGCATCATTACCATGATGTGCTGGGGCTCCTGGGCGAATGCAACCAAACTGGTTGATGGCAAGCGCTGGCCATTTCAGCTGTTCTACTGGGATTACGCTATCGGGATCCTGCTCTTCTCACTGGTCCTCGCCTTTACCGCAGGCTCCATGGGACAGGAGGGGCGCCCCTTTATTCTGGATCTCCACCAGGCAGACTGGAACAACCTGGGATCGGCACTTCTGGGGGGATCATCTTTAACCTGTCCAACATTCTGCTGGTTGCCGCCATCGATCTCGCAGGCATGGCCGTTGCGTTCCCGATCGGGGTGGGACTGGCCCTGGTTCTTGGGGTGATCACCAACTACATAGGCACGCCTCAGGGCAACCCAGAGCTGCTGTTTGCCGGGGTTGGCTGTGTGACCCTGGCGATTGTGCTGACGGCTCTGGCATACAAGCGGATCCAGACGGGTGAAAACTCCAATAAGCTCAAGGGAATGATCACTGCGATTATTGCCGGGGTGATCATGGGCTGGTTCTACCGCTTTGTAGCCTCCTCAATGGCTCTTGACTTCAGCCACCCGGCCTCAGGGAAACTCACACCCTACACGGCACTGGTGCTATTTTCCCTCGGTGTTTTCCTCTCCAACTTTGTATGGAACCTGTTGGTGATGAAAAAGCCGATCTCGGGTAAGCCGGTGAGCGGGCGAGCCTATTTTAAAGGTAGCCGCAAAGAGCACGGTTTCGGTATCCTTGGCGGGGTGATCTGGAGTGTCGGCATGTCCTTTAGCATTCTGGCCTCTGGGGTCGCCGGTTATGCGGTCTCTTACGGATTGGGCCAGGGGGCCACCATGATCGCCGTGATCTGGGGAGTGTTCATCTGGCGGGAGTTCTCCTCGGCACCAAAGGGAACCAACAAGCTGCTGGCCCTGGTGTTTGCCTTCTACATCTTAGGGATCATCCTGATCATCGCTGCCAATAGCTAAACAGAGGATAAAAATAATGACTCAAAAAAATATCGTAGTACTGGGAAGCGTCAACCTGGATCATGCGGTGCAATCCCCTCGCCTGCCTCAGCAGGGTGAAACCATCATGGGCCACAGCTATCAGCAGGCTCGCGGAGGCAAAGGAGCCAACCAGGCGGTGGCAGCGGCCCGACTTGGGGCAAAGCCAAGCTTCATCGCCTGTGTTGGAGACGACGCAGCTGCCCATGAGGCCGTTGAGAGCTTTCGTTCTGATGGCATAAACACGGATCACGTGCGGATTTGTGAAGGTGAGTCAACCGGGGTCGCGCTGATCCTGGTGGATAGTGAAGGTCATAACTGCATCTCGATCGCGCAAAATGCCAACGCCAAACTCAGCGCCGACGTTGTCGGTGATAAACAGGAGGTGATCCAGCAAGCAGACTACCTGTTGATGCAGCTTGAAACTCCTCTTGATGGCATTGAGCGTGCCGTTGAGATCGCGAGCCAGGCCAACACCCGGATCGTCCTCAACCCGGCTCCCGCCCGTCCCCTCGACGATGAGCTGCTTTCACAGCTGTATCTTATTACCCCCAACGAAACCGAAGCGGAGATCCTGACAGGAGTCAAGGTGACAGATACCGCCACGGCTCAGCAAGCTGCCGAACTCCTGGCGAGCAAAGGGGTCGAGATGGTGATCATCACCATGGGGGCCCAGGGAGCCTACCTTTACCAGCAGGGCCAGGGAGAGCTGATCCCGGGCTTCAGGGTCGAAGCAAAGGATACGACGGCCGCCGGAGATACCTTTAACGGTGCTCTGCTGGTTGCCCTGAGCCGGGGAGACGCCATGAAGGATGCGATCCGCTTCGCCCACAAGGCCAGTGCCCTATCCGTCACCCGGATGGGGGCTCAAAGCTCGATCCCATATCCTGACGAGCTCACCATTTTTGATGACAAGTAGGTAACAGCAAGCTGGCTCAGCAAGAGCCAGCTTATAACCTGCTTGCACCTTATTCGTCACCATCCGCAGCCAGCTGATTATTCTGTCCACATTAACTGTGAACTGGCTGTGGATAACACTGTGAGAATCCAGTTCCCACAGGCGCTGATGCCGATGATTAAATTATCGTCTCAGTCGCAGCGAAGGTAGACAAAGCAGAAGTGCGGATACCCGCTTCCCGCGAATCCACAGTTTTTTGCCGGCGCTCCCCCACAAAATTGTCCTTTAGGCCCCTTTAAGCCTATTTCCTTACTATTTATGCTCGCTTCTGTCGGAAGCTTTTTTTAAAATAGCTCTCCCAACGAATTAGCAAGGAATCGGCCATGAGCGATATTCGCCTGACCCAATACAGCCACGGCGCAGGTTGTGGGTGCAAAATTGCACCCAATGTACTCGAAACTATTTTAAAAAGTCAGCTGCCTACCTTTAACGATCCCAACCTGGTCGTTGGTAACAGCAGCAAAGATGATGCAGCCGTCGTTGATATTGGAGATGGAAAAGGAATTGTTTCAACCACAGATTTTTTCATGCCCATTGTCGATGATCCCTTTACCTTTGGCCGTATCGCGGCGACCAATGCGATCAGTGATATCTATGCCATGGGTGGCACCCCGATCATGGCGATCGCGATTCTTGGCTGGCCAATCGAAAAACTTCCTGCCGAGGTGGCTCAGCAGGTGGTCGATGGTGGACGTCAAGCTTGTCGTGATGCCGGGATCTCCCTGGCTGGCGGCCATAGTATCGACTCCCCCGAGCCGATCTTTGGCCTGGCGGTGACCGGTATCGTCAACCTGGATCGACTCAAGCAGAACGATACCGCTGAAGCGGGTTGCAAACTGTACCTGACCAAACCCCTGGGGATCGGGATCCTCACCACGGCCCAGAAAAAAGGCGTTCTGCAAGCCGAGCATGCCTCTCTCGCCCCTGAAGCCATGTGTGCCATCAATAAGATTGGCGGACAGCTGGCTGAACTTCCCGGAGTCACGGCAATGACCGATGTGACAGGGTTTGGCCTGATGGGTCACTTGCTGGAGATGTGTGAAGGCTCAGGAGTTCGCGCCCGAATTGAACTGGGCCGCCTACCCACCCTGCCCGCCATCGACCACTACCTTGAGCAGGGTTGTGTACCCGGAGGAACCTGCCGTAATTTTGCATCCTACGGGCACAAGGCCGGTGAGCTGACCGAGCGCCAGCGCAACCTGCTGTGCGATCCTCAGACCAGTGGTGGCCTGCTGGTCGCGGTTCGGCCAGAGGGCGAAGAGGCATTCCTTGAGCTGACCCGGAGTCACGGATTGGATCTCAGCCCGATCGGTGAGCTGCTGCCCGCAGGTGAGGGGTCACTGGTTGAGGTTGTGGATGAGTGAGCTGTTTAGCGATTTCGAACGATTAATTGTCGAAAATCGCCCCCTGATCGATGTTCGGGCGCCTTGTGAGTTTTCACAGGGCGCTATTCCGTGCAGCATCAATCTTCCCATTCTGGATGACGATCAGCGCGCCGCCGTCGGAACCTGTTACAAAAAGCAGGGGCCAGAAGCTGCGATGGTGTTGGGACATAAGCTCATCAGTGGGGAACTCAAGCAGCAACGGCTCCAGGGGTGGATCCGGGAGCTTGAGGAGCACCCGGATGCCATCCTCTGCTGTTTTCGTGGCGGCGATCGTTCACGGATCACTCAGCAATGGCTGGCAAACGAGGGCTACTCCCGTCCACGAGTCCAGGGGGGCTATAAGGCCCTGCGTCGCTATCTGATCGATACCATTGAGCAGTCCTGCGTCAGGGATAACTGGTGGGTCCTGAGCGGAATGACCGGAAGTGGTAAGACCCACCTGCTCCACCAGCTGAAGATGGCGATCGATCTTGAGGGACTGGCCCATCACAGGGGATCCTCTTTCGGACGGATGATTGAAGAGCAGCCCTGCCAGATCAATTTTGAAAACGCCCTGGCTAAGTCGATTCTGGAGCAGTACCAGCAGGGACAGCACAGCTTTATTGTTGAGGATGAAAGCCGCCTCATCGGTCGCTGCTGCCTGCCCGATACTCTGTATGACACCATGCAACAAGCTCCGATCGTGGCGCTGGAAGCGACACAGGAGGAGCGAGCCCAGCAGATCCGTGAGGATTATGTCGATGACATGTATCAGCGCTACCTTCGCCACTACGGAGAGACATCCGGGATCCCGGCCTATCGTCAATACCTGACCGATAGCCTGACCCGCCTCAAGAAACGCTTAGGCGATCAGGGGCTTCGCAGCATCAATGATAAGTTGCAATCCGCCATTGATACCCAGCTCGACAATGGTGATACCCAAGCTCACCTGGCCTGGATCCATGAGCTACTGGAGCGTTATTACGATCCCATGTACAGCTACCAGCAGCAGCGCAAAGGCTCACGGATCACGTTTCAGGGCGATCGCCAGGCCTGCCTTGAGTTTATCAGGGAGAAACTGAGTTAACTCCAAAGCCGGGGCCCAGGCTCCGGCCACTTATTCATTTTGCCAACATAGGCGATTGTTATGCTTGAATATCAAATCATTCCGGTTACCCCATTTCAGCAGAACTGCTCCTTAGTCTGGTGTACCGACACCATGGAAGCGGCGATCATCGATCCCGGTGGTGAGCTTGGAAAGCTGGCTCAGATCATTGCCGACAAGGGAGTCAAACTCACCAAGGTGCTACTCACCCATGGCCACCTGGACCATGTGGGCGCGGCCAAAGAGCTGAGCAAACTGCTCGATTGTGAGCTCATCGGGCCTCATCAGGCGGATCAGTTCTGGTTAGAGCAGCTGCCGGAGCAGGCAAAGATGTTTGGCCTGCCAAGCATTGAATCTTTTACTCCGGATCGCTGGCTCAGCGAGGGTGAAACTATCACCCTGGGTCAACAGCAGCTTCAGGTTCTGCACTGCCCGGGACACACCCCAGGCCATGTGGTGTTTTTTGCAGCCCAGCCTCAGCTTGCCTTTGTGGGTGATGTGCTGTTCTACCGCTCCATCGGTCGCACCGACTTCCCCCAGGGCAACCACGCCGAACTTATCAGCTCGATTAAGAACAAGCTGTTCCCGCTCGGTGATGAAGTCACCTTTATTCCGGGCCATGGACCCAACTCAACCTTTGGCAATGAGCGGCTCTCCAATCCGTTTGTGCGCTAACTCATATCCCGGGGACCCGCCGATATCTGTGGTCCCCTTCTTAGCCGACCAGGGCAAATCTATTCTCGGCCAGCAAGTTCAACTCTCAGGCTTGTGCAACACACTCCTGCCACTTTGCCTCTGTCGACAAAAGAGTGCTCTCCGCTTAACCCTGAACAGCTGAACCAAGCCCTGGCTTGTTATTCACTTAAGATCTTGCATGCTATGGTTAGCAAGTAACAAACCCAAAATCCATGGGAAGGATCACGACATGAAACAGCTGGCACTCCTTGGGATCCTGTTAACCACCCTGCTAAGCTCTCCAACCCGGGGCGCTGAGGCTGAACTGTTCATAGAGTTCCTTCCCGCAAAAGATCGTCAGGAGCAGCTTATCCGCCAGCAGCTGGAGGGAGCTGAAGCTATCCGCCAGTTTCGCGCCCTTGTCGATGAAACCTTCAAATTATCTGAACCCCTCACCATCAGCTTTGGGGCAACCGATGGTCCTCTGTACGATCCCGAAACCAACCAGATCGAGATCCCCTACGCCTTTATTCTTGAGGTCACTGAACGATTTGAGGGCATCGGGGAAAAGCAATTGGGGATCCCGGTCAGTGAAGCCACCCAGGATGTACTGATGCATACCCTGTTTCATGAGCTGGGCCATGCGCTGATCTCTGCCTATCAACTTCCGGTTGTGGGCCGGGAGGAGGATGCGGTCGACGGGTTAGCCACCTGGATGCTAATCAACGAGTTTGAACAGGGCTCAGAGATCGCCATCAGTGCCGCCCAGCTGTTTGAGCTTGAAAGCGAAGATAGCGACGAGATTGACGATGTTCAACTCCAAGGGGAGCATAGCCTGGACTTGCAGCGCTTTTTCCAGACGCTGTGCCATGTGGTGGGGCATGATCCTTCGCATTATCAGGAGATGGCCCAGCAAGCAGGACTGTCCCGGGAAAGAGTCGAGTCATGTATCGACGAGTATCAACAGCTCGATGACAGCTGGATGACGCTACTTGCTCCCCATCTCAAATAGGCTAAGCATCCCAGGTCCAGCCCGGTTCGATCCGCTTAAAAACGGATCGGCTTACGCCCGGTAGATGGCTTCTTTTTATCCACCTTAGATTTTGCAGGCTTTGTGGGGGCTTTCTGCTCCCGGCTCATAGCCGCTGGCTGCTCTGGTAACTGCTGAGGGCTATCCTGGGGTGACTGCTCACAGATCACCAGGTAGAACTCGCCATTAAAGGTGATGAGATCGCCATCGTATATTTTGCGACGCTTGCGAAGCTCCTGCTCGCCATTGACGCCTACATAGCCTTGGGAGATCGCCTGCTTTGCCTCTCCGCCCCCACTGACCACATCAGCAAGCTTGAGTATCTTATACAACTCAATCGGTTGAGAGGAGATCTCAATCCCGACCGCTTCTACCTCAAATTCATCTTCAGACATGCTTTCACTCACCAAAAAGTATTAACGTCAGTCTACCTCAAAGGCAAACCCAGGCTCCACCTGTGTTTGCATGCTTATCCCCGAGGGCTTCCTGGCCCGGGGAGCCGCTCGCCTGCTCATCATCGAAAATGCGGGCCTGCTGGTTACTGACCACAACACTTTTTATATTTTTTACCACTGCCGCAGGTACAAGGCTCATTACGGTTTGGTTGTTTCTCAAACGTCTGAGTTTGGGGCTTGTTGAGGATAGCTTCCAGCTCCAGGATATTCTCCTGCGCCGAGGCCTCAACCTTGATCTGGCCCACCAGATCATGCTCCAGCAAGATAGCTTGAACCTCAGCCTTACGCTCTTCATCTGGAACCGTCAGCTTCAGAGGGTTGGTCTGCGAGCCCGCTTTGGCTGAGCGCTTGGTGTTATACCCGTAGCTCTCGTGTTTGGGCTTTTTTTGCTTACGCCCTTTATAGAAAAACTTATCCGACATGGGGATCCTGTATACTTGGATAGATTGGAGCGAAGCTTATACTACAAAATGCAGTCGGGATAAATCACTATCTGCACTGAGCCCGTCCTATCCTGACAAAGGGGTTCCCCCTTGGATCCACCACCACACCATCATTTCGAAGATGCAACATCACGGCTCCGGGACCACTTGAGTTTGAACTCCACTGCAAAGCAGCCTGATTTCCCTGAGTTGCGATCTGCCAGCGCCCCATATCCTGAACCGGGGTACATTGGTAACCCTTGGCAATGATATTGGGCCGGCAGGAGCGGCCGCCACTGTAATAAAGGCCGCTGGCACAATAGTGAACCTCAAGTTCGACCCTGGGATTGTTGGAGGAGGTACCACTCCCGTAGCCAAATTGAATGGCTGAACCCGAGAAGTATTGATTCAGGTAGGATTTAAGATCGGCACCACTCACCCCTAGGGAGATAAGGGGCAATGAGATGCTCAAAAGGATCCGTTGCAGTAGAGTGCTCATGCCAGACTCTCCTTGTCCTTAACACGGCTTAAGTATAGACGCCTGCCTTTTAAGGGGTCAGCTGACGGAGGCTCTATCAATGACCACCACAGCTCAGGCCCCGGATGTCTTGGCCTGCTCCCCGGGCTGCTTTTTCGGGGGCTGTTTTTTCGCCTCCTCAATAGGTGTTATCACCTGAGTCCCTTCCGATTCTTTGGTTTCCCCCACAAAATGGCCGCCCTTTTCGATACTGAGATCGCTGGAGTAGATGATCCCTTTGACGGTTCCGTTGCTCAGGATCTCAATCCCGTTGGCGGCACATTCGCCCTCGATCAGGCCACTAACAAGTACCCGTTTGGCACATATATTCCCCTTCACCCGCCCCTCTTTACCCACAATCAGGGTTTGGCTGGTCTCAAGTTTTCCTTCAACATAGCCATCGACATGGATATCACACTCTAGGGAGAGGGCTCCCTGGATGCTACAACCACGGGCGATAACAGTTGTTGTGGAATTCTCACCGTCTGGTCGATCACTGCGACTAAAGATGCCCATTTGACTCGCTTCTCCTTGCTAAACAACTGAGAAAAATTGGTCGATGACCAATTCATGAAGTTCACCGGATCCAGCACCCGCGATAAAAAACGTACTTCATAATGGAGGTGAGGTCCAGTAGAGTCCCCGGAGTTTCCTGACCAGGCGATCAGATCTCCTTTATGCACAAATTTCCCATAGCTGACATTAAATTTGGACAGATGCCCATACAGGGTGGTAAAGCCAAATGAGTGATTGAGGATCATAAAATTACCATAGCCCTTTTTTCCCCGGCGCATATACTCCACCACGCCATCGGCGGGCGCATAGATGGGCGTCCCCATCGAAGCCACCAAATCGATCCCCGGATGACGCTCGCGCTTTTTGGTGATCGGATTCTCTCTCATGCCAAACTTGGATGAGGCGTATCTATACTCAAGGGGCTTTCCACTGGGGATCAGCTCCAGCATGACGGCGCGCAACACGGAGTCCGTTGCCAGGTTTTGTAATCTCAACTCAACTTCATGGCTATCGGGCTGGGCCTTCTTCTCCTGCTCTCTAAGTTCCCGCTCACTGCGTAACCCAAGGGTCTGTTCGAGTTCATCCATTCTCAGGTTAAAGTGCACCAGCTCGGCCCGTTTATCATCCAGGCTGTTTTCTATCTCGCGTTTCTTGCTCATCAGCTGTGAGATATCACCCTTGAGCCCGGAGACGGTATGCTGCTGGATCACAACCTGTTGCCGGGCAAGATCGACCCTGTGAGACAGATAAGAGATGATGGCGGTGCCTATCCCAAGCAGCAACAGGGTGAAGATCGCCGCATAGGCCAGATAACGAAACATGATCTTTTTTACAGAAAAGTGCCGCGTACCATGAAGATCTGAGATGGTGATCCGATAACTATTTTTCATTGACCCCGACTGCCATGTGGGTAGCTTTTATCCCCTAAGTCTGACACAGATGCTGTCTTTTTGATATTTAGCCGATTTTTAGCAATTGAGCATTACTTTAAGAAAAATGGAAATTTTTCAAAAATCGCTTTGAGACTGGCCCGGGTGCTTTTAAGATACTCCGGTCATCGCCTGCGAAACCACAAAGAAGTATCCAGGTGCATGACCCAAGGAAAGATAGTAGATTGTGCTAGAGCGCCCTTCTCAGGTTGGGCGTCTTTTTTTGCCTGCTGCCTGCCTTCCGGGCTGCGTTGAGGTTTCAGAACGGCTTGTGTCGCTGGCAATTTGTCGGCCAGACAGAAGATGGGTGGAAGCATAGCCACTGGCCTATGGATTGCGCCTGAAAAAGTCCTGCTCATTGCTGCTTATCACTCATTTAGAACCTCTGAACCTGGTAACTCAGGTCAC